>JALYTS010000101.1 GCA_030854185.1 Actinomycetota bacterium | reverse complement strand
ACCATCGCAAACTTCAAGACCTGGAGAATCATGCACACCGACTACCGTCGTCCCCTTGCAACATTCGCGACAACCATCTCAGCCGTAATCGGTCTGCACTTCTACACGGCCGGCTGAATAACCCTCAATGTTGCTCGTGGCATCGACGGAGGCATTATTGACGGTGCCAGTTTCCATTGGTCTCGCGTTCCTCTTATGAGCTGTGGGGCTGGGTCGGTGTTGAGGCCAGGCGCTCACCGCGGGTCGAGCTGCGAATGACTCTTGGACCGCAGCCGAGGCGGAACAGTCCGACTAACGGGTTAGGCGTCCGGCCATGGCAGTACCATCGCCTGGGCCCGTGGCGGACTTCATCGGCGGTTGCGGTGAGCTCATAGGTCAGAGCTGCGACGACGTCTCACCAGCTGGGACTATCACGGGCAAGCGCTTAAGCGGGACAGCGCCCCGGTTGGCTATCGTTTCTCTGCGGCCTGGTGATCCGCGCTGATCGGAATCAGCGCGGATCACCTTATGATGCGCACGCGGGACTGGTCGCTGCGATTTCGGTCTGTCAACCCGGCGCGGCTCGGCAGCGCTGCCGCACCGTTACCTGCCCACGACGACGTGTGAGGCTTCTGTGGGGTGCGACTGGTAGCTGGCCCGAGGGTGGCCCCTTCTGGCCAGGATCTTGGCTTGCGCCTCCAGGGCCTCCTCAAGCTCGTGGAGCTCTTGCACCCGTTGCGCTACCCGCCGATACCGCCGGTCAACGGCGTGAGTCTGCAGAGCGGATCCGATCAGCAAACCGAAGGCAAACACCAGAGCTGCCAGCAGGAACATGATGTTGTTCATCTCACCACCTCCTCCGACACTGTATACGTATACGTTAGAGTAAGACAAGCGCAGTGGATGATGGGCTGGAGCGAGGATTTAGCTGAGCACCACGCCGTGTGTGCCTGCGTGACCGACGTGGCCGGACGCAGACGTATCCAGGTAGCACGGTGGTGTTGACGTATATGTCATACAGCGCTAGACTAGCGACCAACAGCATGCAACGTGCCCGTAGTCGGCATCTCGACTAGGCGGAGGGGAGATCCAATGGCCAGTGAGTCGTCTCCCATTTGCTTCCGCGTGCCGGCAGACGAGCGGTCGCTGCTTGAGGTGGTCGCACGGCACCAGGGGCAGACGCTCTCCGCCTTCGTGCGAGACGCTGTGACCCGTGTCGCCCAGGGCCTGATCGATGAGTATGGGGCCGAGGCGGTATTCAAGACGTTCGAGACCAGCGAGACTCAACGAGCTGAAGAGACCAGAGCGAGGGTGAACGACTTCCGCGCCCGTCTGCTGTCTCAGCACCGTGGATCATCTGACTGAATCTGGCACTACCGGAGGCGACAATGATCGGCAGCGGCGAAGCCGAGTCCCGCGCAGTGACGGGAGCGGTCCAGAGCGCTATCGGTCAGGCTCGTCTCAACGCAGGTGTGAACATCACAGGTCTGCTCGTCGACATGGACAGCGCAGATAGCGTGGACTACCGCCAGCACTTCTTGTGTTGGCATCTCACCAGCGTCCTTCGGCCATCGGTAACCGAGAAGGTGCCGCCCGCCGTGGTGCGCAGTGTGGTCGATCAGGAGGCGGTGCCGCCGCGTATCGTTTCCCCAAGCCAGATGGCGTGGCCCGTGATCTCATCTCTGGATCTCTCTGGGATGCAACTGCACGGAGAGGTACGAGGCGGCTCCGCAACCGACAGCGACGGGGCGGGCATGGTCGGTGACTATGCTGGTCCAGGACTACAGCGCTCACTCCATCAGGAACTGCGCCGGACTGCCAGCGCACTGCTGTCTAGGAGTCCGTCACTTGCAAAAGAGGCCAGAGAAAGAGGAATGATTCACCGTAGCCTAGCAACTCCGCCGTCACCGCCGGCGTGCCGGGCGGCGAGCGCAACTTGGTGCTTGAACCTCGTCAGGGAATCGGCGTTGGTTTGATCGTTACAGCAGGTCACCAAGTAATCAAGCGATCGTAAGAGGTCTGCAGCAAGAGTTACAACGATATCGTTCGTGGTCTCGACACCGGGCTTAGTTACCCAGCGCAAAGCTTGAATCTTCCGCATAGTGACCGCAGCAATGTCCAGGGTGGATATCAAGAACGGCTCCGCGGCATCCACATGGTACAACACAAGTTCGTACGTATCGGGAACCTGAAACTCATTTTTGAGTATCCCGAACACCGCTGGAGTTGCAGCGTAAAGACCGAGCAGCTCTGGCGGCTTAGGGCGATCTCCCTCGGTAATCATCGTCCTCCGCACCCCGATTTCTTCTGACTTGACAACTGAACCGCGACCGTGCGATCCGCAACTTGCAATCCGCTCGGAGCCCGCATCTCCAACGTGCTGCCGCGCCGTGCGCTGGCCAATCGCCGGTAGGCACGGATTGGCAGCTGCCTGCGGCTGCTCATGTCGATCCTGGCGGGCGCAGCTGGATCGGATTGCTCCAAAGCCCGCCCCCCGGTGGCGTCCTCGACTGTGACGCGGCAGTAACCGCGCGCCTTGAACAGGGTCAGCGGAAGTGAGCACTGAGTCAGTGCTTCGCCCTGAATCACCTCCGCGCCTGGGACGCACCCGGTGAGCAGCACCTTGCGGGCCGGCGAACAGTACACCGTGAGCTGGCCGTCGGGGAGCCGGATCTCATGCAGCTCGGGTCCTGTGCTCGCGTAGTAGTGCCCGGCCGTGAGCGCGGCGAGCAGCGCCGCTGGGTCGAGCGACTCGGCGCGTACGTGCACCCGAGCGGCGCAAGCGGGCGGGTCCTGGGGCTGGAAATGGGCGTCGTCGGCCGCGTATGCGGTCAGCCGGCGGCCCCGGCCCAGCAACACGTCGCACAGATGCCAGATGTCGGCCCGATCCTCCCTGGCCGACAGCGCGTTGTACACCTCGACCGCATGGGCGGCATCCAGGCTCTCGGCGTCAGGGAGGGTGAGCAGGGACGCCGCAGGGTGGGCCATGCCGATAAACGCCCCCGCGGCGCGGGCCCGGCGGGCCAGCTCCGGGCCGCTTTCACCTGGGCAGGGGGGTGCGAATCCGAGCGGCAGTCCTACCGCGATGATGTGCCACTTGGTGGAGAACTCGGTGCGAGGAGCGTGCAGCTCGGCGCCAAGGATCGTGATGAATCCGGGTTTCCGCACCTCCTCGGGTGGCAACGCCCCGTCGGACCGGTCGGAATGGGTGTGTATGTGGCCCCGCCAGAAGCGGCCAGGTCGATCGAACGGCAGGTCGTGCAATTGGTCGAGCCTCTCGGTGAGCGGTCTCGTCCCGGGGCTTGAGACGTTTCGACAGTCTTCCACGCTGACCGTGTCGAGATCCGCCATCGATCGGGCGAGGTCAAGGAGGGTGGGTGTCAAGCAGCTATCCGGTCCATGTGGGGTAACCCGTCCGAAACATAGGTTTGCGCTGGGATAACGCGCCGCGTACTCGACCGTAAACAGCGGTTCATACCGTGGCGCGCGATCCCGGGAGGCAAGATGACCGAAGTCGCCGCTCAGCTAGTTCGAAGCGCCAGATCCCAGTGCCCCGAAGCCGACGCCGTTGAGGTTCAGGTTTCCGACCTAGTGGGTGCGTCGCTCAGAGAGGATCGTCATGTCTGAGGACGGTCGTGGTGATCCAGCTGTGACCCTGAGTTATCCGGAGGGTGAGCACCGGATGTCGACCACGGGGGCCACCCTGGGCGCCTCCGGGGTCGACCTGGGCACCCTGCGGGCTGCCACCAGGATGGTCACCCTGGATCCGGGCTTCGTGAACACCGCCGGGTGCACGTCGGCTATCACCTACATCGACGGCGACGCGGGCGTGCTGCGCTACCGCGGGTACCCGATCGGCCAACTCGCCGAGCACTCGACGTTCCTGGAGACCAGCTACCTGCTGATCTACGGGGACCTGCCGACCAGTGGACAGCTGGCGAACTTCGCCGAGGAGATCCGTATCCACACCTTGGTGCACGAGGATCTCAGGCGGTTCTTCGACGGCTTTCCCCATGAGGCCCATCCGATGCCGGTGCTGGCCAGCGCGGTATCCGCGCTGTCGACCTTCTATCAGGACAGCCTCAACCCATTCGACCACGACCAGGTGGAGATCTCCACGGTACGGCTGCTGGCCAAGTTGCCCACCATCGCCGCATACGCCTACAAGAAGTCGATCGGCCAGCCGTTCCTCTACCCGGACAACTCATTGAGCCTGGTGCACAATTTCCTGTGGATGACCTTCGGGCTGCCCACTGAACCCTTCGACGTCGATCCGGTGGTGGCCGACGCGCTGGACCTGTTGCTCATCCTCTACGCCGACCACGAGCAGAACACCTCCACGTCCACGGTGCGGATGGTCGGCTCCTCGCAGGCCAACCTGTTCGCGTCGATCTCGGCGGGGATCAATGCGCTGTTCGGCCCGCTGCACGGCGGGGCGAACCAGTCCGTGCCGGAGATGCTCGAACGCATCCGCGCCGACGGGGGTGACGTAGACGCCTTCGTCGAAAAGGTGAAAAACCAGGATCACGGTGTGCGGCTGATGGGCTTCGGGCATCGGGTCTACAAGAACTACGACCCCCGCGCGAAGATCGTCAAGAAGACGGCGGACGAGGTACTGCGCAAGCTGGGAGTCAACGACCCGCTGGTCGAGATCGCCCTCGCGCTGGAGGAGAAGGCACTGGCCGATGATTACTTCATCGAGCGCAAGCTCTACCCCAACGTCGATTTCTACACCGGTGTGATCTACCGGGCGATGGGCTTTCCGACCAGGATGTTCACGGTGCTCTTCGCGCTGGGGCGGTTGCCGGGCTGGATCGCGCACTGGCGCGAGCTGATCAACGATCCGGAAACCAAGATCGGCAGACCGCGGCAGGTCTACACCGGGCACACCGAGCGGCAGTACACATCGATTACGCAGCGTTGACCTCTACCGCGTCAGTCGTCGAAGCGCACTGGCTGCCCGGTGGCCTCCAGGACCGACATCCACAGATCACCGTGCGGGTCCACTTGGTTGCGCTTGCTGACGGCCGCCGCCATCGGGATGTGCACGAATCGCCGGCGCCACCGGCCGACGACCATCTCAGTGCGCCCAGACATCGCGGCGTGCACCGCGGCCTGCGCGAGCCGGACGCAGTAGACGCTGTCGTATGGGTTGGCCGGCACACTCCGGATGGCGTAGCTCGGGTCGATGAACCGGATGCTGGCCTCGATACCGGCCGCGGCGAAGTGCTCGGCGAATCGCCGTCGCAGCAACCCGCCGACGTCGCGTAGCACGGTGTTGCCTGAGGCGTCGCGGGGGACGTCGCCGGGGGCCTGTTCGCCGTCAAGCAGCTCCTGCCCAGCCCCCTCGGCGACGACCACGACGGCGTATCCGCGGTCCTGCACTCGGCGCTGCACGTGGTGCAGCAGGCCACCGTCCCCGTTGAGCTGGAAGGCGACCTCCGGGATGAGCACCACGTCAGCGTCGTTGCGGGCCAGCGCGGCGTAGCAGGCGATGAATCAGTGACGTCCGGGAAAGGATTGTCGCGCTGTGCGTAGGTGCTGCGAACTCAGGACCAGCGTTGCTGCGCTACGTCTTCAAGTCCTCAACTTCGCGAGCACATCGGGATCCAGGGACCAGTCACCTACATCATTGTCAGCAGGATGCTGACGACTACAGTCGCGATCACCGTCAGCAGCGCCCAGGCAATGGCCCCACCCCGGGGGTCATTCGTGTGGTCGAGCTCCGGCAGGCTGGACTCAAGATGCTCCGATTCGATCATCACTCCTCCTCGACTATTCCGCTTACGCCGTTCCCGATCTCGTGACGCCGGCCGGCGAAAACGCTCCTTCACGCAGCGGCAATCCGCGCGTCCGGCTCCGCTGCGACAGAGACCCGGGTGGCGTCCGCATGGCGCGGAACCCTATGGAGGCGGAGCATCATTTCGTTCAGACCTGAGAATCCTCGTCGCCCGACTGCGACCAATGGTCGATTGCTGGCGCCAAGACGCCCGCTGGTGGTCCGTTCGGGCCAAGTGATCCTCATACGCTGAACCTGGCCGCGAACCGCAGTGGTCCGTCTTTTCCAGCATGACGCTCGCGATGTCGGCACCTGACAGGCCAGTGACAGGAAGATCACGGCTTATGCGCCTACGACGACAGCGTGTGTCACCGTAGGCACGCAAACCGTGATCAACCGATGGTGACCCGGTCGTACAGTGTTCCGGATCGTCCTTGGTGCACCAATCGTCGAACGGAGATCTCGATGAAGCGCGGCTTGTCCAGTGTGGCGGTCCTCGTACTCGGCGCACTCGCGCTGGTCGGTTGTTCCGGGAGCAACGAGCCGGCCGCGGCGACGTTGACTGGCGCCGGATCGGCAGCCGGCATCACTACTCGCGGCCTGGGAACGGTCACCAGGACCCCGGACACTGTCACCGTCGTGATCGGGGTCCAGACCCGGGGCCAGAGCGCGAAGGGCGCCCTTGATGCCAATACCGAAAAGGCGGCCGCGCTGATCAACCTGTTGAAGAGCAGGGGAGTCGCAGCGGCGGACCTGAAGACCAGCCAGCTGTCGGTCAGCCCGACGTCCGACCCTGCGACGGGGCGGATCACCGGTTACGAGGTGACCAACCAGGTCACGGCCACGCTGCATGACATCGGCGCCGCCGGCGGCCTCATCGACGCCGCCGGGGGGGCAGTGGGTGACGCTGTGCGGGTGCAACAACTCAGCTTTTCGATCGGTGACGACAGCGCGTCGCGTGCCCAGGCGCGGGCTGACGCGGTGCGGCAGGCGCAGGCACATGCCAAGCAGATCGCCGACGCGGCCGGAGTGAAGCTGGGCCGGATCCGCTCGATCACCGAGGCGGCCGTCAACCCGCCGAGCCCATTCGGCGGCGAGCGTGCACCGGCGGCGGCTGCGCCCGTCCCCATCGAGCCCGGTACCCAGGACCTCACCGTCATGGTCGAGGTCGTCTACGCCATCGACCAGTGAAGCCGCGCACCCGTCACGCGGCCTCGACGTCGATGAGCTGCAAACCCTCGACCCGTTCGAAGTGCTTCCGGTTCCGCGTCGCGAGCGGCAGGCCGTACCGCAGGCAGACACCGGCCTGCATGCAGTCCGCGAAGCCGATGCTGGTCCCACTTGCCCGCAGGGCGGACGCCACCTCACCGCATCGGAGGGCGGATGCCAGATCGAGTGGCACAGTCCGGGACCGGAACAATCCCAGGATTTGATCCCGGCGAGCGAGGAAGTCTGCGCCGACCCGTAGCTCGAAGCCAGTGACGGCGGTCAAGCGCAGCCGACGCTCGATGACGAGACGGCGGGTCAGCTGCGCACCGGGACCGCGGCCGCGAAGGAAGTCGATGACCAGATCGGTGTCGACGACTACGAGGCCCGCCATGTCGCTCTCGCTGCCTCGATCCTGGCTCGCAGTTCGTGCTCCTGCTGCTCGTCGAGCGTGCCCTCGAGATCCAGCAGCATGGCGATCTCGTCCTGGCCGAGGTCGGTGAGATAGGAGTCAAGCGCCTCCTGGACGAGTTGAGAGAACCCGCGTAGGCCCCGCTGCTGCGCCAGCACGCTCAGCGCGCGGTGCTGCCCGTCACTGATCTCTACCGTGGTCCGCACACATGCATGCTAGCATGTGCGTGCATCAATGGCCCACAGGCTCGTCGTTGACGTCGAGATCGGGCTGCTCGGCGTAGCTGAAGGTGATGGGAGCGACCTCGGTGCGCGGGTAATAGGAGGGGTCGAGCCGGACGAGGTCCCACTCGTTGATCCAGGCCCGCACGTACTGGCGCATCCGGGTGGTGCCGAGGCGTTCCAGGCCGGTCACGTCCGGGGCGTTCCAACCGAATGCCTCGGAGTGCAGGGCCTTGAGCCGCTGGTAGGCGTAGTCGAGCTCGTCGGTGTCGGGGGTGGTGAGCAGCAGCATGTCGCGCTCGATCAGACCCATGGCGGTCTGCGCCCGGGTGGCGATCTCGTCCCATTCGGCTACCTGCTTGGCGCGCAGCTTCGCCGGGACCACCTCGCGGTCGTTCTTCGCCGTGAGCACCGCGGCGTCGAAGTCGTCGGTCATGGCCAGCACAGTCGCGAGTGGCGACGCGGGGTCGTCAGTGTCGGGTTGCAGCCACTGGGCCAGCTCGGCGTAGGAGCGGCCGCGTTGCTGCAAGGTGTAGCGCCCGATCAGCTCGACCTCGTCGAACAGCAGTACCCAGCCCTCGCAGCCGGCGGCGACGAGCAGCCGGGCCAGGAAGCGGAATCGCTGACGGGCCAGTTCCCGCGCGGGCACCGCGGCCAGCGCCGGACGTCCCAGCCCGGCGAACTTGGCGTGTCGGCGTACGTCAGCGACGGCCAGACGATCCCCGGACCAGAACCTGACGATCGCGTCGGCGAAGTTGTCCTCGCCGGCCTGCACCCGCGGGAACAGGGTCAGCGTCAAGGGAAACCACTCGTCGACCGGTGCGCCGGCGCCACCGGCCCAGCGCACCAGTTCGGCGAAGGCCACGCCGTCGGGATCCAGGCCTGCGGCCGCCTCGGCCACCGCGCCGATCGACCCGTCGGGCAACACCGCGGACTCCACCGCGGCGCGCAGCACCTTGGCCGGGTCGTGCAGCGGCGTCTCCTTGCTGACCACGATGCGGCTCACCGCGTACCCGCGGTCCAGGGCCAGGTGGGTCAGGTGTTCCAAGACGTGGCTCTTGCCGGCGCCGAACCCGCCACCGAGCAGCAGCCCCCGTGGTCCGGTGCGGACCTGGCCGATCCCGTCGATCAAGGTGGTGAACCGGTCCTCGATGTCGGACTGGCCGCTGCCCAGCGCGGTCACCGCGTCCCTGCTGGGCACCCCCGCCCGCAGGGCCTCGACCGCGCGCCGCGCGGTGAGCCGGACCGACGTATTCATCGGACCACCTCCAGGCGGGTCTCCAGCCGGACCAGCGCGGCGAACGGGTTGGCGCGGCGGCGGTCCCGGATCTCGTCGACGACCCGCAGGTGCAGGGCGCTGTAGGCGGGCAGGCCACGGGTGTCGTCGGTGACCAGCTCAGGTGGCACCGTCACCGCGACGAACGCGCTGCGCAGGTTGTCGGTGGCATCGACGAGCTGGCGCAGCACCTCGTAGGCATCGAGCACTGCGGCCTTGCTGTAATAGTGGCCCGCTCGCTGTTCCAGCGGGGGGCGGCGGGCGACCGCGAGCCGGCTCAGGTCGACATCCAGTACCAGACCCGACCCCGTGACGCGGGCCCGCCACGCCGCCAGCGACACCAGCAGCGATCGCGCGTTGTGCCGGGCGACCCGCCCGTACAGCGTCGCGGATTTCAGCATTCGCAGTGCGACCGGCTCGACCCGCAGCCACGACAGCACCGCGTCACGTTCGGTGTCCAGGACGTCGCCGGTGCCGAGCTCGCACTGGCACAGCCGCAACACCGCCAGCCGGAACTCCCGGTCCAGCGACGGGTCGCGCAGCAACGCGTTCTCCAGGTGCCGGCGCATGCTGCGAGCAGCTTCCGGCACGGCGACGTCGTGGTGCGCGGCGACCGCGGCCACCGCCAGCTCGTCGGGCGCCGACGGTGGCAGACCCAGCGATTCCCACCCGGCGCGCACCTGGCGTCGCGCGAGATCGCGCCAGTCGACCTGCCGGGCGACGGCGGCGAAGACCTGGTCGATCAGGTGCACCCGGTGGCCCGCCGCGTCCACCGCGACGCACAGGTAGCCCTCGGCGTCGGCGATGGACGCCAGGCTGCGGTGCCAGCGCACCGCGACGTCGTCGCTGCCGGCCACGACGAAGCGCACCGCGGCCCCGCCGGCGCGGACGTAGTCGCCCAGGTACTCCTTGGCCACGAACTCGGCGTACTCCTCGGGCCCCAACCCGATCCCGCCCGCGGGCAGGCCGCCACGGATCTCGCTCACCCCGCACCCTCCTCCTTGCGGCCCGACTCACCGGGGCCCGACTCGCTGTGGTCCGGCTCGCTGTGGTCCGGCTCGACCGCGATGCCCCAGTAGCGTTGTTGCTGTCCGCTCATGGCCACCGTGGTGAGCACACCGGCCTGGCGGGTGCCTGAACTCGCCGCCCAGCGCAACCGCCGCCCGCCGGGCCCGGCGGTCTCACCGCTCTGGTCGAGCAGGTACAGATCACGGGCGAACTCGGCACGGGTGTAGTCCCGGGACTGCCCGGGCAGCAGTGTCAGCGCGTTGTAGACCTCAAGCAGCCGCACCACCGCGCCCGGCGGTTTGCCCTGCCCGGCGACGACGAGATCGTAGGCGCCGACCAGGCTCGCCAGGAACGGCGCCGGCTTGAACCGGGGCCCGGCCCGCTGTGCCTTGCCGAGCTGGGCGACTACGACCGACGGTCGGATCCCGCGGGCCCGTTTGCGGTCGATCTCCAGCGCGAGGTCGCCGGGCAACACCCGCACGATCGACGGGTAGCACAGCAGCCGGTCGTCCTCGGCGAACATGGCGACGTCCGCCGCCTCGGCCGCGGCGAGCAGCTCCTTGGCGTAGGCACCGGAGGCGAGCAGGTCGACTTCGTCGACGTCGTAGGCCGTGGCTGTGGCTCCCACCCGTTCCAGGACGTCACCAGCCATCGCCTGCCCCGCGTCCAAGGCCCGGCGCAACTCCCGCACCTGGCCCGACGCGGCTGCGGCGTGGGCCCGTTTCAGCTCGCGCGCCAATGCGGCGACGGCCTTGCTGCTGGCCTCCACCGCACGCTCCACCCTGGTCAGCGCGCCTTCCAGGCCGGGCGTGTCCCGGCTGTCGCCCGCTTCCTCGTCCATCATGCGCGACAGGGTATCCACCCGTTCACCGTGCGATGCTCCGCCCGCCCGTGGCGCCGCCCGACCAACCAGCGATCGACGCCGCTGATGGCCGCGACGGCCAAGGTCCGCGGGATGGTCTTCGTGACCGCATCAAGATGCTATCTTGGTCGCATGCGTACGACAGTCACCTTGGACGACGATGTGGCGGCTGCGATCGAGCACCTGCGGCGCGAGCGCCACGTCGGGGTGAGCGCGGTGGTCAACGACCTGGTTCGGCGTGGTCTGTCCCGCAGCTGCTCCTCGGCTCAGTTCGTCCAGCGCACGTCCGCCGGCCACGCCCGGCTTGATATCACCGACGTGGCCGAGGTACTGGACGTGCTCGACGGGTCAGCCGCACCGTGATCGTGGACGCCAACGTCCTGCTGTATGCGGAGGACGACACCAGTCCCCACCACGAGCCCGCGCTGAACTGGCTCACCGAGGCGCTCAACGGCGCGGTGCGCATAGGGCTCCCTTGGCCGTCGTTGCTGGCGTTCGTCCGGATCAGGACTCACCCGCGCGCCTATGAGCGTCCCCTGGACGCCGACGAGGCGTGGGATCGGGTGTCCGACTGGCTGGCCGCGCCCGCCGCCTGGGTTCCCGTGCCGACCGAACGGCACGCCGAGGTGCTCGGCAGGCTCGTGCGCCGCCACCGGCTGGTCGCCAACGCGATCCCTGATGCGCATCTGGCCGCGCTGGCTATCGAGTACGGGGTCGGGATCTGCTCGGCCGACACCGACTTCGCCCGGTTCGACGGTCTGCGTTGGGTTAATCCGCTCGTTCCCTGACCGGAGCGTTAGTCGCGGACGCCGGTGGAGTGTGCTGCGTTTGCCGGTCATCGGGCCGGAAGGCGGTGCCGACCAAACCCATGGAGTC
Organism: Actinomycetota bacterium; assembly: GCA_030854185.1. Lineage (GTDB taxonomy): Bacteria > Actinomycetota > Actinomycetes > Mycobacteriales > Pseudonocardiaceae. The sequence goes on along the minus strand of JALYTS010000101.1, from coordinate 5,041 downwards.
CACGCTGTCTGAACGGTGTTCACAGGTGCCAGACCGGAGACCTGTTCCCGGTCAGCGGGAGCGGTACACTTCGCCTCGATGATCTATCCGCTCGACGATCACGGTGCGTCGTGGCGGACCATCGAAGAACTCAAGACACGCCCCCGGGTTTTTCCGGTAGTCGGCGAACGCAGTGCCGCGCCGTTGCGGTGCCGAGAACGGGTGCAGGTTCGGCCACCACGATTCGGTGACCAGCGGGCAGAACCCGCCGAGTCACCGTAGTTTTCGTCTCAGGCCCACCCTGACTTCGCCGAGTACCTGCGCTCCGGTCCAGCCTTCGACCTGCTCGATCTCGACCGGTCCAAGCAACTGCCGCGCGAGGTCGAGCTGTGAGCTACCTGCCCGACACTAGCGTCGTGTCGGAGGTCCGCCGCCGCGGGTGTGATCCGCGGGTCAATGCCTGGATCAGGTCCGTCCCCGCCGCCGAACTGTTCCTCAGCGCGCTCGCGCTGGGCGAGATCCGCCGGGGCGTCGAGCGCCTCCGGCGTCGGGACGAGGCGCAGGCCAAGGTGCTGGGTACCGACGTCACGCTTGTCGCGCCGAACCGGACGGTTGGGGTAGCGCCCGCCCCGTTGCCCGCGCGGCGTCAAGCCAGGCCTCAGCGGCTAGCTCCACCTCCGCGACGGCCTCGTGCGGGGTAGGACCATGCGCGGAGCAGAACGCCAGTTCAGGGACGTCAGCGACCCATACCTGATCTTCGGCGCTCCACGTCACTTCGATGCGATAGCGCGGGTTCATCGTCGGCCCTCCAACCGCAGATCATACCGGCGGATCAGGCTGGCGACCTGCCTGACCTGGTACCGCTTCGCCTGCCCGGCTTCCGCCTGGAGATTGATCAATTCGGCGACAGCCGGATGCGCGAACACCCGATGGCTGCCTCGGCCACCGATCTCGGAGAAGCCGAGCGCTTCCACGATGCGGACTAGATCAACGAATGCGATGTTGCCGGCATCTCCACGGACGATTCGAGCGAACAATCGTTCGATCCTCACGGCACGGACCGTAACCGGCGGGTCCGACAACCCGATCGCTCGACGCAGGCACATCACAGGGCGGACAAGCCAGGTTCGCACGTTCTCACGGGGATCGGGGACTACCCCGTGACGGTCAACGTGAGGCGGTGGGCGAGCTGACGCAGTGGCTCGACGAGGGCTCCGCAATCATGATGGCGGCCGAGCTGGATGCAGATACCCAACTGGGCGATGCGTCCATCGGGGGTGTCCAGCAGGTGCCGGAATTGGTGGTAGACGGTGGCGGCGACCTCGGGGACCAGAAGGCTGGTGCAGTAAAGGGTGGCGGCGTCGGTCCCGGCCGGAGCCAGCCCCCAGAACTCCCAATCCAGCAGGTACGGAGTGTCCCGGGTGAGGTTGGTCCATCGTAGGTCGCCGTGCTGGGTCACCCAGTGCTCGACCCGGCTGCTGACGTGGGAGCCGTAGCCGCGACGCAGGGCTGCGGTGATCTGCTGCTGGGTACGGGTTGTCGGATGCCGAGCGAGACGATCAAGGCTGGCGTGCAGGTTCGGCCACCACAGATCTGGCAGCGTGAGCACCTGGTTGAGCTTCTCGTGGGGTGCGCAGATCGGTTCGGTGACCAGCTCCCACAGCTCAGCGCGGATCGTCTGGTCCTGCGCTGTCCATTGCTCGACGGTAAGCAACTCGGGGCGGCGCACACCGGTGATCTCGGTGGCGGCGATCGGGCCGTCCCACACCACCCCGTGTGCGTGGTCGGTCGCGACGGCTATCACTCGCAACCAGCGGGTGGTCTCGTGGTTGGTGACGCGGCCGCTGATCGTGCGATCGCGGACCCCGCCGAGGGTGGGGCCATCCGGGGTCAGGCTGTGGCGGCGGGCCGCGTGGTCGAACTGAGTGCGCATCCAGGCGACGCGGTCGGTCACTCGGCCTCCGTGCGGTGCGGTGTCAGGGTCTCGCAGCGCAACAGCATGCGGTAGCGGACGTCGTCGCGCTGGTAGACCGGCAGTGGTGGTCCGGACAGGACGTCACCGGGGTGCAGCCAGGCGCTGTGACCGACCCGGTACGACAGCAGGACCGACTCGTCACTGAGGGTATAACGGGAGGGGTAGAAAATCCCGTCTGCCGCGTCGACCACCCAGAGACCGTCGATCGGTTCGGTTCCTTCGTCCGTGTAGTCCCCGCTGATCAGCATTCCGGTGATGGTGTGCGGAGCGACGAATCGTGGATCGAGGGTGACCGTTGCTCCGGGGACGTGAAACTGGAGGTGGTGGGGATGGCTGATGCTGCGGGGCGGAAGCCGGCCGTTGATACGGGCGTGAGCGCTGCGGCAGGCGGTCTTGCCGTATAGCACGACATCCAAGTCGCCTGATCGACATCGCACCAGGCCGCGAGCGGCTCCAGGACCTCGGCGTGCTCGGCGAGCAGCACTGGCCGTGTGCCGCGCAACCAACTCGACACGGCTCAGCCGCGCGCTGCACCACGCCCCTACCCGGATGCGGGACACCTGGCCCACCCATGCGGCTGTACACGAACTAGGAGACGAACTGCACTCACCGAGCAGCCACCGCTGAGCCCAGATCGGTCGGTGTTCAGGTCCGCCACCCTCAGCGGGAGCGGTATACGTCGCCTCGATGGTCTATCCGCACGACGATCACGGTGCGCGTGGCGTCGTCGATTTCGTAGACAACGCGGTACGCACCACGGCGCGCTGAGTGATACCCAGCCAGTTCCCGCTGTAACGGCTTGCCGAGCCGGTACGGGTTGGCAGCTAGCGGTCCATCGATGAACTCGAGACACGCCCCTACGATCTTTTCCGGTAACCGGCGAAGGCAGTGCTGAGCTGTTGCGGTGACGAGAACACGGAAGGGTTCTTCAGTCACGAGGCCGGCCGAATTCCGCCCGGACTTCCTCAATGCTCACCGTTCGCCCCGCCGCAACGTCTTGCGCAGACTTCCGGATCTCGTCCAGCGCCCCTGGCTGAGACAAGATGTCAAGCGTTTCTTCCAGCGACTCCAGATCCTCGGGTGAGAGGAGTATCGCGACGGCCCGTCCGTGCCGGGTCACGGTGACGCGCTCATGGGTACGTTCGACCTCAGCAATCAACTCAGAGAAGTGATCTCGTGCATCGCCCACTGGCACCGCGCTCATGAGGCCAAGAGTACGCCAGACTTCTCGCCAGATCTACTCTCTCGCGGGAGATCCTCGCCGTAGTGCGACAAGCTGTGAGACTGGACCACCTGATGACCGAAGCAGGTTGTGTTCTATCGGTCGGCGGCCCGTGCGAGCATCGCTGACGCTGCCAGCCGAGGATGAACGAGGTGTCGATGTCCACCAGCGCGTCTGGGGTAATCAAGAATCATGCTGCGTTCATCTGGTCGGTGGCCGACCTGCTGCGGGGTGACTACAAGCAGTCCGAGTACGGCAAGGTGATCCTGCCGCTCACCGTGATCCGCCGGCTGGACTGCGTGCTGGAACCGACCAAGACCAAGGTTCTCGCCGTACACCGGCAGTACGGCGACCGTGACGCGATCCTACGGGCGGCCGCCGGTGACCTGGCCTTCTACAACACCTCGCCGCTGACCTTGCAGCGGGTGTTGGCCGATCCGACGACGATCGCCGACCAGTTGCGTGCCTACCTCGCCGGGTTCTCCGAGGCCGCGCGGGACGTGATCGAGAAGTTCGAGTTCGACACGCAGATCACCCTGCTGACCAGGGCGAACCTGCTGTACCTGGTGGTGTCGAAGTTCTGCGACCCGCAGGTGGACCTGCACCCGGACAAGGTGTCCAACCTGGAGATGGGCTACCTGTACGAGGAGCTGATCCGCCGTTTCTCCGAGCTGTCCAACGAGACTGCGGGGGAGCACTTCACCCCGCGCGAGGTCATCCGGCTGATGGTCGACCTGCTGCTCACCGACGAGCCGGAGTTGCACAAGCCGGGGATCCTCAAGACCCTGCTCGACCCGGCGTGCGGCACCGGCGGCATGCTGTCGATCTCCGAGCAGCGACTGCGCGAGCTGAACCCGAACGCGACCTTGAAGCCCTACGGGCAAGAGCTCAACCCGGCTGGCCAGCGACTACGCGTCACTGCGCAAGCCGGGCAAGGACGACCGCGACCTGTTCCAACTGTGCCTCGGCGACCTCATCGCCAATTCGATGGGAGCTGCGGTGGCCTCGAACGTCAGTTCCTACATCCACACCGTCGACGGAGCTGATATCTGCCGCGTATACGTTCACGCGTCCGGGTTCCCGGTCGACGCCGAGGTCACGGTCGACAAGAACGGACAAATGATCAAGAAGGTCGCGTTTTTCGTGCGCGCCAGCAACGCCACCAGAGAACTGGATGACGCGGAGAAGGCGAAATACATCCTCGGGCGCTGGCCCACCAGAGCTGGTCGCACGGCAATTCCGTGAGGCAGAGCACCGCTGAGAAGATCGCAATCTGAGCTGTTACCAACAGATTCCTGGTAACCTACGTGCGCGGTTGCCCAGCGGACGTTTGCAGTCCATCGGTCACTAATTGTACGATTGTCGCAGTATCAGTGAGGTCAGAGACGGTAACTGGCGCTCCGGCTTGTGCTAACTCAGTTTCATCGCTTTTTCCGCTGGCGACCGCGATGATTCGCACGCCAGCCGTGAGGGCCGCCTCTACATCGTGGGGTGTGTCCCCGATAAGTACGGTGTGCTGTTTGTCGAACGTGGCAGCCGTCCGCTCGGTAGCGCGATGCCGGGCGATGGCGACCAACTCGGAACGCTCGGTGTGGTCGTCGCCGTAGGCGCTGCTGGCAAGATCGAGATATGAGTCGAGACCGAAGACCTCAAGCTTGATGCGGGAGACGTCCCGCAGGTTGCCACTGAGGACCGCTTGGTGGACGCGAGAATCAGCGGCCAGAGCCGCCAGTGTCTCCCTAGCCCCAGTTTCCGGGCTAGTTGGATCTTGATGATTTGATCTTGACGTGTATGGGGGTTTGACCTGCGTGGATCCGGCGTGTCGAAGCGCATTCGATCTTGTCATGGTGTATGACCTAAAGAGT
>JALYTS010000200.1 GCA_030854185.1 Actinomycetota bacterium | reverse complement strand
ATCTTCGACCTCCACCGCTGGACACCCCGCACCTAGCACTTAGGTCATACACCCAACGAACATCAACATCATCCCTGACCAGCAGCAACGGCAACCAAGATCGAATTATCCCGGAAACTCGGGCTAGAGCCCGGAACCACGCGAACAGCCCGACGTCCCCGGTAGCGCTCATGGCGTCACCTCGCAAGGTGGTGGCTGATTGGGCAGACCTCGCCAGCGTGTCGAACCGCAACCTCACCACTGATGCGGCTAGAATCATACTAGAGGATCGTTGAACGATCAGACAATAGTACTGTTGCTTCGTCCTTCGATTTGCGATTGACTGTGCGGGTCTCGTCCGTACGGGCACCGCTGGAGGCTGCCGTGAGTAGCGTTGTCCCCGGATCCCTCCGGCAGCTACCCGCGCAGGGTCGCGCGCTGGAGGCCGACCGCGCGCTGCTCGGCCGCATCAGCACCGCGGAACGCGTCGCTGAGGTGCTCCGCACCCGCATCGCCGAGGGATTCTTCCCCCCGGGTAGCCGCTTGGCCGAGGACACCATCGGAAGCGGCCTTGGGGTGTCCCGCAACACCCTCCGTGAGGCATTCCAGCTGCTGACCCGTGAGCGGCTGCTCACCCACGAGCTCAACCGTGGGGTGTTCGTCCGGGTGTTGACGGTCAGCGACGTCATCGACCTCTACCGAGTCCGCAAGCTCGTCGAATGCGCGATCGTCCGGGATATCGACAGTCCGCTGGCGGAGATGGAGAGGGTCGCGGCCGCCGTCGTCGAGGGTGAGCAAGCCGAAAAACGGCTCGACTGGCAGGGACTGGGCACCGCGAACATCCACTTCCACCAGGCACTCGCCGCCCTCGCCGGTAGCCCGCGGGTGGACGAGCTCATGCGGGGAATCCTCGCTGAGCTCCGGTTGGTCTTCCACGTCATGGCCGACCCGCGCCGGTTCTACGAGCCGTATCTGGCGGGTAACCGGGAGATCCTCGGCCGCATCGAAGTCGGCGACGGACCCGGCGCCGAACGACTACTCGCCGCCTACCTGGACACGGCGCAGGAGCAGCTTGTCGATGCCTACGCGCAGCGAAGCGCTGCCGACGGGTGAGCGACCTGCAGCCTCATCATTAAAACAAGATCACCAGCGCAAGCGGGGAGGGCAGTAGTGATGGCCGACTCCTCCGGGGCGTGTGCCGGGGTCGATGTTGGGGGGACGTTCACTGATGTGGTGGTGCATGCTGCTGGGCACCGGCCCCGGGCGGTGAAGGTGCCGACCACTCCGGGCAACCAGGCGGTGGGTGTGCGCCGGGGTGTCGAGCAGGCCTGGTCGGGTGCGGGGCTGCGGCTGTTGCCGCATGGCACCACGACGGCTACCAACGCGGTCTTGCAACGTTGCGTCGCGCGGACGGTGTTGGTGACCACCGACGGGTTCGCCGATGTGCTGCAGATCGCCCGGCAGGACCGGCCCGCGCTCTACGACCTCACCGTCACCCGCCCCGAGCCGCTCGTGCCACACGAGCGGGTGGTGACCGTGGTGGAGCGGACCGGACCGGACGGTGAGGTGATCGTCGCGCTGACCGAAGAGGAGATCGACCGGGTGGTGCGCGCGGTGCGGTGTTTGGCGCCGGAGTCGGTGGCGGTGAGCTTGCTGTTCTCCTACGCCGGTGACGGGCACGAACGGCGGCTGTGCGACGCGTTGGCCGCGTTGGGTGTGCCGATCACCCGGTCCAGTGTGTTGTTGCCGGAGTTCCGTGAGTTCGAGCGGGCCTCGACGTGTGTGCTCAACGCCGCGGTCGAACCGGTGATGCGCCGTTACCTGTCTGACCTGACGGCCCAGCTCCCCGACCCGACGATCACCGTGATGACCTCCGGTGGTGGTACCGCCGGTCTGGATTTCGCTGCGTCCGCCCCGGTGCACACGTTGCTGTCCGGGCCCGCTGCGGGTGTCGTCGCGGCGGGTGCCGTCGCCCGGTCCGCCGGCTTCGGCGACGCGATCGCGTTCGATATGGGTGGCACGTCCAGCGATGTGTGTCTGATCAGGGATGGCCGGCCGGAGGTGTCGACGTCCGCGCAGATCGCGGGGTTGCCGTTTCGGACCCCGGCGGTCGGGATCCACACCGTGGGCGCCGGCGGTGGGTCGATCGCCTGGATCGACACCGGTGGTGCGTTGCGGGTCGGTCCCCGCTCGGCGGGTGCCGACCCGGGTCCGGCCTGCTACGGGCTGGGTGGTAGCGAGGCGACGGTGACCGACGCGCACTGCGTGCTGGGTCATCTCGACCCGGACCGGGAACTCGGTGGGGGTTTGCGCCTGGACATCGACGCGGCCGCGCGCGCGGTCGGTGCGCTGGCGGAGTCGGCGGGTGGGGCGGCGGGGATCCTGGCGGTGGTGCGGGCGACGATGGCGCGGGCGCTGCGCAAGGTCAGCACCGAGCGCGGTGTCGATCCGGCGGGGTTGGTGCTGGTCGCCTACGGCGGGGCCGGTCCGCTGCACGCGACCGCGTTGGCCCGCGAGCTGGGTTGCCGCGCCGTGGTGATACCCCCCGCCCCGGGAGTGCTCAGCGCGTTGGGTTTGTTGCTGGCCCCGGCCCGCCATGAGGCGTCTCGAACGGTGATGGCGCCGGCCGGTGCGGACCTCACCGACGCCTGGGCCGGGTTGGAGGCGCAGGCTCGCGAGGAGTTGCAACGCCAAGGCGTGTCGAGCGGGATCACCGTGTCCCGGGTCGCCGATGCGCGCTACGCCGGGCAGTCCCACGAGCTGCGGATCGCCGTGGAGCCCGGGGCCGACCCGGCGCAATTGCTGCACCGCGCGCACCGGGAGGCCTACGGGTACGCGATGCCCGACGAGCGGGTCCTGATCGTCACGCTCCGGGTGGTCGCGCAGGGCGAACCGATCCTGTCCCAGCCACCGTCGGACTGGGACCTGGGACAACCGGCGCCGGAGCGGTCCCGGGACATCGGTGGCGCGGGCGTGGTGCGGGTGGTGTCCCGAGCGGGGTTGGTGACGGGCGACGAGGTCCCCGGACCGGCGTTGATCGAACAACCGGACACCACCACCCTGCTCGCCGCGGGCGAGACTGCCGTGGTCGATGAAGCCGGCAACCTGGTGGTGGACCTGCATGGCTGAGCTGTCCGGGGTTGAGTTGGAGGTGGTGCGGCACGCGCTGGCCGGGGTCGCCGAGGAGATGGGTGTGGCGCTGCGGCGTGCGGCGTACTCGCCGAACATCAAGGAACGCGCGGACTGCTCGGCGGCGGTGTTCGATCCGGACGGGGAGATGGTCGCCCAAGCGGAGCACATTCCGGTGCACCTGGGTGCCATGCCGGCCAGCGTCCGCGCGGTCCTCGACGCCTACGGTGCGCTGCAGCCCGGCCAGCAGGTCTGCGTCAACGACCCGTACCTGGGCGGCACCCACCTACCCGACCTCACCATCGTCGGCGGGGTCTTCGCTGACACCGGGGAACTGCTCGGCTATGTCGCCAACCGGGCGCATCACGCCGACGTCGGTGGCGCGGCACCGGGGTCGATGCCGGCGACTGCCACCGACATCGCGATGGAGGGACTCCGGATCCCGCCGGTCCTGATCGCCGACGCCGAAGGGGAACGTGACGACGTGCTACGGCTGATCGCCGCGAACTCCCGCACCCCCGGTGAGCGCCGGGGTGACCTGCGAGCCCAGCTCGCCGCCAACCACGTCGGCGCCCGGCGGCTGCGGGAGCTGGCCACCCGGATGGGAACAACCCGGCTGCACGAGGCGATGGCGGCCGTGTGCGACTACTCCGACCGCCGGGTACGGGCGGCCGTGCGGGAGATCCCCGACGGCTGCTACCGCTGCGCCGACGTCTTGGAGATCGGCGAGGGGGTCACCATCCGCGCTGCGGTGACCGTCGCGGGCGACGAGGTGACGATCGACTTCGACGGCACCGACCCCCAGATCCCGGTGAACCTCAACGCGGTGTTCGCGGTCACCCTGTCGTCGGCGATGTTCGTCTTCCGGATGCTCACCGACCCCGACGCACCACCCAACGCCGGCTGCTACCGATCGCTGCACGTCCACGCACCCGAAGGCTCCGTGGTGCATGCCCGGTTCCCCGCGCCGACGGCCGCGGGCAACGTCGAAACCAGCCAGCGCATCGTCGACGTCCTGCTCGGCGCGTTCGCCCAGGCCCTTCCCGAGCGGGTACCCGCGGCCAGCCAAGGCACGATGAACAACCTGCTCATCGGCGCCAGCGGCGACGGTGACTGCCGCCCGTTCAGCTACTACGAGACGCTCGGCGGCGGCGAAGGCGGCACCCCCAACCGTCCTGGCATGTCCGGGGTGCACACCGGGATGACCAACACCCGCAACACCCCCGCCGAGGCCATGGAGCTGGACTACCCGCTGCGGGTCTGGCGCTACGAACTGCGATCGTCCTCAGGCGGCGCCGGCCGGCACCCCGGTGGCGACGGCCTGATCCGGGAGGTCGAAGTACTGACCGACTGCACGCTGACCATCCAATCCGAACGCCGCGAACACCCCCCCTGGGGCCTGCACGGCGGGCACCCCGGCGCCCTCGGCCGCAACACCCTACGCCGCGCCGACGGCACCGAAGAACAACTACCCAGCAAAGGCACCTGGCAACTACATCAAGGC
>JALYTS010000032.1 GCA_030854185.1 Actinomycetota bacterium | reverse complement strand
GCCGAGGAGATCAAAAAGGCATACCGCAAGCTGGCCCGGGAGTTGCACCCGGACGCCAACCCCGGCGACGCCAAGGCTGAGGCGCGCTTCAAGTCGATGTCCGAGGCCTACGGTGTGCTGTCGGACCCGGAGAAACGCAAGCAGTACGACGAGGCGCGCAGCCTGTTCAACGGCGGTTTCCGACCCGGCGGTGGCTTCGGCGGGGGTGGGCCGGGCCCGGGCGGGTTCGATCTCGGCGATCTGTTCGGGGCTCAGGGGGGTCGCGGCGCAGACGCGGGCGGTCTCGGTGACCTGCTCGGCGGGTTGTTCGCCAACCGCGCGGGAGCGCCGGGAGCCGCCGGGGCCAGCCGCCCACGGCGCGGCACCGACGTCGAGACTGAGCTGCGGATCGACTTCACCGAGGCGGTCCGCGGTGCCACCGTACCGCTGCGGATCGCCAGCCCGGCCAGCTGCGGCAGTTGCGGCGGCTCGGGAGCCAGAGCCGGTACCGTCCCACGGGTCTGCCAGGACTGTGGCGGCAGCGGTCTGGTGACCCGCAGCCAAGGCGCGTTCGCCCTGTCTGAGCCGTGCCGGGACTGCCGCGGTACGGGCCGGATCATCGATGACCCGTGCACCGAGTGCGGCGGTCGCGGGGTGTCCAACCGATCCCGCAGTCTGACCATGCGAATCCCCGCCGGGGTCGCCGACGGTCAGCGGATCCGGCTGGCCGGCCAGGGCGAGCCGGGGATGCGTGGCGCGCCCGCAGGTGATCTGTTCGTGCTGGTGCACGTCACCCCGCATCCGGTGTTCGGACGGACCGGTGACGACCTCACCCTTGCGGTGCCGGTGTCGTTCCCCGAGCTGGTCATGGGCACAACGCTGACTGTGCCCACCATGGAGGGCCCGGATATGGACGGGACCGTGAAGCTCAAGGTCCCGGCAGGCACTGCCAACGGTCGCACCCTGCGGGTGCGGGGCAAAGGCGTCACCGGGCGGCACGGCCGGACCGGTGATCTGCTGGTGACGCTGCAGGTGGTGGTCCCCGCCAAGCTGGACCGGACCGCCAAGGAGGCACTGGAGGCCTACGCGCAGGCCACTGCCGGGGAGAACCCGCGAGCGGAGCTGTTCGCCCGCGCGCAGCGGCCGGGGGCAGCGCGATGATTCCCCCGACGCCACCGGGTGCGGATCAGGACACCCCGGTCTTCGTGATCTCCGTCGCGGCCCAGCTGGCCGGGCTGCACGCGCAGACCCTGCGCGGCTATGACCGGCTGGGGTTGGTCTCACCGGGCCGTAGCGCCGGGGGTGGGCGCCGATATTCGGCCCGCGACATCGCGCTGCTGCAAGAGGTGCAGCGGTTGTCCCAGCACCACGGCGTCAATCTGGCCGGGATCAAGCGGATCATCGATCTGGAAAACCAGGTCGATGCGCTCCGTTCCCGGCTCGCCGAGCTGGCTGCGCAGCTCGACGAGGCGCGCACCGAACTGGCCCAGGCGCAGACTCTCGCCCAGCAGGCGGCCGCAACCGTGCACGCTTCGTACCGTCGCGACCTGGTCCCGCTGCACCCCGGCACCGAAACAGCCCTGGTGATCTGGCGCCCTAGTCGAGGGTGAACGGGTCGTAGGTGATCCGGTCGAGCGCAGTGCCGGCGACAAGCATCCGCGACACGGTGGCCCTGATCATCACCGGAGAACCGCAGACCAACACGTCACGGTCCGGCCACGCGCCGAAGCGGGCGACCACATCGGCCAGTGTCCCGTGCTCCATCCCGACCATCCGGGGATACGACTCCACCACCGGGATCACCTTCAGCCACGGATTGGTGACGGCCAACGCGGTGAGCGTGTCCAGGTCGTGGAGATCGGCGCGGGTCCGGCCGCCGACGAACATCGTCACCTCTGGGTTGTCTCCCCACTGGCTGAGCTCCTCGAGGATCGCGCGCATGGGCGCCGTTCCGGTACCGCCGGCGACCATCACGACGTCCCGGTCGGATTCCCGATCCACCGTCATGAGACCCATCGGTGCGCCGATCCGCCAGGTGTCACCGACCTGCGTGTGGCCGACGATCGACCGGCTGACCGAGCCACTCGGTACCGCGCGAACGTGGAACTCGATCGACCCGTCCGGGCGCGGGGCGTTCGCGGGAGACAGGTAACGCCACAGCCGCGGGCGCTGGGGCACCTCCACTCCCACGTACTGCCCAGCCCGGTACGGCACCGGCCGGTCGGGGGTGACCCGCACCACGGCCAGGTCCCAGGTCAGCCGGTGGTGATCGACGACCCGCGCGGTCCACCAGGCGGGACCGGGTTCGGCCTCGGCCGCCTCCTGCATCGTCTTGGCGATCAGGCCGTAGGCGTCGCTCCACGCCTTCTCCACCTGCGGCGTCCACGCGGCACCCGCGTACTGCTTCAGTGCGGTCACCAGAGCGGTCCCCATCGCGTCATAGTGCTGCCCGAGCACCCCGAACTTGCGGTGATCCCGACCCAGTTGGTGCAGGAACGGCACCAACTCGTCGGGGCGGTCGAAGTTCTGCACGATGTGCACCAGCGCACGCCAGAACCGGCTGCGCTGTACCTCCATGTTCGCCGCGAACAGCTCACGGGTGGCGGGAGCGATCGCGAACAACATCGCGTAGAAGAACCGAGTGGCCTCATCGGCGCGCGGCGCGACCTCCGCATAGCTCTCGCGAAGCAGGCGCACCATGATCGCGGCCGTACCGGTGCGGTGCGGTGCGCGATCGGGTGGCGGAATCGAGCTCCGCATGGCCTCGGCTGTCATGGTCCGGGAGTGTCTTCTCCAGGGTCGAAGGCGAGCAGTTGGACCCGTCGCGGGCGATGCGAACTCCCGTAGGGTTCCGGAACCCTACCGTCATTCGCCGCGACCCCTCTCCAATCGCTCCTTCGAGTGTAGATCAGTTACTTTAGGTTGATCTACACCCTCTCGTGAAACCTAAAGATGATCGACGAAGAGATGCTGTGACGTTGAGTGCGATTACCGTTACAGTGCGCTAGTAGCAATTCATCAGTGCGGAGGGAACGCTTCGGCAATGGACTCCTTCAACCCTACGACCAAGACGCAGGCCGCCATCTCTTCGGCTGTGCAGTCCGCCTCAACGGCGGGCAACCCGGACGTGACGGCGGCACACCTGCTCGGCGCGCTGCTGGCCCAAAGTGACGGCATCGCGGCGCCGCTGCTGGCGGCAGTGGGTGCGGACGCCGCAGCGGTGCGAGCGGAGCTGGAAGCCATCACCCAGCGGCTACCCTCGGCCACCGGTTCCACAGTGGCCGCTCCGCTGTTCGACCGCCAAGCCCTCAAAGCGCTCACTGACGCCCAGAATCTGGCGACCGAGATGGGGGATTCCTACGTCTCCACCGAGCACCTCCTGGTGGGGCTCGCCGCGCAAGGCGGTGCCGTCGGGCAGCTGCTCGGCAGGCACGGCGCGACTCCAGACGCGTTGCGTGAAGCGTTCCAGGCCGTCCGAGGCTCAGCCCGAGTGGCCAGCCAGGACCCCGAGAGCACCTACCAGGCGCTGGCCAAGTACGGCCTGGATCTCACCGAGCGGGCCCGCTCCGGCGAGCTGGACCCGGTGATCGGCCGCGACGCCGAGATCCGCCGGGTGGTGCAGGTGCTGTCCCGGCGGACCAAGAACAACCCGGTGCTCATCGGCGAACCCGGCGTCGGCAAGACCGCCATCGTCGAGGGCCTCGCTCAGCGCATCGTCGCCGGTGACGTGCCCGAATCGCTGCGCAACAAGCGGGTCGTGGCGCTGGACCTCGGGTCCATGGTGGCCGGCGCGAAGTACCGCGGTGAGTTCGAGGAGCGGCTCAAGGCGGTCCTGAAGGACATCACCGACTCGGCCGGCCAGGTCATCACGTTCATCGACGAGCTGCACACCATCGTCGGCGCCGGGGCCACCGGGGAGTCCGCGATGGACGCCGGCAACATGATCAAACCGATGCTGGCCCGCGGTGAGCTGCGGATGGTCGGTGCGACCACGCTCGACGAGTACCGCAAGCACATCGAAAAAGACGCCGCACTGGAGCGTCGTTTCCAGCAGGTGTTCGTCGGGGAACCGTCCGTCGAGGACACCATCGGGATCCTGCGGGGCCTCAAAGAGCGCTACGAGGTGCACCACGGCGTGCGGATCACCGACGCCGCGCTGGTCGCCGCCGCGACCCTGTCCGACCGCTACATCACCGCTCGGTTCCTGCCGGACAAGGCGATCGACCTGGTCGACGAGGCCGCATCCCGGCTGAGAATGGAGATCGACTCCCGGCCGGTGGAGATCGACGAGGTGGAGCGCGCGGTGCGCCGGCTGGAGATCGAGGAGATGGCGCTGGCCAAGGAGTCCGACCCGGCCTCGGTGCAGCGGCTGGCGACGTTGCGCGCCGAGCTCGCCGACCGCCGGGAGATCCTGGCTGAGCTGAGCACCCGCTGGCAGAACGAGAAGACCGCCATCGAGGCCACCCGGGAGCTCAAGGAGCAGCTGGAGCAGCTGCGCGGCGAGTCTGAGCGCGCCGAGCGCGACGGCGACCTGGGCCTGGCCGCCGAGCTGCGCTACGGCAAGATCCCCGGGCTGGAAAAGCAGCTCGCCGAGGCCACCGCGTCCGCCCGGGACCCGCAGGTGATGCTCAAGGAGGAAGTCGGCCCGGACGACGTCGCCGACGTGGTGTCCGCGTGGACCGGGATCCCCGCGGGTCGGCTGCTGGAGGGTGAGACCACCAAGCTGCTCCGGATGGAGGACGCGCTGAGCCGCCGGGTGGTCGGCCAGCCCGAGGCGGTCCGCGCGGTGTCGGATGCGGTGCGCAGGGCCCGCGCCGGCGTCGCCGACCCGGACCGCCCCACCGGATCGTTCATGTTCCTGGGGCCCACCGGCGTCGGCAAGACCGAGCTGGCCAAGACGCTCGCGGAGTTCCTGTTCGACGACGAGCGCGCCATGGTGCGCATCGACATGAGCGAATACAGCGAGAAACACAGCGTGGCTCGCCTCGTCGGTGCGCCGCCCGGTTACGTCGGCTATGACCAGGGTGGGCAGCTCACCGAGGCGGTCCGGCGCCGGCCCTACAGCGTGATCCTGCTCGACGAGGTGGAAAAGGCCCACTCCGATGTCTTCGACGTGTTGCTGCAGGTCCTCGACGACGGGCGGTTGACCGACGGGCAGGGCCGCACGGTGGACTTCCGCAACACCATCCTGGTTCTCACCTCCAACCTGGGCTCGGCGGCACTGGTCGACGACACGCTCGACGAGCGCCAGCGCACCGACGCCGTGCTCGGGATCGTGCGCCGGTACTTCAAGCCCGAGTTCCTCAACCGGCTCGACGACCTGGTGGTGTTCCACTCACTGTCGACCGAGGAGCTGACGGCGATCGTGGACATCCAGATCGGGCAGCTGGCGCGCCGGCTGGCCGCCCGCCGCCTGTCGTTGGAGGTCACCGAAGCCGCTCGGGAATGGTTGGCGATGGGCGGGTTCGACCCGCTCTACGGCGCGCGCCCGTTGCGCCGGCTGGTGCAGTCCGCGATCGGTGACCAGCTCGCCCGCGAGCTGCTGGCGGGTGAGATCACCGACGGCGACACCGTCGTCGTCGACCTCGACGGCCACGCCGCCGGTGGCACCGGAGCCCTCACCGTCACCCGCTGGCCGATGGGGCAGACGTGACTGGGTGGGTTGTGCTGGGAGCCTGCAATGATCGCGCTCAAGCTATGGGTATGCGGGTGCCACGGGACATCGAGCAGGACCTCGTCGACCGGTGGCGAGTGGCCGGACCGGCTCTGGCGTATGTACGGCGCCGTGAACTCCGGGCTATCACCGAAACGCAGGCACTGGAGGCTTGCACCATTCCGCGGACCGCCTCGTTCACCACAATGGCGAAGCGAGTGGCCGACGGGTCGTCGAAGGGCCGGTGCGCAGAGGCAGCCTCGTCACCCCAGCGCTGCTGCACCTCAGGCGTAAGCAGGATCCGCCGCAGATCCGGCACATGCTCTGCGGTGACCGGCACCAGCACCACCCGCTGCCCGCGAAGCTCCGGATCCACGGTCACACCGCACGCCGCCGGCCGACCCGACTACTTACTTACCGCTCGCCTGCACCAGCCGCAGGATGATTACTCGTTGCCGCTCATGGACCACGGCGTAGACGATCAGGCCGATCCCGCCACCGTAGGTGGTGGTCCACTGGTCGGTCGGCGCGTCGTAGGCGGCGGCCCGGGGCACGCGCGGGTTCTCCAGCAGCTCCTCGACCCGCTTGTCGACCTGTTCCCGGGTCTCGGCCGGGAGGCCGGCGTACTGCTCATCGGCGATCTCCAACCACACCTGCCCGTAGCGGGGCATTTACAGCCGGATCCACTTCCCGTGCTCGTCACGCGCGAGCAGCCCGGTGAAATCGCCGGCCTTGGCCTGCGCGACCTGCGCCTGCTCGTGCTCGGAGAGTGGATTGGCTCGGATCGCCGCGACACCCCACCACCGATCAAGCATCGCGTCGAGTGGCGCGACATCGAACGTCTCCAAGGCCCGCGCGACGGCCAGTTGGAACTCGGCCTCGAACAGCACGCACTCAGCTGGAGCGCACTCGGCCAGGGTCGCCCGAATCGCCGGCCCGGAACGCTCGATCGTCGTCGTTGCCGCAGTCATCCGCCCAGTATCCGCGCGGGCGACGGCGAACCGTCGGCAGGGACCGACGACGGCGTGGCGCGCGCGGTCGAGTGGCGGCCCGGGCAGGGTCGGTCGGATTGTCGGTTGAGTGATGTAATCTTCCATCATGTTGCGTACCCAGATCTCGCTGACCGAGGAGCAGAAACGACGGCTGGACGCGTTGTCCGCCGAGCGCGGACTGTCCCTGTCCGAGCTGGTACGGCAGGCGGTCGAACGGTGCTACGGCGAAAGCCGCGACGCCGAGCAGGACCTGCGCCGGCTACGCGTCGGCTTCGGCGCCTGGGTCGGTCGAGACGAGGCCGATCACGACGAGTCCGGTGAGGAGTACGTCGCGCGGCTGCGCTCCGGGAGCCGACTCGCCGGCCGATGAGCTCAGTACTGGTCGATACGAGCGTTCTGATCGACATCCTGCGGGGCCTCGAGCCGGCTGAGGCGGCGATCGAGGAACACCGCCGCCATGGTGTCCTGCACTCCAGCAGCGTGGTCCACGCCGAAGTCTTGGCCGGCATGCGGCCTCATGAGGAGCGCCGGACCAGGGAGCTGTTCGACGCGTTCGAATGGCACCCGGCAGACCAAGTGGTCGCCGAGGAGGCGGGCCGGCTCGGGCGCCGCTGGCTGCCCAGCCACCGGGGTATCGACACGGCCGACCTCCTCATCGCCGCGACCGCGAGTGTCCTCGGCTTGCCGTTACTCACCCGCAACGTCCGCCATTTCCCGATGTTCCCCGATCTCGCGGCGCCCTACTAACCTTCTTGAGGACGTGCTGCCCCGCTGGACGCCTCGTGGGACGGGGTCAGCGTGGTGAGGAAAGCTTGCCAGGCGGGGGTGGGGACGGCCAGGGCGGGGCCGTGGGGGTCCTCGCTACGTCAACGTTACGACTGGCAAGAACAAACGAGACCGGGTGCTGGATGCGGTCAGCCGCACCCGGGGCGTAATCACGCTGTCCGGGGCGGTCCAGTCGTTAGACGCCGAGGTGCTCGGCCATGTGCGCCGATCCAACATCAACGCCACGCAGCTGATAGAGGTGGCGTTGGCGGCCTCCGCGCGGGGGACTAACACGTACAGCGAGGTAATCCTCGGACTGCCGGGCGACAGCAAGGCGAAACACTTCGCCTCGCTCGACGGGTTGATCTCGGCCGGATTCGGGCGAGTCAACATGTTCCAGCTCTCGCTGCTGCCCGGCTCGCACCTCTGTACCGTCGAAGCGCGCAGCCAGTTCGGGATGCAAACCCGCTGGCGGGTGGTTCCGCGCTGTGTGGGCGACTATGTGGTGTTGAGCTCACGTCTGGCCACTGTCGAGGTGGACGAGACCTGCGTGGCGCTTCCTGATATGTCCTTGGCGAATCGGCTGCTGGTGTGCCGTGCGTCCGCGGTCGCGCTGTCGTCGTCGGCATCCATGGAGCTCCTACCGGCCGGGGTGCGGTCACGAGCTGTCGTCAGCGGGAATCCGATCCGGGTCGAGTTGCTGCACGGCGACCCTGGGAGAGCAGTCGAAGCGCTGGCGTGGACAGCGTGGGACGGATCGCTGCCCACCGTCTACGTCACCGGTGGGGCGCAGGGCAGCGCTCAGGTCAACCGTCTCCTGGACTCGGTGCTCGAAACGGTGTTGCACCGTGCGAATGTGGTGCACCAGTGCGGCCGCAGCTCACTGGCCGAGGTGCTGCGCCGCACCGAGCAGCTACCCGCCATCCTGGCCGGCCGCTACCGGGTGCTCGAGTTCGTCGGCTCGGAGCTGGCCGATGTGCTGGCGCTTGCCGACGTGGTGGTGTCCCGCTCGGGTGCCGGCACGCTGGCCGAGTTGACCGCGTTGGGCAAGCCCTCGGTGCTCATCCCACTGGTCCCGACCAGTGGCAACGAGCAGGAACACAACGCCCGTTATCTCCAGCAGGCCGGGGCAGCCCATGCCCTATTGGGAGACCGCCCCACCCCTGACGATCTCCGGCGTGCCCTTGACGGGCTGATCTGTGACGCTGCGCTGCGGGCGGAGATGGCCGCTGCGGCGGCCCGGTTCGGTCGTCCAGACGCGGCTCACGATCTCGCCGCCATCCTGCTCAACCTCGCAGGCCGCCGCCCCGAACACCCGACCCCCACCCGAGCAGGCCCGCGCGTCCCGTGAACTCGACGTCACCGACGTTGTGCAGCCGTTGTCCAGGTCGGTCTGGTCGAGTTCACGGCTCTGGGCCTCGTTTGCGGCGGTGGGGTCAGGGGGTCAGGGTGGTGAGGAAGGCTTGCCAGGCGGGGGTGGGGACGGCCAGGGCGGGGCCGTCGGGGTCCTTGGAGTCGCGGACCAGCACCCGGTCCGGCGCGGGCGCGACCTGCACGCAGTTACCGTTGCCGCCGCTGTAGCTGCTGGTGCGCCAGCCGACCTGGACGCAGTTACCGCTCCCGGCGCTGTAGCTGCTCGTGCGCCAGACGATGCGATCCGGCTCAAGGGCGGTCATCATGATCCTCTCCATCCGCATAGAGCCCGGTTGCCACGGCGGCAATCAGCTCCCGTGATTGTCCCTCGCCCAGGGCGGTTTCCGCCAGCGCCCCCAGGATGTGCTGGTAGGCGTGGATTTCCTCGGGCTTCTCCAGGAACAGGCTGGAGGTCTCACTTTCCAGATACGCCACCGGTTTGAACTCGGCGAACTCCATCAGCCGGAATGTCCCAGCCATCGCCGCGTGCGCGCCGAGCGCGACGGGCACCACCCGCAGGGTCATTGACGAGCGCGCCGACATCCGGTGCAGGTGGTGCAACTGCTCGGCCATCACCGCGGGGCCGCCCACCGGGGTGCGCAGCACGGACTCGTGCAGATAGAAGGTGAAGGCGGCCGGGCGGTCCCGGCTGAACAGGCTCTGCCGGGCCAGCCGGGCGGCCACCCGGTCGTCCACCTCCTCGGGTGGCACGGTGGCCACGCGGCTGATCACCGCACGGGCGTAGTCGCCGGTCTGCAGCAGACCGGGCACGACGGTGGCCTCGAAGTCGCTGATCGCGACGGCTTTGTTCTCGTAGTCGATCAGCGTGACGAGCTGTTTGGGCAGCCGGGAGCCATGCTGCTGGAACAGGCCCGGGGTGTCCTGCTCCCGGCACAGCGCCAGCAGCCGGTCCCGCTCCGGGCCCTTGACCCGGCACAGTCCCAGGAACGCGGCGATGTCCACCTCGCCGGCCGTGCGTTTCCCGGACAGCAGCAGCGAGACGTAACTCGGTGACCAGCTCAGCGCCTGGGCAGCCTGCTTGCCGGTCAACCCGGCGGCCTCCATGGCCTGGCGCAGGCCGTCACCCAGCTCCCGGCTGCGCATCGTGGGTTCGCGATGTGGCATGGTGACACCTCCCGCCGTGGATCATAGATCATCGCTGTTCTAATTTCGGTCAGCCTGGTCATATTTACCACTGGTCAATGCATTGCATGACCAGTGGTAATGCGGTTGGTTGATCGTCAGCGGGGTAGTGGGCCTCGCCCAGTCCGGGGAGGTATTCCCATGAGCACAATCGCGCCAGCGCTGGCCGACGCATTCGCTCTGCTGACCGAGGACCTCTACGTCCACCTGGAAGAGGCGGAATATCTGGCGCAGCAGGATACCGAGTGGTCCACCGACGAAATTGACCGGGCGCGCAAGCTGATCGACGATCTGGTGCTCACCCTGCGCGGATTGCTGATCGAGCACAAACTACAGACCAGCGGGAGCTGCCGGACCTGCGTCACGACGTGGCCCTGCCCGGTGGTGACCACCATTCACGCATTCGTCAAGGACCCGGAACGCCAGTTCACCGCGCTCATTCTTCGGGCGAAAGACGAGATGTGATCGCGACGGTATCAACCTGGTATCATCATGTTATGGCCATGACGCTGCGGTTGACGGATGAGGAGACCCAGGCGCTGCGCACCCAGGCGGAGATCGAGCGCCGTTCCATGCAAGACGTGGCCCGGGCAGCGGTTCGCGAGTACGTGCAGCGTCGCCACGCCGCCGGGCAGGTCGACGAAGCACTGGGCGTGTTGATCCCGCGCTACTCCGGCCTGCTCGACCGTCTCGGCAACGTGTGACGCAGCACCTCACCCTCGAGCTGCTGCTGCGGGTCGCCGAGCGGGCCTGCGGCGCACCGGTGCAGGTGCGCGACTATGGCCTCCTCGAATCGGCGCTCGCCCGGCCCGCGGCCACCGTCTTCGGTGCCGACGCCTACGCCACGATGCATGGTAGAGCGGCCGCCCTGCTGCACTCGCTTACCAGCAATCACGCTCTCGTCGACGGCAACAAGCGGCTGGCGTGGGCAGCGGCAGCCGTGTTTCTGTGGATCAACGGCCACGACCTCGACGCCCCCGAGGACTGCGGGTTCGACCTGATGATCGCCGTCGCCGACGGGTCATTGACCGACGTGGACAAGATTGCCGAGCAGTTGGCCGGATGGAGCCGACCCCGCTAGCAGTGCCGGTGGCGGAGCCCTCATGGTCACCCGCGCCTGGTTCCCGGGCGGGGCTGGCCGGACTGTCGGTGGTGTCCTCTAACCTTCGCCTCGTCGTTGGAGGAGAGGGGTGCCGATGTCGGTCGCGCTGTCTGTGGAGGCGCCGGTTCGGGCCGACGTGCTGGCGCTGTATGCGCCGCTGCTGGAGCGGCTGGCGGGTGCCGCGAGTGTCGATGAGCGGCGCTCCGCGCTGGTCGACGAGGCCGGGGCGGTGTGGAGTCGACCGGGGTTCGACACGGTGCTCTCGGAGTCCAGGTTGACGTTCGTCCCGTTCGATTACCAGCTCGCGACGATGCAGACGGTGCTGCGCCGGATGCGGGGGCGGGCCATCCTCGCCGACGAGGTCGGGCTGGGTAAGACGATCGAGGCCGGGCTGGTGCTCTCCGAGCTGCGGATGCGCGGGTTGGCCGACCGCGCGCTGGTCGTCACCCCGGCCGGGTTGGTCGGGCAGTGGCGGGAGGAGCTGGAGCGCAAGTTCGCGCTGCCCACCACGGTGGCCGCCCGTGGCGGCTGGGAGCGGGATGGGGACCGTCCGGTGGTCCTGGCGTCACTGGCCGCGGCCCGGCGCGACCCACTGAAGGCCGCCGTCCTGGACGAGAGATGGGACGTGGTGATCGTCGATGAGGCCCACCGGCTGCGGAACCCCTCCAGCGCGTCGGGCAGGCTCGCCCGGGCGCTGCGCACCCGCTACCTGTTGTTGCTCACCGCCACGCCGGTGGAGAACCGGTTGCAGGATCTCTACGAGCTGGTCAGTCTCGTCGCGCCGGGTCTGCTCGGCACGGCCGCGCAGTTCCGGCGCACCCACGGCAACGCCGACTCGGGGGTCGAGGCCTTGCGCAACGTCGCCGCGTTGCGCGCTCGCACCCGTGAGATCATGGTGCGGCACCGGCGCAGCGAGGTTGCGGTGCTGTTGCCGCAGCGGCTCGCTGAGACAGTGCTGGTCACGCCGTGTGACGCCGAGCGTTCGCTCTACGCCGACATCGTCGCCCGGATCCGCGACGAGGCCCGATCGGCGACGCCGACGAAGCTGATGACGCTGCGCAGCCTCACCCGGCTGGCCGGCTCCAGCCCGGCTGCGGTGGCGCCCACTCTGGACAAGATCGGCTGGTCCGATCTCACGGCCCGCGCGCGGGCGATCGAGCGCCCCCGCAAGACCGACGAGCTGCTCGCCCGGCTGCGCACCCACGTCGAGCGGGGCGAGAAAGTCCTGGTGTTCACGGCATTCCGGCACACCCTCGACGCACTCGCCGCTGAGGTCGAGGCGGCCGGTATCCCGGCGGCCCGCTACCACGGCAGCCTGTCGCGCCGGGACAAGGACGCCGCGATCGAGGTGTTCCGCGACGACGTGCCGGTGCTGCTGTCCACCGAGTCGGCGGGCGAAGGACGCAACCTGCAGTTCTGCCACGTCATGATCAATGTGGACCTGCCGTGGAACCCGATGCAGATCGAGCAGCGGCTGGGCCGGTTGCACCGGGTGGGCCAGGAGCACGACGTGTTGTTGGCCAACCTCGTTTCCCGCGGCACCATCGAGGAGCGCATCCTGCACGTGCTCGAGTCGAAGATCAACCTGTTCGAACTGGTCGTGGGGGAGCTGGACATGATCCTGGGCCGGGTCACCGACGACTTCGACTTCGAGACCTCGGTGTTCTCGGCATACGTCACCGCCGCCGACGATGCCGAGTTCGCCGCCTCGCTCGAAGACCTCGGCGCCGACCTGGCCCGCGCCCGCACCGACTACCTGCGCACCCGAGGCGCGGTCGATCAGCTGGTCGGGGAGAACTGAGCATGGACCCTGGTCTGCGGTTCTGGCTGCGTTACGTCGACGACCGCGGCGGGCTCACCGAGCGGGCCGGTGACAGCACGCTGGTTGTGCTGCCCCCGGCGGTGGCCGGGGAGTTCGACCTGCCCGACGAGTTCGTCGTCACCGGCGAGCCTGACATCGCCCGTGAGGACGGGGTGGTGCTGCTCGCCACCGGTCATCCGGTGCTGATCCAGGCGGCCGATGCCGCGTTGAGCGATGGTGACGTCGGGGTGATTTCGCTCGCCGCGCCGGGCACTCCCGCGCCAGGTGCGGAACTGCTGGAGCAGCGAGTCCGCGACCGGGTCTCGGTGGAACACGGTCGGATCGACGTCACGGGCCTACCGGTTCGCATCAACCGGCCCGTGCTGCGGGTGGGCGCGCTGGTGACCTACACCGTGTCGCCCGAAGAGTGCTACCAGGAACGGCTGGAGTGCTGGATCGACGCAGGCTCCGGTTGCCAGCTCGGCCCTGACCACATCGCACGTCTGCGCGCCGCCCCGCGATCGGAACGCCCCGCCCAGGCCCACGCGCCAGTTCTCGATGCCGTCTCCACGGCGCTGCGCCACGCCCACAGCATTCTCGACGCGGCCGCCGAGCGACGGCGCACCGCACTGTCGGATCAGGCCTCGGATGCCCACCGACGCGAACACTCCCACGCCCGCGACTACTACGCCGACGCGCTGCGCTCGATCGAGCGCCGCCGGACCTCCGCCGATCCTGACCGGGCGAAGCTCCTCGCGGCTCGCGCGGCGAGCACCCGGGAGGAGCGGGCCCGGCGGCTGCTGGAGATCGACGAGAAGTACCAGGCGCGCCACGTGATCCGGCCGTACCGGTTGCACGCCGTGCTGGTCCCCGGCTGGCGGGTCCCGGTCGACGTCCGCCGCGGGCCGCGGCGCTACCCCTTCGCCTTCGACTGGCTCGTCTCGCTGGGCACCTTCGCCGAGGAGCGCTGCCCGCACTGTGGCGAGGCCGCCACGCTGTCGGTGAGCAAGACCCGACTCGGCTACGTCAGCTGCCTGCCCGCCGCGGGATGACCACGGCTCTGGGATGACCACGGCTCTGGGATAACCATGGCGCGCGTGCCCGCAGCGCCGGGCTCAGTGATGCAGTCTTCCATCATGTTGCGTACCTAGATCTCGCTGACCGAGGAAGCACGTACGCGAGCTGCCACACTGCCTCCCAGGCCGACACGGACAGTGACGGCACCTGTGTGTCAACCCCCGTTGTTTGGTCGTTGTCCACCGTCAGCGCGGCGTGTGCGCAGGGGAATGGGTGGGGCGCGGGCTTAGGCTCGACGGGTGGCGGTGTGGGTGTGGTTCGTGATCGCTGGGCTGGCGGCTGCCGGTGGCAGCGTGCTGCTGGCCGTCGATGGCCGGCGGCACAGCGCGCACCAGCGGGAACGGCGGCGCTGGGCGGCGTTGCGGGGGTGGCGGTTCGTCCTGTCCGACCCGGTGCTGGCCGACCGCTGGCGCCACGGTGTGATCGCTCGCGGTGGCGCGGGGTTGGCGAAGGACCTTGTGATCGGCAGCCTGTTCACCCCCCTGGGCCGTCGCGCGGTCCAGATTTTCGATCACGAACAAGGCGGCCAGGTCTCCAGCGTGGTGGTCGCGGTGCAGCGCCGAGTACCCGCCCCTGATCTGGTCGCCGAGCTGTGGGTGCCCGATCCGCCGCTACCGCGTGATCCCGGCCTGAGCATGCTGGGCCCAGTGGGCGACCGGATCGCGCTGGTCAACGAGCCGGACCGGGTCGGCCCGCTGATGTCACCGGAATTCGTCCTCGCAGCCAACGCTCTGGGCGGCGACATTCCGGTCGTCTGGATGGAACAGGACTGGGTGCTGGCCTCGGCGCCGTGCAGTGCCACGCCATCTCGCTTGGAACGGCTGCTGCGCGTCCTGGACGAGATCGCTGACCTGCTCGATGCCGCTGGCCTCGAAAAGACCACTGAGCCCGCCGAGTTCGCCGACTTTTTCCGCCCCGGCCAATAGGAGTTACCAGCTTGGCGGCGAGTAACACCGTAGCCAGGCTGGCCGATCTTCCCCATACGGCGGTCGAGGGGACGATCATGGCGGGATCCGATGCGGTTGGTGCAGTCATCGGCGCCTACGGACTACTCGCAGTCCTGCTGGCCGAGGTGCTGATCCGGGCCCGCGACCGAACTCTGCTGATCATGGCTGCGTTGTGGGTGATACCGATCGTGGTGTTCCGCACGCTGGATAGCCGGTCGCCGCGGCTACCGTGGGCCGGCTGAGGTGCTCCTTCGCCGCCTCACCTACGGCGCACCGGTTGACCACACGACGCGGCCTGAGCCGCAGCGCCACGCATAGTCAGATCGGTAACACTTAGTAGTTAAATGATGTTCGTAACGCCCGAACGATGCGAAGCGATCTCCCCTAACGGGGGGATCATGACGGAAACGATCGATGCACGCCCGATCGGGGCGGTAGCGGTATCGGCGCGGTCGCTCGCGCCGGACCTGGCACGGGGCGCAATGCTGCTGCTCATCGCGCTGGCCAACGCCTGTCTCTACCAGTACGGGAGCTCCGCCCTGGGCGGTGGCTGGTGGCTGAAGGGCAATCCGATCGTCGATCAGGTGCTCCTGCTGGTTGAGACGATCTTTGTGCGGGATCGCGCATACCCGATGTATGCGTTGTTGTTCGGCTACGGCATCGTCCAGATGCTGCACCGGCACACCCGCCGGGGCGTCGACGAGATCGCCGTCTGCAGGCTCGTCCGCAGACGCGGATGGTGGATGGTGGTCATCGGCTTCTGCCATGCCCTCCTGCTGTTCTGCGGGGACATCATCGGCGCCTACGGATTGATCGCGGTCCTGCTGGCCGAGGTGTTGTTCCGGGCCCGAGACCGAACGCTGCTGATCACCAGCGCATTGTGGGTGGTGCCGATCGCACTGTTCCGCGGGTTTGAGCACCGGTTGAGTCCCCTGCATGAAACGGCGGCCGCCACGCCCGACGCAGTGCACGCGGCAGTGATCCGGGTTGCGCAATGGGTACAGGGCAGCATCATCGGTTCGATGTTCATGCTGGTTCCCGCGGTGCTGCTCGGGGTGTGGGCGGCGCGCCGACGGATACTCGACGATCCAGAGCGCCACCAGCACTTCCTGCGACGCGCGGCGGTGCTCGGCATCGGGATCGCCGCAGTCGGCGGGTTGCCCTGGGGGCTGGTGCGGGCGACGTGGTGGAGACCATCCTCCGACGCGGTGTCCCTGCTCGCCGGTGGTGCGCACACCTTCTCCGGCTACGCAGGCGGGGTGGGCTATGCGGCGATCGCCGGGCTCATCGCGATCCGGGTGCAAGCTCGGGACCGGCGTGGCCCGCTGGTCGACGCGCTGGCTGCGTGCGGGCAGCGGTCGATGACCTGCTACCTGCTGCAGTCGGTGGTGTTCGTCGCGGTGCTGGCCGCCTACGGCGGCGGCCTCGGTGACCGGCTCGGCCTCGCCGAGATCGCACTTGTGGCCACGGCGACCTGGGTGCTCACCGTGCTGCTGGCTGACGCGATGAGCCGCCTCGGGTACCGGGGACCGGCGGAGATACTGCTTCGACACCTCACCTACGGTTCGCCGGTCACCGTGTCACGAGTCCAGACCGCTGGGGTCCCCAGCCGGCGATCCGGTCAAGAAGTGCTGCAACAGCGGCGCGATGGAAGCAGCGAGCGTGCCGGTGTCCATCGCCACGACGGGCGGTAGCTGCGGCCGCGTGGCTGGGCGGTGCTCGCTCGTCACCTCGGGCTAGCCTGCAGACCATGCCGACCGCGCTGATTACCGGTCCCACCGCCGGGATCGGAGCCGCCTTCGCCCGGAGGCTCGCCGCTGAAGGCTACGACCTCGTGCTGGTAGCGCGGGACCGCGAGCGGTTGCAGCGGCTGTCTGCTGACTTATCGCAACGGCATGGGGTCAGCGCCGAGGTGTTCCCCGCCGATCTGGCCAGCGCCCCGCAGCGGCAGCTGGTCGAGCAGCGGCTGCGCACCGGAGATCCGGTGGACCTGCTGGTGAACAACGCGGGTTTCGGCGTCGTCGCCGAATTTCTCGACGCTGATGTCGCGGACCTACAGGCTCAGCTGGACGTCAACGTGACCAGTGTGCTGCGGCTGACGCACGCCGTACTGCCGTCCATGGTGCGCGCCGGGACCGGCGCGGTGATCAACGTGTCCAGCGTGTCGTGTTTCCTGCCCGGCCGGGGTACGAGCTACGGCGCGAGCAAGGCGTACGTGACGATGCTGTCCGAAGGACTCGCGGTGGCGCTGGCGGGCACCGGGGTAAAGGTGCTCGCGCTGTGCCCGGGGTACGTCCGTACCGAGTTCCATGCCCGCGCCGAGATCGACATGGCGGGCACTCCTTCGATGTTCTACGTCGACGCCGACGATGTGGTCCGCGACTGCCTGGCCGACCTGCGGCGTGGGCGCATCGTCTCGGTGCCGGGCTTGCAGTACCGGGTCCTGGTGGGTCTGGTCGACGTGCTCCCCCGCGGCCTGGTCCGGCGCTTCGCCGGGCGTACCGCGCGGGGGCGCACATGACCCCGCCTCGGCTCCGGCTGGCGACGCTGGTCCGTCAGCTTGCAGTGGTGCACGGCCGGGTCACGCTGTCGTCGGGGGCGCAGGCCGACTACTACGTCGACCTGCGCCGAGTCACGCTGCATCACGAGGCCGCGCCGCTGATCGGATCGCTGGTCCGGGAGCTGACCAGCGACTGGTCCTTCCAGGCGGTGGGTGGCTTGACGCTGGGCGCCGACCCGGTCGCCGCCGCCGTGCTGCACGCGCCCGGCCCGCCGGTGGACGCCTTCGTGGTGCGCAAGGCGACCAAGCAGCACGGGTTGCAGCGACGGATCGAGGGCCCGGATGTGGCCGGTCGCCGGGTGCTCGCCGTCGAGGACACCTCCACCACCGGTGCCTCGGTGCTCACCGCCGTGGCGGCGCTGCGCGAGGCCGGAGCGGACGTCGTCGGTGTTGCCACCGTGGTGGACCGGGACACCGGCGCCCGCGAAGCCATCGAAGCCGCCGGCCTGTCCTACCGCGCGGTGCTTGAGCTCGGGGAGCTCCTGTGAGTGGCGATGCGAGCTATAACAGTGTTTGCCACTCACAAGCCGGCCCCACGGAGTGGGGCCGGCACATCGGCGTAGGCCCCCATCCCGACCCCTGGCCCGAGGACCCCCACTACGACCCGGAGCTGCTGCGCGAGGGCGACCGCCGCAACGTCGTCGACGCCTACCGGTACTGGCGGCGCGACGCGGTGGTCGCCGCGTTGGACGCCCGCCGGCACCCCGTGCACGTGGCGATCGAGAACTTCGGCCACGATCACAATATCGGCACCGTGGTGCGCACCGCGAACGCGTTCGCGGTGGCGGAGGTGCACATCGTGGGTCGTCGCCGGTGGAACCGCCGCGGCGCCATGGTCACCGACCGCTACCAGCATCTGCGACACCATGACGGCATCGCGGAGCTGCTCGCGCACGCGGCCACGGCGGAACTGAACGTGGTGGCGGTGGACAACTCGCCGGGTGCGCTGCGATTGGAGACGGCCAGCCTGCCGCGGCGTTGTCTGCTGGTGTTCGGGCAGGAAGGCCCTGGCCTGACCACCGAAGCCCGCGAGGGGGCCGCGATGACCGTCTCGATCGCCCAGTTCGGCTCCACCCGGTCGATCAACGCCGGGGTGGCGGCCGGGATCGCCATGCACGCCTGGATCCGCCAGCACGCCGATCTCGGGACGGCCTGGTGACTGTGTGGGCGGCCCGCGCGGCCGCCGCGGAACGCGCTGTGCACACCCGGCACCTGCACTGGCTGTGGAGCCTGCCGGACACCCGGTTGGGACGAACCGGCTGGCCGGGACGATCGGCGCACTGGCACTACTGGTGGCAGGCCCACCTGCTGGACTGCACGGTCGACGCCTACCAGCGCGCCCCGACGCAATGGCGCCGCGACACCACCGCGGCGCTGGTCCGCGGGGTGCGGGTGCGCAACCTCACCGGCTGGGTCAACGACTACTTCGACGACATCGCCTGGCTCGGCCTGGCGTTGCAGCGCAGCGCGACGCTGGCCGGGATCCGCAAGCCGGGAGCGGAACAGGCCATCATGCGCCGGTTGCGGTCCGGGCGGGGCCCGGACGGGGGGATGCGGTGGCGGGTCGGCGACGATTTCGTCAACGTCCCGGCGACCGGACCGGCGGCGATCTTCTACGCCCGGCGGGGAAATCTGGGCATCGCGACGTCCCTGGTCGACTGGATCCTCGAGCACCTGAAAGACCCCAGTACCGGCCTGGTCTTCGACGGGGCGCGGGTGAACCCCGACGGGTCGGTGCGCACCGTAGAGCGCGCGCTCTACAGCTACTGCCAGGGCGTGCTGCTGGGGGCCTGCCTCGAGCTGGGCACCGCAACCGGCGCACCGCGCTGGGAGCAACAGGCGGAGGCGACGGTGCACGCGGTCGCCGAGCACCTCACCGACGGGGGCGTGCTGCGCGGGCACGGCGGAGGCGACGGCGGGTTGTTCACCGGCATCCTGGCCCGCTATCTCGCCCAGGCCGCGGTGGTCCTGCCCGCCGACCGACCGGCCCGCAAGATCGCCGCGCGCCTGGTGCTGGACTCCGCCGAGGCAGCCTGGCGCAACCGCGGCGTCGCCGACGGCGGCCCGGTTTTCGGTCCGCAGTGGACGGTTGCCGCCCAGCCGCCCATCCCGGGCCGCCCTGAGCGGGATCTGTCAGTGCAGCTGTCGGGCTGGATGCTGCTCGAGGCCGCCGCCGTGCTCTCCAGCCGGCCGGAGTTGGGCTGACCGGCGAACCGGGTCGTGGTGGGAGTCCTACGGTCGGCGCCGGTAGGCCGCCGAGCGGTGTCTGATATCGAGCACGATCACCACGTTCTTGGTGTCGTCGATCTCGTACAGCACCCGCCAGTTCCGGGCGAGCCGGGCGCTGTAGATGCCGATGAGTTCTTCGCCGAGTGGCTTGCCGACCCGGTGGGGATTATCCAGCAACGGGCCCGTGATGAACTCAACGGCCGCGGCCGCGACGTCGGGAGGCAGCCGTTCGGTCAGAGCCCGACGGGCCGGGGGTGCGGTCCCCAGCTCGTAAGGGTCGATCACGAGACGCGGCGCCCGGCGATCAGGGCCCGCACGGCCTCGGTGCCATAGACGACGTCACCTTCGCGAACGCACTCGCGCGCCTCGGCCAGTGCGCGCAGGGTGGCGGGATCGGCCTTGATCTCGCTGGTTTCGCGCAGCGCGAGATAGATCTCGATGGCGTGCACCACCGTCTGGTGCACGCTGCGGTGGTCTTCCTCAGCGGCGGCGCGGAGCTCGGCGTCGAGCTCAGGCGGGAGTCTCAACGTCATTGCCATACCAGGATGGTATCAAAAAGATGCCTGGCTGGCGCCGCGTTGATAGCACAGCAGAACTTGCCACTCCTTGTCGATCTCCGACTACCTGCCCACTGCACCTGGCGACGGACAGAGCGTTCTGGAGACAGACTGCGGTTAAACAGGCTCGAATTACCGCAGTCTGTCTCCAGAACGCGAAAAGATGATCAGGTCAGGGGCGCGGTGTCGCGGTTGACCCAGGTCATGTCGGGGTAGCGGGCGCCGGCGGGGCGCAGCTTCGCCAGCCGCTCGAGGTCGTCGGTGCTCAGTGTCACGTCGAGGCTGCCGAGGTTGTCGTGCAGGTAGGTGCGGCGTTTGGTGCCTGGGATGGGCACCACGTCCTCGCCCTGGGCCAGTAGCCAGGCCAGCGCCAGCCACCAGTTCTTCCAACGCCGCTGTCACCGTCATGACTGCGACGCTATGACTTCGAGCGCACTCGAAGTCAACCTCAGGACGAAGTCTCTGAAGTACCCGGTCCTTCGCGTCAGGCGACCAGCTTGACGGGTAACCCGACATCGGCTGCGTTGCGCTCTAGGGCTCCATCGAGGGTCCACAGCGTTGTCTGCCGCTCGGCCTGCTTGCGCAACGCGAGGTGGTCAGCCTCGTCGTGGCGCACAGTGATAGCTCTCGGCAAGGACACCAGCATAGCCGCCAACGATGCAAAACGATGCGTTTCGCATCAGCCTCGACCCGGCCGCATGAGCTTGATCACGCAGGGGTGGAGTCACGCTGGTAGCGCAGCAGGACCACATTGCCGATCTGCCGGGTCTCGGCAAGTGTCATGGGGTGCTCGGGGTTCTGGGGGAATCGACCGGGATTCACGAAGCGAGGAGCCTCGGCGTCGCCGACGAAGAACGGCGCGATCACGAGGTGGATTTCGTCCACGAGCCCGGCAGTGAGGAACTGGGTATGGATGGTGCCGCCACCCTCCACCATCAGGCGCTCGACCTTGCGCTCGGCGAGGTCGTCGAGCACGACACCCAGATCGATCGGCTCTCCTGCCCCGACCACTGTCGCGACATGCCCGAGCGCTTCGCGAAGAGCCGGCACCGCAGGATCGCGCGTGTAGACGAGCTTTTCACTGTCCCCGACGGTGAAGAACCTTGCTGTGACGTCCAGATCACCGCGACCGGTCACTGTCACCTTCATGGGGTGTGCTGCGACACCGCGCTGCACGCGTTCTCGCTGGCGCTGCGCGGAGCGGACAAGCAGCCGGGGATCATCACGGCGGATCGTGTTGGCCCCCACCAGGATGGCATCGACGCCGGCGCGGACCTCATCGACCCGATCGAAGTCCTCCTCGTTCGACAGCATCAACCGAGCGTTGCGCATATCGTCGATGTAACCGTCGATAGACATCGCCCCCGACAGCAGAACAAGCGGTCGCGCCGTCACTGTGCCACTCCTTGTCGATCTACGACTATCTGCTTGACCCATCTCAACGAAGTGCTCTGTGTCCTGACAGGTGGCCAGCGCATCGAAGTGCTGCTTGGGTATGCACCGTCGCAACCGCGCATCGGCATTCTGCGCTGGATCTCCGTCAGCAAGGGTTGGTCACGGTTTGTGTGCCTACGGTGACACATACTGTCGTCGTCGTCACCCAAACCGTGATCTTCTTGGCTAGGCGCCGGCGCCTCGGTGCCCAAGAGCTCGGCGTGGTCGACGGCGGCAGGGTCATCAGGTCTTCGATCGCCGTCAGCTAGCTTCCGAAGAATGAAGATCGTGGACGCGCAGTCGCTGTGGTCTGCCCAGCCGGGTTGGCTGAACACCGCTACCTACGGCTTGCCGCCAACACCCGCGTGGGATGCCGTGCAGTCGGCGCTGGCCGGTTGGCGATCGGGACAGACCAGCGCGGAGGCGTGGAACGAGGCGACTGACCGCTCGCGGGAATCGTTCGCGCGTCTGGTGGGCGTCCGCACCGACCAGCGACTTCACCTCACTGCTGTTCCCGTGGCTGGTCCACGCCGACCGAGGTTTCGACGTGCATCCGGTGCCGGTGGCTGGGCTCGCCGACGCGGTGGACAGCTCCGCCACGGTGGCGGGGAACGTAGGGTCGAAGTATGCAGAGGCCGCGGCTGGTCGCAACCGACGTTGACGGCACCTTGCTGGACCCGACCGACCAGATTTCCGAGCGCACCCGCGCGGCGGTGCATCGAGTGGTCGCGGCCGGCGTTCCGTTCGTGCTGGTGACGGGCCGGCCGCCGCGGTGGATCCCGCCGATCGTCGAGCAACTCGGCCACGCTGGGCGAGCGGTGTGCGCCAACGGCGCGGTGCTCTATGACGCCGCGACCGACCACGTCAGCTACTCAGTGACGCTGGATTCGATGCAGCTGCGGGATGCGGCAGAGGTGATCGCCACCGCGCTGCCGGGCGCGAAGCTCGCCGTCGAGCTGCCGACCGCCAGCGCCGCGATGAACGGCGCCGATCAGTTCCTCGCCGAACCCGGCTACACCCATCCCTGGCCGGGCGCGGACTCCGCCGACGCGCCGCGCGATGTGCTGCTCGGCCGACCCGCGATCAAGCTACTGGTCCGCCAGCAGAACGCGAGCAGCGACCTGATGGCCGCCGCGGTCCGCGAGCTACTCGGTGCCGCATCGCGGGCCCGACTCGACGTCACGTACTCCACCGGCTACGGCCTGATCGAGATCTCCGCCCCCGGCGTCACCAAGGGCACCGGTCTGGCCCGGCTGGCCGGTGAGCTGGGGGTCGCGCCGGCCGACGTGCTGGCCTTGGGTGACATGCCCAATGACCTGTCGATGTTGCACTGGGCGGGCCACGGGGTGGCGATGGCCAACGCCCATCCTGCGGTGCTCGAAGCTGCCGACGAGATCACAGTGGGTAACTCCGAGGACGGTCTGGCGATCATCTTGGAGAGGTGGTTCTGACCAGCCCTCGACAGCTTTCCAACGCTTCGACCGGTCGAAATGTGACCTGATCGTGATGAACCGGGGTGAACTGGTGTAGGTGGGTTGCCGAAAGCTAAGCTGCTCCCTCTTACGCGACCGATTACAACGCGTGAGATTGAACTCCCACCAGCCGCTTGGAGGTTTTGTGCAGAACAAGATCGATGAAGGCAGGTTCCGAGAGCTCCTCGAAGAATCGGACGATCTGCAGTCCGACGCGATGCGTACTGCTCGGACGGGTCTGAATGACTATGTCGAGGCGGCCCGGGAGGCCTGCGTGTCCGCCGGCCGCGACGCGTCCCGCTGGGGCACGGTTGCAGCCGCGGCCGGCGGCGCTGTGGCCTTGGGGCTGTTGAGTAGCCCGACGGCGTGGGCGGCGGCCGGTGACGACGTCGCGGCGTTGCAGACCGCGGCCGGCCTGGAGAACCTCGCAGTGCTGACCTACCAGACCGCCTTGACGCTGCCGTTCATCGGCGGCAGTTCGGCCAACGCGGTGGTCAAGGCATTCGCGATGAAGACGAAGGACCAGCACGGCGAGCACGCGATGGCGTTCAACGCGGCTGCTCAGCGGCTCGGTGGCAAGCCCCAGACCGGCACGGATCCCAAGTACTCCGAGGTGGTGAAGGCGGCGGTGCCCAAGCTCAAGACCGCTGCCGACGTCGTTGGGCTGGCGATCACGCTGGAGGACGTGGCCGCGCAGACCTACGTCAAGGACGTCGGGTTGGTCACCACCGCGGAACTGCGGCAGCTCTTCGCCAGCGTTGCCGGCGTGGAATCCCAGCACAAGGCGATCCTGTTGGCGGTCCAGGCGCTGGTCAAAGCCAACGAGCCGCAGCTGATCGCACTACCACCGGATGCCGCGAAGCTGCCCGCTGCGGCAGGCAGTGTGGGCTTCCCCGACACGTTCTACCCGACCACCATGGCCGCTCCGGTCGACGAAGGAGCGATCCGATGAGTATCTTTCCCCGCCGCGCCCGCAACGCGGAGATGGCGATCAGCGAGCGCGAACTGTCGGCGATGACTCGCGAGCTCGACGACTTGCACGAGTCGACATTCCCGCAGGTCCGTAAGGCCCTCGACGAGCTCACCGCGAACCTGACCCACGTGGTGGCCAAGCCCTCCACCCGACGCGGCTTTTTCCTCGGCGCGGCCGGCGCCGTCGCCCTCGGTGCCGCGACTGCGTGCTCCGGCGGGTCCTCAGGATCGCCGAGCACATCGGCCTCGGCGGCCCCACCACCGCCCGCGGCCCCGCCAGAGACCTACACCGGGGATCTGAAGGTGGTGGCGTTGGCGACCGCGTTGGAGAACCTGGCCGTCACCGCCTACGGTGGCGCGCTGAAGAAGGCCGGTGCCGGGCAGCTGGGCACGGTTCCACCGGCGGTGGCCACCTTCGTCCAGACCGCGATGAAGCAGCACTCCGACCACGCGCAGGCCTGGAATGCGGTGCTGTCCAAAGCGGGAAAGCCGCTCATCAACGATGCCCCGCTGACAATCACCCAAGATCAGGTGAACATGCTCAACGCGGCGACGTCGGTGCCCGACGTGGCCAAGCTGGCACTGAACCTGGAGAACATCGCCGCGCAGACCTACACCTTCGCGACCGCGAACGTGACCGACGCCGGCGGGATCATGACTGCTGCCACCATCCAACCGGTGGAGACCATGCATGCCGCGATCCTGAACTTCATCCTGGGTCAGTACCCGATCCCGGACTCGTTCATCGGCGTCGGTAACTCGCTCAAGCCGGACATGTTGACGGTAAAGTGATCTCATGATGACCTCGCCCACCGCCGCGATCCGGTTGCGCCGTACCGCGGTCCTGCTCACCATGCTCGTCGCCGTAGTGGGACTTGTGCTGGGTTGTGGCGGTGGCGCGGGTAGCCCCGCGGGCGGGGCTGGCGGCTCCACCACCCCCAACGCGCCCGACACGATCGTGATCAAGAATTTCAGCTTCACGCCGGCGTCGTTGACGGTCGCTCCCGGAACGAAGATCACGGTGATCAACGAGGATCAGGCGCCGCATACGGTGACCGCCAACGACAAGTCCTTCGACAGCGGCAACATCGCCGGGGGACAGCGTGGGGCGGTCACCGCCCCCACCAAGCCGGGCAGCTACCCGTATATCTGCACCATCCACCAGTACATGATGGGCACGCTGATCGTGAAGTGAGCGCGCCACCGTCGCCGTCGGGGCGGGTTGGACACCGCTCGGCCGGCGAGGTGGTCGCCCGCGTCGTGGTCGCGGCCGGGTTCGGCTACGACGCGTATGCCCATCTCGATCTCGCTGCCAATTTCGATGCGAACCGGGCGCTGATCAGCCAAGGCATGCTGTTTCGCGCCGAAGCGGTCGTTGCCGTGCTCGCCGCCGTGCTGGTGCTGGTCATCCGGCACCGGGCGGCGATATTGTTTGCCGTACTCATCGCCGGAAGCGCGCTGGGCGCTGTACTGCTCTACCGCTATGTCGACATAGGGGCCATCGGCCCGCTACCGGACATGTACGAACCCACCTGGTACCCAGAAAAGACGTTGAGCGCAATAGCCGAGGCCGCTGCTGTCGTCGTCGCGGGTACTCTGCTTCGCCGTGAATCGGTGGCAGGCAGGTGACCCCTCACCCGACCTCAGTCGGGTGAGGGGCCACTCCGGATGCCTCGTCAGGCTTAGAGATCGATATCGAGATCGAGAATTCCGCGGTCGCGGTCGCGGCCGCGGCCGCGGTGGTAGTGATTCTCGTAACCGTAGTCCTCGTAGCGGTAGCTCCGGTTAGAGTAGCCGCCACGGCCATACCCGCCGCCACGGCCATACCCGCCGCCGCCGCCGCCATACCCGCCGCCGCCGCCGCAGCCGCCGCCGCCGGTTGTGAAGATCTCTGAAACCAACATATGCCCCTCCTCGATCGTTCTTCCCATGGACGAAATCGTTTCCCTGGGACACCCCTTCAGGGCGACGCAGTCGCGGTCCCCTGCTCGTGTCGAAGTAAACCGAACCGGTCCCGCAGACGATCTCGGTCCATCAGAAGATCATCCTGACCGGCCGCAACGCCCCCAAGGCGGTCGCGCCACGCACTCCCACATCCTCAGTCGTACTACCGACTCGCACGCCCCGCAACCCGAATTAAGGACGTTATCGTTCTGTAATACAACAGAAAGTGAGCATTCGTAAACGATTAGTGAGAATGTGTTACCGCGTATCACAAGGGCCGGGCGGTCGTGGGGCCGACCCTCGACCATAGCGTGCGTCACAGGGGTCGGTCGACGATCGAAGTGGGGCAGCATGCATCATCGGTGCACAGGATGGCCCGGTCCGCACTGGAGTCGTGGGCCCCGGTGCAACCAGCGCTACGGCAGTGGAGAGGCCAGAGGTGAGTGTAACCGAAGTGAGTGTGCGGCGCCGGACGTTGCGCCTGGCAGTACCGATCGCCGCACTGGCCGCGGTGTTGGCGCTAGCGGCACCGGCGTGGGCGAGCACGGTGCAGATCCAGGACGACGGCCACGTTTTGAACGCTACGGCGGTGCAGAACGAGGCCGCGACCCTGCCGGTCGGGGTGTACATCTGGACGACAACCCAGGACGCGGCCAGCAAGTCGACCTTCGACACCGACGTCCGGAACAAGGTCAACGCGACCTACCCGGTTGTGATCGGGATCAACACCCAGTCCCGGCACGAGTCGATCCAGATCGGTTCGCAAGCTCGGATCTCCCAGAACGCCGCGGTGGCGGCGGGATCAGCGGCCAGTAGCGCGTTCCTCGCGAGCATGCAGAGCAGCCACGACTACACCACCGCGGTCACAGCCGCACTGGGCAAGCTGCGCACCAGTGTGGTTGGGGCGAACCGGGGACGTGTCTCCGGGCGGCGCGTTGCGACTAACAGCTCTGGCGGTGGACTGGTCGGGATCATGATTGTGCTCGCCGTGGTCGTCGTCTCCGTGGTCGTGGTCAGCCGGCGGTTTCGCCGGTCCGGCTTCCGGATGGGTCCGCCCCGGATGGGTTCCGGGGCGCCACCGATGGGCTCCTATGACGGATACGGCCCGTCCTACCGGTCGGGAATGAGCCCGGGGGCGGCCGGCGCAATGGGTGCGGTGGGTGGCGGGCTGCTGGGCTACGAGCTCGGCAAGATGCAAGGCGAGCAGCAGCAGTACCGCGAAGACGGGCTGATGGACCGGGGCGGCGGCGGGTACGACTCCCCTGACCAGGGCGGTTGGGTCGTCGGCCAGGACGGTGACTTCGGCGGCGGTTCGAGTTCCGGCGGGGGCTCGGATTCGGGCGGCGGCGGAGACTGGTGACCTTTCCGGTAGCCAGGGTTTGCCGTGGCGGCTGGCCGAGCCCTGCGCACGGACATCCGCAACGCCGGCGATAACGCGGTCGACCAGCTACCGAATGGTTGATCAAGCAGAAGATTAGCGGGAGCCAAGCAGTGCGACAATCTCATCGGGTGGGACTGGGGGTGTGAGGAAGGCGCCCTGTCCGATGTCGGCTCCGGCTGATTTCCACCAGTCGGCTTCGTTGTGGGTGTTGATGCCGCGGACGATGACGGTGACCCCGCAGTCATGTAGCAGTTGGAACACGGCGGGGACAGCCCGGGCCACCGCGGAGCCACCGCCTGGTGGTTGTACAACGCGCTGTACCACCGTGGGTGCTATCGCGACCGTCCGCACCGGTAGGTCCTCTAAGTGGACCACGTCTGCGACTCCGCCGAACCCGAGTAGCGCGATGGATATGCCCATATCGGCGAGCACCCGCACATTGTCCTCAGCCTCGTCCGGCTCGGTGTCCAACGCCGACACCGGGATGCCGACCTGCACCCGTTCGGCAGCAAGCCCGGTCTGAGCCAGTGCGTTGACAATGCCTGCCACCAGGTCCGGATCGTGCGACTGCTGCGGTGTGAGATCGACATGAAGCAACGGCGTTGCCTCGCCGACGTACCGCCGCCACGACGCCAACTGTTCGCAGGCACCATGCAGCATCCACTGCCCGAGTGAGGCCAGCAAGCCGGTCCGCGTCGCCAGCTCCAGACACTCGTGGTGCGACGGGGGTCCATTGTGCGGGCGGTCCCAGTGAAGTAGCGCTTGAACTGCCAGGATCGTGCCGTCGGCTAATCGCACCAGTGGTTGGTAGTTCAGTTGGATCTCGCCGCTTTCCCACGCACCCGGCATCGCAGCCGCCAACTGGCACCGGGCGCGATGGATGGCATCACGGTGCGGATCGAACAGTCCCCACTGGCGTTGGCCGCTGCTCTTGGCGCGATGCAGAGCGGCCTCCGCCGCGCGGAGCAGGATCGCCGCTTCCCCGCCGCGGCCCTGGTGCTCGACGACGCCGATGCAAGTGGACACCGCCAGCCCGCTGCCCCCGATGTACACCGGCTCGGCCAGTTCGGAATTGATGCTGGTGGCGAGAGCGGCGACGTCCGGTGTCGTGGGTGAGTTCTCGATGAGGATCGCGAACTCGTCTGAACCGAATCGGGCGATTATCGCCTTCTCCCGTGCTACAGCGGACTGCAATCGGCCAGCGACCGACTGCAGCACCTGGTCTCCGACCTGACGCCCGAACGCGTCATTGATTACGGCCAGGCCATCCATATCGAGCTTGCACACGGTGGTTCGTGAGGCCTGGTCGGCACGTTCAAGGACGCTTTGCAGGGTCGACCCAAAGAATTGCTGATTCGGCAGACCGGTGAGCGCGTCATGCAGCGATTGGTGGCGTAGCTGTTGCCCGAGCAGATGCAACTCGGTGACATCCTCTACGATCGTCACCTGACCTGTCGGCTCACCATCCACATTTCGGAGCAGAGACAAGGCGATATAGGTCCACGCCGGCTCCCCGTCCTTACCGATTAGCCGAATCCGCTGCGGCAACCGAAAGCCGGTGCTCCTCCCGTTAACAAGTTCTTGATGCGCGGCCCTGAGCGGGGGAACATCATCAGGGTGCAACAGCTCATACAGGGAGTGTCCAGGTGCTAAGTCACCGACAATCTCGACCAAGGCGTGGTTGGTTTCCAGAACATTGCCCTCCAGGTCGCTGATCGCGATGCCGACCGCCGAGGACGTGAACAGCTGCCGGAACTTCGCCTCGCTGAGGCGAAGCTCCCGTTCGGCGTCCTGCCTGGCCTTCAGCAGCGCCTGCTTGACCTCTTCTTGCTGGTCGAAAGTTCGGGCGCGCAGCGCCGCGGCGTAACCGGCGGCCATCGCCCCCAACAGGGAGACGACTTTGCCCGCGAGTCCGTCGATCCCCTGCAGCTCGGGACTGGCTGGTAGGCCCTGTCCGAGCACTTCCACCGTGCGGCTCAAGCTCTGCTCATCGGTGAAATGGCTCGCGACCAGCCGCTGGCCGACCATCCTGCCCGGCGCAGCCGAGAACTCTTCCACCGTGAGGCTGTTGAACAACCGGTCGAGCAGCTCTCGCAGCACGCGCGCTATCGCGACCGGTGATGTCGGCACGTAAGCCGTGGTTCTCAGCGCCCTTTCCCATAGGCGCGCCAGCTCCAGCCGCTCCGACGGAGTCGGCGCCGGAGATCCAGGATCTTCGAACCGGGCGTCGTCGTTATAGTTGCTCAACAGAACACCCCATGATCACCTCAGCTGACCGACGTGACGTCGGTTGGGTCGAACTACCCTGAGTGATCACTACTTGCTCCTCGGCCGTGGTGCGGGATCGGAACAGTACCTGTGTCGCGGTTCGGCTTCGCCGGGTTCCACCTCTCGGCGAAGCCACCTTCGCTCAGCTAACGCAACAGCACCAACCAACACAACCGCATCCCGAGAGCTTTTACCCGCAGGCGCCGCGTCGGGACTGCCCTGACCTCGATCACCGCAACCACCAAGCAGACAGTAGGCTGCCCGGGGATGGACCAAGTGTGAGGTGTGCCATGAGTGAGCATGTCGCGTGGGTGCCAGATCGCATCGACATAGAACTACCCAGCGCTGCCCGCGTCTATGACTACCTGCTCGGTGGTGGGCATAACTTCGCCGTCGACCGCGCCGTCGGCGAAAAGGTGCTCCAAGCGCTGCCTAACGGGCGGCAAATCGCCAGCTCCAACCGGGCGTTCCTGCGCCGTGCGGTGCTGTACATGATCGAGCAAGGCATAACCCAATTCCTCGATCTCGGGTCAGGCATTCCCACCGTCGGTAACGTGCACGAGGTCGCGCAGGACGCCAACCCGATGTGCCGCGTGGTCTATGTGGACAACGACGAGGTGGCCGTAGCCCACAGCCAGCTAATCCTCAAGGACAACCAGAACGCCAGCGTGGTTGCTGCCGACCTCTGCCAGCCAGCGACAGTGCTCGGCGCGCCCGCCGTAAAACAACTCCTCGACTTCAGCAAGCCTCTCGGGCTGCTAATGGTTGCCGTATTTCACTTCGTGCCGGATGAGAAAGATCCTCTCGGGGTGCTCGGACAGTACCGTGATGTACTGCCGACGGGCAGCCTGCTCGCACTGTCCCACCTGACCGCCGACCAGACACCCATCGGAATGTCCGCGGTGGTCGAGGCGATGAAAAGCAGCCGAGACCCGATGTACTTCCGACCCTACGACGAAGTCCTCGCCATGTTCGACGGCTTCGAACTCATGGAACCAGGAGTGGTCGACGCTCCACAGTGGCGGCCCGACCCCAGCTACCACGACACCGGCCCGCAAGGCGTCTACGCCGGTCTGGGCCGCAAGCGCTGACAGGGGTCGGTCGGAGCTTGGTTCAGGCGGCGCGGCGACGCAACCGTTCGATCTCGCGCAGCCGCTCGATGCGCAGGCCCGCGCCGGTCAGAGCGTTGATCACTTCACCAACACCGTGCATCCACTCGTAGGAGACCCGAGCCTCCGACAGCGCCGGCCCGTCGGTGTAGGTGAAGGTGGAGTCCCGCTCGACCGCACCCCGGCCGCGCACATGGATCGGGGTACGCGCAGCCCAGTTAGCCCGGTTGACCCGCATCATGTGCTCGGGGTCATCGAAACCGCTCATCATGTCATCGTGCCCGATGGGTCTCGCTGTCCGCGAACGTACGTTCGAACGACTCCGCTGACACCTGCCGGTGGAACCGGATCAACATCACGGGTCACCCGGCACCGCGGCGAGGGCCCAGCCTCTCCGCGCACTCCTGATCGGTGCGGACCCGCCCGAGCCGGGCCGCCCTGCGTCGCAATCGGCCCGATCTGCGAGGATCCTGCGCGAAGGGGCCGAACGCAGGGAAAGGATCACGTGAGAACCCAGGAAGTGGCCGGTCCGCAGATCCGGGCGGCGGTGCAGCGCACCGATCAGGCCGCTGACGAGCAGGTCGAAGTCCCCACGGCGATCGAGCTGGCGGCCCGAAGGGAAGCGGCGCGCAGCAATGCGGCCGACAGCAAGATGTCGGACGTCAGCTCGCTCCAGATCGGTCCGACGGCCGGGATGGTCGCGCCGCGGCGTGTCCTGCATCGCGTCGTGATGCCCCGGCCGGACGACCCCCCGGAGGTGCGCCCGCTGTACCTCGATGAACCGGAGACCCTGCACGGCCGCACGGCGGAAGTCGTCAACCGATCGACTGTGACTCTGCCGCCCGCCTGCCAGCTGTCGTTCGCCACCTACTTCAACGCCTTCCCGGCCAGCTACTGGAAGCGTTGGACCCGGGTGGAAGAGGTGGCGTTGCGCCTGACCGTGCGAGGCGCCGGGCGGGTGGACCTCTACCGGTCGAAGTCCAACGGCGACGTCGTACACCTGGAGGGCAAGCAGCTCGACGCCGTGGCCGAGGCGGTCCAGCTGGAGTTCCGCGAGTCGCTGGCACCGTTCGAGGACGGCGGCTGGGTCTGGTTCGACGTCGCCACCGACCGTGGGTCGCTGACCATCACCGACGCCGCGTGGCTCGTCGACGAGCCGCTGCCGGCCCGCCCGCTGGCAGTGGCGATCACCACCTTCAACCGGCCGGCGGACTGTGTCACCGCCCTGGCCGCGCTGGCCGAGGACCAAGCGGTGCTCGACGTCATCGCGAAGGTCTTCGTCGTCGACCAGGGCAGCGTCAAGGTGCGCGATCACCAGCGGTTCACCGAGGTCGCGGCCCAGCTCGCCGACCGGCTGGTGGTGATCGACCAGGAGAACCTCGGCGGCTCCGGCGGGTTCACCCGCGGCATGCTCGAGGCGCTGCGCACCGAGGGTATCGAGCACGTGATGTTGATGGACGATGACGTCCGGCTCGAGCCCGACAGTGTGCTGCGCGCGCACGCCTTCGCCAGCGCGACCTCGGCACCGGTGATCGTCGGAGCGCAGATGCTGAACCTGCAGGTTCGCAGCCAGCTGCACGCGATGGGCGAGATCGTGGACCTGCGGACCAGTTTCTGGCGGCCGGCACCCGGGTCGGTGTACGAGCACGACTTCGCCAAGCTGACACTGCGCGAGCAACGCCTGCTGCACGCCCGCATCCACTCCACCTACAACGGCTGGTGGATGTGCCTTTTCCCCCGTGAGGTGCTCGAACGCACCGGCCTGCCGTTGCCGCTGTTCATCAAATGGGACGACGCGGAATATGCCCTACGGGCGGGTGAGTGCGGCTTCCCGACCGTCACCCTGCCCGGTTCGGCGATCTGGCACATGCCCTGGACCGACAAGGACGATGCGACCGACTGGACCGCCTATTTCCACCTGCGCAACCGGCTGATCACCCTGGCGTTGCACAGCACGTACGACGTCCGAAAAGCGCTTGTACAAGATGGGCTGCGCAACACCTTCAAGCACCTGATGGCGATGGAGTACTCGACCGTGGCGCTGCACCACAAGTCGATCGAGGACTTCCTCGACGGGCCGGAGCTCCTGTTCGATTCGCTGCGCGACGCATTGCCCGCCGTCCGCAAGTTGCGCGAGGGTTACGACGACGCCCGGATCTTCTCCTCCGCCCAGCAACTGCCGATGCCGTTGTTCGATCCGGTGCGCATCGAGCGGCTACTCGACCCGCCGACGCACCCCGTCGCCATCGCCAAAAGGGCGCTGTCGACAGTGTCGCGTCACCTGCGCGCACCGCAACCACAGACGCGCGAGCGCCCGCAGATCAGCGTGGCGGCCCGCAACGCCCGGTGGTTCCTGCTCGGCATGGTCGACTCGGCCACGGTCTCCAACGCCGACGGCAGCGGTGTCACTTTCCGCAAGCGCGACCCGAAACAGTTCCGCGAGTTGCTCACCCGCACGATCACGCTCTACCGGCGGTTGGTCGCGGAATGGGACGTCACCGCGGCGCGCTACCGCGCGGCCGTCCCCACGCTGACCTCGGTGCAATCCTGGGAGCAGGTGTTCGACATCACTGATGCTGATGAGTAGTCAACCGGCCGACCTCGTTGTCGTGGGCTCCGGCTTCTTCGGTCTGACCATCGCCGAGCGGGTCGCCGGCCAGCTGGATCGGCGGGTTCTGGTGCTGGACCGCCGGCACCACATCGGCGGTAATGCCTACTCCGAGGCCGAACCCGAAACCGGTATCGAGGTGCACCGCTACGGCGCGCACCTGTTCCACACCTCGAACAAACGGGTGTGGGACTACGTCAACCAGTTCACCGATTTCACCGGCTACCAGCACCGGGTGTTCACCAGCTACCAGGGCCGGGTCTACCCGATGCCGGTGAATCTGGGCACGATCTGCGAGTACTTCGGCAAGCACCTGACCCCGGACCAGGCCAGGGCACTGGTTGCCGAGCAGGCCGCTGAAATCCACGGCAAGGACGCCACGAACCTGGAGGAAAAGGCGATCTCGCTGATCGGCCGGCCGCTTTATGAAGCGTTCGTGCGGGGTTACACCGCCAAGCAGTGGCAGACCGATCCGACCGAGCTACCGCCGGGCATCATCTCCCGGCTGCCGGTGCGGTACACGTTCAACAACCGGTACTTCAACGACACCTACGAAGGTCTCCCGGTCGACGGGTACACCGCCTGGCTCAACCGGATGGCGCAGCACCCGAACATCGAGGTCCGCCTGGACACCGACTGGTTCGACGTGCACGGCGACGTTCCCACCGATGTGCCCGTCGTCTACACCGGACCGCTGGACGGCTATTTCGATCACGTCGAGGGTGAATTGGGCTGGCGCACCCTGGACTTCGAGCAGGAGGTGCTCGACACCGGTGACTTTCAAGGCACACCGGTGATGAACTACGCCGACCTCGACGTGCCCTACACCCGGATCCACGAGTTCCGGCACTTCCACCCCGAGCGGGATTACCGCACCGACAAAACGGTGATCTTCCGCGAGTACTCGCGGTTCGCGCAGCGCGGTGACGAACCGTATTACCCGATCAACACCGCGGAGGACCGGGCGAAGCTGGAACGCTACCGCGAGCTGGCCCGCAAGGAGACCGCCAACCGCAATGTGCTTTTCGGTGGCCGGCTCGGTACCTACAAATACCTGGACATGCACATGGCGATCGGTTCCGCGCTGTCCATGTACGATAACAAGATCGCACCGTATTTCACCGAGAACCAGTCGCTGGACGATCAGTCGACGAGCCAGCAAGACGGTTGGTGACCTGCGGGTACGTCATCGAGGGGTAGCCGACGGCCTCCGGGTCGCTGCGGAGGGCTACCCTCTGGCGACGTCAACACCGAGCCCGTCACAACTGCGCCCCGCACACCGCGCCCGTCAGACCGCTAGGACTGGGGAGTCCATGCCGACCAGCACCGTCCGGAGCCCGGAAGAATCGCTCACCAGCACGCCCGTCGAGCCGTTCTCGACGCTGCTGCAGCGGGTGATCCTGCCCCGCCCGAGCGACCCGATGGCGGTCCGGGCGCTGTATGTCGAGGAGCAGTCGGCCACCGCCCGGCGGGTGTGGCCACCGGCCGGCGCCACCGGCAAGCACGATCCGCGTGACGTCGACATCGAGGTCACCCTCGCCAACCCCAACGCTCGACGGGTGCGTGCGTTGTCCCGCACGAGCGTGGCAGTGCCCGAGCAGACCGAGGTGTCCTTCGCGGCGTACTTCAATGCGTTCCCGGCCAGCTACTGGCGACGCTGGACCGCGCTACGCACCGTTCGGCTGTGCCTGGACGTCGAGGGCACCGGACGGATCGACGTCTACCGGTCCAAGGCCGACGCCACGGCCATCCACGTGCACGGTGAACTGGTAGAAGGCGCTGCGGGGCGTCAGCTCGACATCGAGCTGGACCTC
The DNA here is from genome assembly GCA_030854185.1 of Actinomycetota bacterium. Lineage (GTDB taxonomy): Bacteria > Actinomycetota > Actinomycetes > Mycobacteriales > Pseudonocardiaceae. The sequence goes on along the minus strand of JALYTS010000032.1, from coordinate 7,279 downwards.
ACCCCGTTCGAGGACGGTGGCTGGTACTGGTTCGACCTGAGCACCGAGGGTTCTGAGCTGATCGTGCACTCAGGCGGGTGGCACGCACCGACCGAGGCGCCGGGGCGCGCCGCGGTGACCATCGGGATGCCGACCTTCAACCGCCCGACCGACTGCGTCGCCACCTTGCGCGCGATCGGCTCCGATGAGCTGGTCCGCTCGATCGTCACCGCGGTGATCATCCCCGATCAGGGTGCCAACAAGGTTCGCGACCAGGACGGTTTCGTGCAGGCGCAGGCCGTGCTGGGCGACCGGCTGCGGATCATCGACCAGCCCAACATCGGCGGTTCCGGCGGTTACGCACGGGTGATGTACGAGGCGCTGGAGAGCACCGACTGCGAGCAGATCCTCTACATGGACGACGACATCGTCCTGGAGCCGGACTCGATCCTGCGCGCGGTGGCGTTCTCCCGGTTCGCCCGCCGGCCGATGCTGGTCGGTGGCCAGATGCTGCAGGCCCAGGCCCGCTCCCGGCTGCACGCCTGGGGCGAGATCGTCGACCGGCAACGGATGCGGTGGAACAAGGCGCCGGGCACCGAATACGACCACGACTTCGCCCAGCACTCGCTGCGCCAGACCGCCTGGATGCACCGGCGCACCGACGTCGACTACAACGCCTGGTGGATGTGCCTGATCCCGCGCACCATCGCCGAGGACATCGGGCTGCCGTTGCCGCTGTTCATCAAGTGGGACGACGTCGAGTACGGCCTGCGCGCCCGCGCCGCCGGTTATCCCACCGCGACCGTGCCCGGCGTGGCGATCTGGCACATGTCGTTCGCCGACAAGGACGACGCCACCGACTGGCAGGCTTACTTCCACCTGCGCAACAGGCTGGTCGGCGCGGCGCTGCACGGCACCGAGGAGCGGCCGACGGCGATGCTCGCCGACAGCCTCAAACACGCCTTGAAGCATGCCCTGGCGATGGAGTACTCCACGCTGGCGCTGCAGGAGATGGCGATCCGGGACTTCATGGCCGGGCCGCAGGCGCTGTTCGACAAGCTGCCCACAGCGCTGGGTGAGGTCCGGGCCCGCTGTGCGGAGTTCCCCGACGGGCAGGTGAGGGACTCCCAAGAGCTGCCGCTGCCGGCCGCTGGGCAGGTCGCGGTGCAGCGCATGCTCAAACCGCCCACGAATCCGGTCACCATTGGGGCGACCCTGCTCAAACGCCTGGCGCATCAGCTACGCCCGGTCGATGCGCAGGCCCAGCGCCGCCCACAGCTGTCACTGTCTCGCTCCGACGCCCGGTGGTTCGTGCTCTCCGGGCTGGACGGGGTGACCGTCTCCACGGCCGACGGCCGCGGCGTCACCTACCGCAAGCGCGACCCCCAGGCGTTTCGCTCGATGCTCGCCCGCTCGGTGGCGCTGCACCGGGAACTCGCCCGGGAGTTCCCCCGGCTGCGCAAGCGCTACCGCGATGCCGCGCCGGGGCTCACTGATCGGACCGGGTGGAAAAGGGTGTTCGACGCGTGATGCTGCAACTGATGCTTCGACGGCGAGCCACCAACGACGACCAGGAGACCGCGGTGCTCGCTGCGGTGCAGCGCAGGATCGCGGTGCCTCCGGTGGTGTCCGTCGCCCGCGGGATGTCGCACTTCGGCGAACACGCCCTGGGCTGGTTGGCGCTGGGCGCGCTGGGTGCGCTGGTCGATCGACGGCGCCGGCGTGACTGGCTGGTGTCGATGGCCACGGTGGCCGCCGCGCATGGCACGTCGATCGCGGTGAAGAGGGTGGTGCGCCGGCACCGCCCGGTTGATCCGTCCGTTGCGGTGCTGGCGAGCACGCCGAGCCAACTGTCGTTCCCGTCCTCGCATGCGGCGTCGACCACTGCGGCGGCGATCCTCTACGGCGGCCTGCTGCACCGCCGGCTGACCCCACTGTTGGTACCCCCGATGCTGATCAGCAGACTGGTGCTCGGCGTGCACTACCCGAGCGACGTGCTGGTGGGCTCCGCGCTCGGCGCGGCGATCGGTGCCGGGATGCGACGGCGCCTTGTCGGCGCCCGCGCCAAGCCAGGTCGCTGTGAACCCGTTCGCTGCGACCCCCCGAGAGGACGGCGATGACCACAACCGCGCCGCGTCAGGCGCCTACCCGGGCAGCCAATCCGCTGTTCGGGCTGGTCCGCACCATGCGGCCCCGGCAGTGGGTGAAGAACGTCCTGGTGCTGGCCGCGCCGTTCGCCGGCGGCACCATCTTCCACCTGCCCGTCCTCGTCGCCGTCGGGATCGCGTTCGTCGCGTTCTCGCTCGCCGCGTCCGGCGTGTACCTGGTCAACGACGTCCTGGACGTCGAGGCCGACCGCGCACACCCGACCAAACGCAACCGCCCGATCGCCGCTGGGGTGGTCGCACCCCGGCTCGCGCTGGGCGTCGCAGCGGCGCTGTTCGCCGCCGCGATCGGCGTGTCTTTCGCCGCGTCGACGGACCTGGTCCTGGTCACTGTCGTCTATATCGCGGTGCAGCTGTCCTACTGCTTGTGGCTCAAGCACCAGCCGGTGGTGGACATCTCCATCGTCGCGTCGGGCTTTCTGTTGCGGGCCATCGCGGGCGGGGCCGCCGCGGGGATCGCGCTGTCCCAGTGGTTCCTGCTCACCACCGCGTTCGGGTCGCTGTTCATGGTGGCCGGTAAGCGTTACGCCGAGATCCGGCTGGCCGAGCGCACCGGCGCCAAGATCCGCAAGTCGCTGGAGCGCTACACCGCTTCCTACCTACGCTTCGTGTGGACCCTGTCCGCTACCGGCGTGATCATGACGTACGGTTCTTGGGCGTTTCAGCTCAGCCAGACCAACCACTCACGCTGGCCGGTGATCTCCCTGGTGCCCTTCGTGATAGCCATCCTGCGCTACGCCGTCGACGTCGACGGTGGCAACGGCGGCGAACCCGAAGAGATCGCCCTAGGCGACCGCACCCTCCAAGTCTTAGGCGCCCTCCTAGTCTTCACCCTCATCGCCGCCGTCTACTTCTAACCCGCGGCCGGCCATGTCGTGAACCTGACAGCACCGACTTCTTTCGTGCGTTCCCAGGTCGGTCCTGTCGAGTTCACGGCGCGCCACCTGTGGATGTGTGGGCGCCTGTGGATAGGTCGGGCAGCAGGGCCCGCGCGTGGGGCGGGTTGACGGGCCCGTGGGGCAGGGTCTGGGGTGTGATCGACGAACTGACGCTCGGTGGCACGCCGTTTCGGGGATCGTGCGCTGTGCAGCGCGGGACTCTTACCGAGCGGATGCTCCGTGGCCCCCGGTATCGCAGGCTGTTTCCCGACATTTACGTACCGACCGGTGCGCCGACTGATCTCGCTGCTCGATCGCGGGCGGCGCTGCTGCTAGTTCGGGGGCGGTGCGCGCTGTCCGGTTACTCGGCCGCGGAACTGCTCGGGGCGGGATGTGCTCCGGCGGAGGCGAACGTTGAGCTGACGGTGCCCGGCGGTGACTTCCGGGAACAACCGGGCCTGTCCATCCACCGTGACCTGCTCGCGAGCGACGAGATCGTCGACTGCGGCGGCGAACCCGTCACTGCGGCGCTCCGCACGGCCTGGGACCTGGCCCGGTGGCTGCCGACGGTGGAGGCAGTGGTGGCAATGGACGCGCTGGCCGGTGTCGGGCGGTTCACCCCGGCGAGCGTGCTCCAGATCCAGGACCGCTATCCGCGAGCGCGCTGGCGACGTCGCGTCCCTGGAGTGATCGACTTGTCCGACCCCAGGGCCGAATCGCCGATGGAGACACGCTCACGACTCGTGCTGGTGCTGCGCGGGCTGCCGCGTCCTGAGGTGCAATACAGCGTGTACACCGAATTCGGTGAGTTCGTCGCTCGCCTGGACATGGCGTATCCGCTGCTGAAGCTGGCGATCGAGTACGACGGCAGGGGCCACCTCACCGCCTGGCAGCAGCAGTGCGACGCTCGCCGCCTGAACAAACTGGACGCCTGCGGCTGGTCAGTGCTCCGCTTCACCTCACCAGACATCCTCCACACCCCAGACGCCACCGCCGCCCAAGTCCGCGACGCCATCTGGACCGCCGGCGGCGGTCGGTGTCGTGAACTCGGCAGGACCGACGTTCTCAGCGTCAGAAACGTCCGTGCTGCCGAGTTCACGACCAATCAGATCGGCAGGCGGCGGAAGATGGGGCGGGGGAGGTGGCGCAGGGCGGACATGACGTAGCGCATCGCACCCGGGGCCCAGGACTGCTCGCGGCCGTTGGCGACGGCGTCGACGATGACCTCGGCGACCTGGTCGGGGGTGACCGACAGGGGGGCGGCCTTCATGCCGGCGGTCATCTTGGTGTGCACGAAGCCTGGTCGGATCACCGAGACCTTGACGCCGGATGGGCGCAGCGCCTCGGTGAGGCCGGTGTAGAAGGCATCCAGGCCAGCCTTGGTGGAGCCGTAGACGAAGTTCGCTCGCCGGGATCGCTCGGCGGCGACCGATGACAGCGCGACCAGCGCCCCGTGGCCCTGCCGTCGCAGCACAGCGGCGAGCAGCACCCCGACCGACACCGCTCCCACATAGTTGACCTGCGCGAGTTCGACGGCGCTGCGGTGGTCGGTCCACGCCTTCTCCTGGTCGCCGAGCAACCCGAAGGCGACCAGGGTGACGTCGACGTCGCCGTCGGCGAAGGCCTTCTCGATCGTCGCGGCGTGTGACGCGGTGTCCGCCGCGTCGAAGGGCAGGGTCATCACCGTGGCGCCGAGGCGCTCCAGCCGCTCGGCGGCAGCGTCGCACCGGGGCGACGGGCGGGCGGCCAGGATCACCCGAAGCGACCGGCGGGTGGCGTAGCGCTCCGCGGTCGCCAGCGCGATCTCGGAGGTGCCGCCCAACAGCAGCAGGGACTGGGGGTTGCCGACAGCATCGATCACAGTTCTAGTCTCCTGGAGAGGTCAGAGGCGAAGATCCCGTCGGGGTCGGCGGCGGCACGGACTTTGCGCCACTCGTCGATCCGCGGGTACATGCGGGCCACAGTGGCGGCGGAGGTCCGCGACTCCTTGGCCAGGTAGAGCCGGCCACCGGCGTCGAGGACCTGCTCGTCGAGCCGATCGCAGAACTCCGCGAGACCCCGGCGAATCGGGAAGTCCACCGTGATCGTCCAGCCGGGCTGGGGGAACGACAGCGGCGCATGGCTGGCCTCGCCGAATCGTTTGAGCACGTTGAGGAACGACACGTGCCCTGAGCGGGCAATGTCCGAAACGATGTGATGGAAGGAGTCTTGCGCGCCCAGGGGCACCACGAACTGGTATTGCAGGAAGCCCCGCGAACCGTACGCCCGGTTCCATTGCCCGACCATGTCCAGCGGGTGGTAGAAGCTGGTCAGGTTCTGCACCTCGCCACGACGGCACTTGGGCGCCTTGCGGTACCAGGCCTCGCTCAGCGCGCCGAAGATCGCCCGGTTGGCCAGCCCGTTGGGGAACGCGTTGGGCGCGGTGAGCAGTTGCGGCGCGTCGAAGGCCAGTGGGGCGCTGCGCAGTTTCGGTGGCAGCTCGTCGCGCTTGGCCAGCGAGCCGCGGGTGAGTACCGCGCGGCCCAGTTTGGGGCCGGTGGAGATCGCGTCGAACCAGGCCGCGGAGTAGTCGTAGCGGTCGTCGGATCCGTCGGTGAGCAGGACCATCAGCTCGTCGAGGTCGGCGGTGCGGTCGGTGTCGACGACGAAGTACGCCGACTCCACGTGGGTCAGCGCGATCGTCGCGCGCACGATGATCCCGGTCAGTCCCATGCCGCCGACGGTCGCCCAGAACAGCTCGTCATCGGGTGTCAGGGTGACGACCGAACCGTCGGCTGTGACCAGCTCCAACGACCGGACGTGGTTGCCGAAGCTGCCCGCGCTGTGGTGGTTCTTGCCGTGGATGTCGGCCGCGATCGCGCCACCGACGGTGACCTGCCGGGTTCCGGGTAGCACCGGGACCCACAGACCGAATGGGAGCGCGGCGCGCATCAGCGCGTCGAGACTGATTCCGGCGTCCACCACGGCTAGGCCGCTGTCCGCGTCCAGCGAGTGGATCCGGTTGTAGCCGGTCATATCGATGACCAGCCCGCCCGCGTTCTGTGCCGGGTCGCCGTAGGAGCGCCCCAATCCCCGCGCGATCACTCCCCGACTGCCCGGGTCACGGACAGCCCGCTGGATGTCCTCGACGGTCGGATCGACCAGCACCCGAGCACTGCTCGGCGCAGTCCTACCCCACCCGCTCAGCGAACGCACCACGATCTCAGCCATCGCCCGGCAGGCTACTCCGGCCCCCGTCGGCAGTGATGTGGGTGGTGGTGCGCTGGTAAGCGTCGCGGGCGGCGGTGTCGGCGGACAGTTCCAAGGCGCCCCAGTCGACGTCGGGATGGCCAGCCAGCCGGGTGGGAACCTCGTAAAGCCGGCCGAACGGCCGGATCGCCGCGAAGTCCCCGCCCTGGTCTTGCGCGGTGGTCACCGCGGAGAGCCGGCCCTCGCGCCGGGGGGCCTCGATCACCACCTGGGGCGCACCGGCCAGCCCGCCGCCGACCCCGACGATATTGCGCACGCAGGGGAACAGGAACGCCTGCGGCCAGCTCACCAGCACCGGTCCGCGGCCGGCCAGGAACTCGTTGAACCCGACCACGCTGCGCAGCCGGGGCCCGGTGACGGCCAACCAACCGGCCGGATCGGTCGTGGCATCGACCGCGCGGATCCGGACCCGGTCGGCGCCTTGTGGGACCTGTACCGCGTCGAGCCCGATGGACCGCCACGGGCGGTAGTCCGGTGGGCCGTCCAGATGGTCCTGGTTGAGACGCACCCGGTCGTAGGGAACGCGGGTGCCCAGCGTGGTGACGCCGGCATACCGGGCTCGGCCGAACTCCAGGACCAGCTTGTTGCCCCGATCGGTACGGCCGGACACCGAGATCGCCATCCCGCTGGCCGGTGGGAGCTGGAACCACGGGCTGGTCATGGTCCCCGTGTTCCGCGGGCCGCCGACCAGGCTCCCCCACAGCTCGGTCGACTGCCCGGTACCCGGTGGGTCCGGCGGCGGGTACGCAGGATCGAAGCCCGCCATGGCGGTGAACCCGGTCAGCTGCTGCGCTGGGCCGGGTCCGAACGTGCCGACGGGGGCCAGCAAGGGGCCGTCGGGCAGAACCTGGAGGTCGTCGGCCAGGCCGCAGTAGGGCCCACCGGTCAGCCGGTGCAGATTCACCAGGGCGAGGGAACCGGCCGGCCGCCGCAGCGGTGCCGCCAGCAACGAGCCGAGCAGTACCGCCACCGCGGTGCCGGCTGCAGCCACCGCGAGCACCGCGGGCG
>JALYTS010000199.1 GCA_030854185.1 Actinomycetota bacterium | reverse complement strand
GGCCCGGTCAACACCACGAGACCGTGATGGCCGAGTTCACCGCTGGTCGGTTGCTTGGCTCCGTAGGGCGGGTGCGTCGAGCACGTCGGCGGCGAAGTCGGTCTCGACGACTTTGCGGGCCACCTCGGACAGTCGTGCGTTGTGGTTGCGGGCGTAGCTACGCAGCCGGTCGAAGGCCGCGGCCATGGTCAGGTTCCCGCGGTGGGCGAGTACTCCCTTGGCCTGCTCGATGATCACCCGATGGTTCAGTGCGGTCTGCAACTGCTCGGTGACCACCTCACTGTGGCGGATGGTGCGTTCCTGCAGGATCCCGATCGTCGCGACGTCGGCCAGCGCTTGACCCAGCGCCAGATCAGCGGCGGGAAGGGCCCCCGGCTGGCCGTGGAACAGGTTCATCGTCCCGATCGCCTCGCCGCGCAGCCGCAGCGGCAGCGCATGCACCGACCGATAAACTCCCTGCTCGGCGACAGCGGCCACGAACACCGGCCACCGTCCGCCCACGTCCCTCAGATCCGGGACGCTCACCGGCTCACCGGTGCTGAAGCACTCCATGCAGGGTCCCTGGTTGGACTGGAGCTGCAGCAGCTCCATCACCTCGGCGTCCTCCCGCGAGGACGCCACCACCTGCAGGGTGCGCTGGGAGTCGGCCAGCAGGATCCCGGCCGCGTCGGCGGCCAGCAACTCGACGCTGTAGCTCACCAACCGGTCCAGCAGATCGATGATGTCGTAGTCGTCGACCAGTGTGTCCGCGAGCCCGACGAACGCCCTGCTCAGCAGCCGCTCGCGGCCGCTTCGCACCTCAGTCATCCCAGATCCCCTCGCCAAGGACACGCTGCAGGGTCTTCCGGCTACATCATGTCCTGGGTGAAGCGCAATCGCCTGACCACCACATCATGGGCGACGTCGCTGAGCAACCGCTGCTCGACGAAAGCATACGCCCGCATCCGGGCCAAAGCGTCGGTCGCGTTGACCCCAAGCTGGGCCAACACCATGCCGGTGGCCTGGTGGATCTCCGCTCGGCCACGCACCGAATGATCCAGCCACCCACCGTCACCGGGATCGGTGCGCACCCCGAGGAACATCAACGCGGCCACGTCCGCGGCGCCCACCGCATCCCGCAACTGCGCGTCACTCAACGAACCCGGAACCGTGCGATACAGGTCCAGCACCCCGAGATTGATCGTCCCCCACTGAAACGGCACCGCGAACAACGCCCCGACATCGGACTGCTCCACCACCGCCGCGGCGAAGGTCGGCCAACGGCGCACCTCGGTACTGTGGTGCAGGTCAGCGACAAGCACCGGCCGCCCGGTCACCGCCGCCTCCACGCACGCACCCTCCCCGAGACTGAACTGAAGCTCCTCCAACAACTCCGCCGTCGCATCAGTGGCACACAGCGTCTGACTCGAGGCACTCGCGGTCCGCAGCGAAATCGCCGCACCATCGACGTCCAAGCCCATCACATACGCCCGACAAACCCGCTCGCCCAACCCGCGCTCACCCTCGACATCGCCAGCGATGTCCAACAACGCCCGCGCCACCACACCCAGCTCAGCCACCCAGACCCACCCCACCACACAGGCCTTCGCCGAGCGGTCTCATGGCTACCAGCCCCCGTCAGTCAAGATCAAGCCCCGAAGCGGAGCGCGACGGGGACTCGGTCGGCGCCGACGGACCATTTCAACGCTACACGCACGCCACCGGGAGGCCCCTGCCGCTTCCACCATAGAGCAGCGGGTAGAACGTTCGTGTCCCCCTCCGGCCTGGGCGCACCCGCGCTGCCGCCTCGCCACCGAGGGTCTCGATGAGACTGGATGACGCCGTCGTCGCAGCTGCCTTAACGGCTGAGGCAGCCGCCCAGCTCCCGGCCCAAGGACCCGGCAAGATCCCGAGCGGTCAAGAATCAGGCTGGACGCCCCTCCGCCGTTGCGTCATGCTCACGAAAGCTGACACAGGGAAGCAGGCGACGATGGATGACGGATTCGAACTGCAAATGACGGACAACAGGGGAGAAGGTGTGTTCGCCACCCGGTCCTTCCAACTTGGTGAGACGGTGCTGGTGGGTCGCATCGATCGCGAACTCGACCACAACCACCCCCACGCTTCTCAGATAGGCGAGGACCGTTTCGTGTTGCATGGTGGGCTTATCCCCAAGGTGAACCACTCGTGTGAGCCGAACTGTGGGATCCGGCCTAACGCCAGCGGCGCTCACAACCTGGCTGCGCGCAAACCCATCATCCCCGGCGAGGAAATTACGTTCGACTACGCCATGCGGAACTACTCGGTCGAATACTTCCCCGACCACTGCCGATGCGGCTCACACCACTGCCGAGACCACGTCACCGGGTGGAAGGATCTGCCCACTCAGCGCAAAACGGACTACCATGGTTTTGTTGCTCCCTACCTCATCAGCATCGACAAGAAGGCCGCGGCAGGTGTCGCGTCCAAGTAACCTTAGGGCTCGCAGGTCAATTACGTCCGTTTGAGCGTGTTTGATCTCTAGTGTTGTGCTATGGCAGAGCTTGCGGGGTTCGAGGCGGCGTTCGCGGCTGGGTTCACGGAGGCAGTGGCCGAGGTGGCTGCTGTGCTGGATGAGCGGGCGCGGCGGTTGCTGCTGGGGGCGGCGGCTCGCCGGCTCGGCCGCGGTGGGATCAAGCTGGTGGCGGTGGCGTCGGGGGTGTCGGTGGACACGGTCGGTAAGGGTGCCGCGGAGCTGGAGGTGGGGATCGTCGGCGTTTCGGCAATGTGATCCCCACGGGCCTCGCTGCTGCTCCTGCTGGTTATCGACCGCACTTCTTACAGACGAGCCCGCCCCAGGTGCCGTCGACGAAGATATGCCCGTCGCAGTCGTACCGGCGGTCGTGGTCGCGGACTTCCCGGTGCATCCACCCGGGTTTCCCATCGTCTTTGTTGTCGCCGTTGCGCTTGACTTTATATTTGGCCATGGGATCTATCTCCATTTCTTGCGTGGGTGCCAAGACCGTCCTTGCGGGGAATGGCCTGGTTCACCCTGACTACTAGAATGCCCGTCGGTCAAGGAATTATCGTCACCTCGACAGATCAGCTTCCACGTACCGCAGACCAAGCAGTGAGGCTGCATTAATCGATGCAGGCTGAGAGTTTCCTACATCTGTGGTTTGACGGTTCTTGGATGATAAGCGGGGCGTGCCTGTCATGCTGCTCGTCCCCGCGGCCGGAGACCGCGGGTTGGCTAGGATACGCCGTTGGTATTTGTCGGTTCTGCGAAATTCGCAACCCAACATGCTTGATCTATTTGCCGTGTCGGTCGAGCCAAGGCGATTTCGCTGAACAACCACGTCCGGCGGAGATGGGTCCTCACGTACCTCAGGCCACACCCGGTACACATTCGATGGGTCACGCCAGCCGCAGAGGAAGTCCGGGGACACCGCCGGCGCCTCCGATGCGGGGTGCCACACACCGACTGGTTGACGCTGATCAGCAACCCGGAGCCGGCCGTGTCGCGTCTCTCGGTGACCTGCCCTATCGTCGGAGTGTGAGCAGCAATTTCCCCGCTGACATCCTGGATCTGCGGGTGGTCGGGCATGATCCCGACACTCGTGTGGTCACCGTAGTGGGCGAGATCGACGCGTTGACCGCGCCGGAACTGGCCACCTTTCTGACCGCGCAGCTGGCCGTTGCTCAGGTGGTGGTGGTGGACCTTCACGGTGTGCAGTTCCTGGCATCTGCCGGGGTGATGGTGTTGTTGGAGGCCAACGAGCTCGCTGCCCGAGAGGACCGCGCCCTGTGTTTGGTGTACAACTCCCAGATCGCCAACCTGGCGCTGGAGGCCGCTGGGTTGCGGGACTACTTCACCTTCGCCGACAGCGTGCCGGACGCCCTGAAGAACTCACCCTGACAGGGCGCGGCGCTCGACGGTAGGCATGATCATCGAGGTGCCTACTCGGCGAGGCGGCGACGGATGGCCACGTTGGTTCCGGTAGGGCCGTGATCGATCCGCAGTTCGTCGCTACAGTTCCGCATGAACTGCGTCCCGCGTCCTCGGTTGTCAGGTCCCCGGTGCTCACCACCGGGCGGGCGCCAACAGCCCGCATCCTGGACAGTGGCGAGCACGTCCGGCAACTGGAGCTCCATATGCACCGTCACAGTGCCGCCGGCAGGTCCGTAGGCGTGCTCCACGGCATTGGTGCAAGCTTCACCGACAGCGACGAGCAGGTCAGCGACCGCACGCGGGGTGGCACCGACCTCCGACAGCCAGCTGCGCATCGCAACCCGGATATCCCTCAGCGACAGTGGAAGCGCCGGCACGACGACGTCTAATGGACCTATCTCACTGCTGTCTTGGCGGCCCACGGCAGCGTAGTCGTCGGCGGCCGGAGCGTTGCCCTGCTCGGCCGGCATCGACACGATCGTCAGCGTATCGTACGTTTGGGTGAAACAGCTGTCTTTGTGCAGATCAGGCGGCCGTCGCGCGGACTGGAGCGGGACTGGAGCCGGCCGGCCGCCGGCCAACACCAGGTGGATGTGGTCACCACATCCGCCGGACCCACCACGACCCGATCGGCGAAGATCGCCATACTGCTCATAACGGCCTTTCTCCGAAAGCCCTCGATACGGCAACAAGTTAGCGAACACCCAATCCTTGCTTGATCGCGGTTTGGGTG
>JALYTS010000031.1 GCA_030854185.1 Actinomycetota bacterium | reverse complement strand
ATATATGGGTAATACACCTGAAGACGGGTCGTAACAAGCACCGCCACCATGTGTCATCAGGAAAATCAGTCAGACCCGGCTCCCACCGGGAGTCACCAGACCATGATCATCGGAAACTCGGGCTAGGAGGCAGCTACCAGGTACGGATCGGCCGGGGTAGGTCAACGGGTGCATACTCGGGTTCTGATCCAGACCAAGTTCGCGAAGGCTTGGCATACGGGATCCCTGTTCAATGAGTCCAGTTGTGTCGCATCGTTTCCTGTGCAGCCGTCAGCGCCATCTGACCTGAGCACACCGCCGTGTGTAGGTGATCTTCGAGGTCTTCCTGCTCGGTGGTCTTCGCGGTGGGTTGCGGAAACAGGTTGTGTGGATCGCTGGGCGCGCCGCCGATGGACAGCGGCACAAGATGATCTTCTTTATAGTTCAGGGGAGAGCCTGGCTCGCCGAAATCACGCATCTGTTGGAGCTTGAGTGCGGCGGTGTAGCTGGCTGGTGGCCGCACCGTGTCAGTCCACCCGGGGGCGCAGATCGTGGCGTGGATGTTGTCCTGAGTGACATCCGGGTTCAGGACACCAGGTGTGCAACGCACATCCGCACGCGCATCGACCACCCGGCACGGCTCGGCCACCAAGAGTGTGGGCCCGTGCGCCAGGTGGGCGCTTGTGGTCATTGGGGCAACTACGGTGGCTGGGGCGGCGCCACAGCCGGCCAGCGCCAGCAGCGCCGCTAGACATACGACTTGTCGGCTCAAGATCGTCTCCTCGTCTATCGTCGGACAGTCCCCGGATCCAGGCCAGCAACGAGATCGGGGATCAGCGGGCTGGGTTGCAGTCAGTTACCCCATCTCACCGTCGGTAAACCCAGGCAACTGGGACCGCACGCTCCGGGCAATCGCAGACGGCCCGGGTGCCCGACCGCGCAGGAGGAAGTAGGTGCCAGCGATGCAGTATTTGTTGCCCGCTCCTCAGGTTCTCATCGGCCCTGCCGGTCAACGCTTCGACAACGGCGCAGTCTTGGTCCAGGGCGAGTCGATCGTCGCGGTGGGTGGTCATGACGAGGTCCGCGCGGCGGCCGGCGCGGACCTCGTCGAGCTGGCGTTCCCGGCCGCGACCATCATGCCGGGACTGATCAATGCGCATGTGCATTTGGCTTTCAATGTGGGACCCGACCGGCTCGAGAAGCTGACAGCTCCGGTCGATGAGCCGCGACTAGCGCTGGCGATGGCCGGCCGGGCCCAACAGGTGCTCAACTGTGGTGTCACCACCGTCCGAGGCCTCGGTGATCGAGGTGGGCTCACGGTGGCGCTGCGTGAGTCCATCAAAGCCGGTGAGCTGGCCGGGCCGCGCATCCTTGCGGCGACCGCCCCGCGGGCGGGCCGTGCGGCTGCTCTCGACGACATTCTGGTCAGGCAGGGCGCGACCTGGATCGAGACCGCCGCAAGCATCGACGCCGCCACGGTCGTTCGAGCGCGACGTCAGACGGCGCCCGGGAGGACCCGGCCGCCGCGGTGGAGCCGGTCAGGCACCCGGCCGAGGGCATGACCGTGCCGGCGGTGCCGATACGGTGACCTCAACGGGGTTGCTGTAGCGGGTAGTGGCAGGCGGCTTGATGGCCCTGGCCGCTGAACTGGCGCATGGGCGGTTCCTCGGCAGCGCACTTTTCGGTGGCCAGCGGGCAGCGCGTACGAAACCGGCAACCGGACGGTGGGTTCATCGCCGACGGCAGCTCGCCACGCACGCCGGCGTTGTCCTTGCGCTGTTCCCGCTCGGGGTCGGCGAGCGGGATCGTGTCGATCAAGCCTCGGGTGTATGGGTGCGCCGGTGAGGTGTACACCTGCTCGGCCGGACCGATCTCGACCAGCTTGCCCAGGTACATCACGCCGATGGTGGTGGACACATATCGCACAACCGAAAGGTCGTGGGAGATGAACACGTAGGTCAGCTGATGTTCGCGCTGCAGCTCGCGCATCAGATTCAGGATTTGCGCCTGCACCGAAACGTCCAGCGCCGACACCGGCTCGTCGGCCACGATCAGTTTGGGGCGCAAGGCGAGCGCACGGGCCAGTCCGATGCGTTGACGCTGCCCGCCGGAGAACTCGTGGGGATACTTGTCCAGCGCTGTGCTGGACAGCCCGACCTCGTCGAGCAGCTTGGCGATGGCCTTTTCCTGTTCAACGGCGGATCCGCGATGCTGGATGGCCAATGGCTCGCGCAGGATCGACCGCACCCGCATGCGCGGATCCAGCGATGCGTAGGGATCCTGGAACATCAGCTGGAAGTCCCGGCGATATTTGCGAAGCTCGCGGTTGGACTTGCCGCTGATCTCGACGCCGTCGAACGTGATCGAGCCTGACGTCGGCGTGTCCGCGGCCACGAGCAACCTGCCGATGGTGCTCTTGCCGCAGCCTGACTCGCCGACGAGACCGAAGGTTTCTCCGGTGTGGACAGTAAACGACACGTCCGCCACCGCGCTGACGGCGCCGATCTTTCTTTGCAGCACACCGTTCGAGGTGACCGGGAACGTGCGTACCAGGTTGCGAACCTCCAGCAGTACGGAAGCGTCCGCGGCGACACCGAGGGGGGTGTGTGGATTCGGTGTGGCCTGTTCCTTCGAGCCGAGCGGATGAAAGCAGGCGAACGGGTGCCCGTCCCCGGTGAGCACCGGTTCCTGGGCTCGACATTCTTCGGTGGCATAGGCGCAGCGCGCGGCGAACCGGCAGCCCTGCGGAGGGTTCGACAGGTCCGGAGGCAAGCCCGGAATGGCGTAAAGTCTGCGGTCGGAGTCAACATTTTCCGGCAGTGCACGGAACAGCGCTTCGGTGTAGGGATGCCGCGGGTTGGCGAACAGGTCGCGCGTCGCGCTGGTCTCCACGATCTTTCCGGCGTACATCACCGCGACCCGGTCGGTGTATCCGGCGATGACGCCGAGGTCGTGAGTCACCAGGATCACCGCCATACCGAGCCGGCCGCGCAGCTCGTCGATGAGTTCGAGGATCTGCTTCTGGATGGTCGCATCGAGCGCCGTTGTCGGTTCGTCGGCGATCAGCAGTTCCGGTTCGCAGGCCAGCGCCATCGCGATCACCACGCGCTGGCGCATCCCACCGGACAGCAGGTGCGGGTAGGAGTCCAACCGTTCCTCGGCGCGCGGCAGACCGACCAGGTCGAGCACCTCCGCGGCGCGCTCACGCGCCTGTGCCCGGGTCACTTCGCGGTGCAGCAGAACGGTTTCCGAGACCTGGTCGCCAATGGTCATGCACGGGTTCAGCGACGTCATCGGGTCCTGGAAGATCATGCCGATCCGGTTGCCGCGGATCTTGCGCATTCCGGCTTCGTCGAGCGTGGCGAGGTCGGTGTCGCCAAGCGTTATCGAGCCACGCGTGACGCGCCCACCACGCGGTAACAGGCGCATGATCGATAGCGCGGCCATGGTCTTACCGCAACCGGATTCGCCGACAATGCCGAGGCTCTCACCTTTGCCGACGGTCAACGAGACACCGCCGACCGGATGCGCCGTGCCCTTGCGCAACGCGATGTCGGTGTACAGACCGTCGAGGGTCACGACAGGATTCACCGGGATCACCTGCCCTGCAACCGAACTTCGAACGAATCACGCAACGCGTCGCCGATAAGGTTGAACGCGACCACCACGAGTACGATGGCCACGCCGGGCGGGTAGATCAGCCACCAGTAACCGTCGTAGGTGTAGTTGATGCCGTTGGAGAGCATGTCCCCCCAGTTCGCGGCCGGCGGCGGTATGCCCAGGCCGAGGAAGCTCAGCGTGGCCACGATCAAGATCGCGTCCGCCACCTGGAAGGTCGCGTTCACCACCACGGTGCCGATGGCGTTCGGCGCGATGTGCCGCAGGATCGCGCGCAACGGGCCGCCACCCATCAGCCGCACCGATGTCACGTAGTCCCTGGTGCGTAAGGTCAATGCCTGCCCACGTATCAACCGGGCCGGACCGAGCCACGAGATCAACGCGATCACCAGGATCAGCAATCCGACGGTGGGCCGCGCGATCGACGCGAGGAACAGCAACAGGAACAACGCGGGCACCGCGAGCAGCGCATCGACGATGCGCATCATCGCGGAGTCGATGAAGCCACCCGCGTACCCGGCAATGGCGCCCCACAACGTGCCGAAGACGGTGGCCAGCAGCGCGGCGGCGACTCCCACCTCGAGCGAGGACTGCCCGCCGGCCATCAATCTGCCGAGCTGGTCGTAGCCGACCTCGTTGGTGCCTAGAGGATGTGCGCCTGACGGCGCCAGCGTGGCCTGCGACAGGTCGATGTGTACCTGGTCGGTGTGATAAACCAGGGGACCGAGATAACAGAACGCAATGAACGCCACGACGATACCGAAACCGACCACGGCGAGCTTGTTCTCCACAAAAGCCGACAGCGCCCGCGCTACTGTGCCGCGATCCTTGGGGCCGCGGGTTTCGGGCGAATCGCGCAGCGCAGCGTCATCGGCGGGAATGGCGGTCATGCATACCTCACTCGGGGATCGAGGGCGGCGTAGGCGAGGTCGGCGAGCAGCGAACCGATCACAGTGGCGACACCGACGAGCACGGTGATGCCGAGCATGATCGGGTAGTCCTGCGTTTGTGCGGCTGTCCAGAACAGCTGGCCCATGCCCGGGAAGTTGAACACCGCCTCGGTGATCAGCGCACCGGAGAAGATTGCCGGCAGGGACAGCCCGAGCAGGGTCGCGACCGGGATCAGCGAATTGCGCAGCACATGGCGGATCAGCACGCCCCGTTCATCCGCGCCCTTCGCGCGGGCGGTGCGAACGTAGTCCTCGGCGAGATTCTCGATCACCGAGGACCGCATGTACCTGGAGAACTGAGCGATGGTGAGCAAGGCCAGGGTCAACACCGGCAAGATCAGCCCGCCAGGCTGCGACAGGATCACCCACAGCGAGGAACTCTGTGGCGCTTCCGCTGGCAGGATCGGTAGGTAGACGGCGAACAGCACGATGAGTACGATGCCGAGGAAAAACGGTGGCGTTGCGTAGAAGACGAACGCCCAGACGGTGATCGTGTAATCGGTTGCGTGGTTGCGTTTCACTGCTTGCAACATACCGAGCGGGATCGCCACGACGAGCGCGAAGAGCGTGGACAGGACCGTGAGGACCAGGGTCTTGGGGAGCCGCTCACCGATGAGCGAAGCGACCGACTGGTTGAACTTCGCCGAGAAACCGAGGTTGCCGGTGACGAGCTGGGTGAGCCAGTCCCAGTACTGGATCGGGACGGGTCGGTCGTATCCCATCTGATGGTTGAAGTTCGCGATCGCCGCGGGTGTGGCGCGTGGCCCGAGTTGCGCGCGGGCCGGTCCGCCGGGAAGCAGGTGCAGCAGGATGAAAACGATCACTGTCACGAGCAGCACGACAACAACGGACTGCAGCAGTCGCCTAGTGATGAATCCGGTCATCGAACACCTGCCTCGGTGGTGGGGTCAGCAATCATTTGACGTAATACCAATCCTCCGGCGTGATGTTCAAGTACGGGCTCTGCGGAGTGACCCCTTTGAGATTGTTCGCGATTTCTGTTATCTCATAGTCGTAATTCGGCCCCCAGATGACCGGTAAGGTTTCTGAACCGTACCGGGCGTAGGCCTGCAAAGCCTCTGGTGAGTCGCTATCCTGGGTTGCGGCGATGAGTTGGTCCAGCTTCGGGTCGGAGAAGCTACCCACGTTGGATCCGGCGCCGGTGCCGAAGATCTGCTCGCCGGTAGGATAGTAGTCCGGGGCGAACACCCAGCCCGCACCCCAGTTGGCCATTTCCCAGTTGCAGTCGGGTTTGCCGGCATCGCAGGGGATGGCGGTGCCGATCACGGTGTTGAAGGGCGCTCCCCGCAGGTCGATCTTGATGCCGACCTTGGTGGCCGAGGATTGCAGTTGCTGCATCGCCAGAGTGACCTGTGGGGTCCCGGTGGCATAAACCATTTGGAAGTCCAGTCGTGCGCCGGCGTTCACTCCAGGGCCGCATTGGTTCGGACCGGTGCCTGGTCGCTCGCAGGTACCCACACCGTCACGCGGGGTGCTCCAACCGTGATCAGCCAGCAGTTCCCCGGCGCGGTCAGGATCGTAGGTGAACGGGTTGGGCTCGGTCTTGTCGCTGGCGTATGGGTTCTTCGGCGTCGTGGGCACCGGGCCGTTGGTCGTCGCGCCGTACCCGTGCACTGCCGCCTTGATGATCGACTTTTGGTCGACGAGGGATTCCAGGGCTTGCCGGAAGTACTGCTGCTGGAAGATCGTGCCGACCTTCGGATTGTGGTTGTTGAGTGGGAAATAGTTGACCGCAAAGCTGTACCACCGGTCGAGCGTGTAGTTGTTCTCCAGCGGGTTGTGTCCAACCTGCTGATCATCTGGTTTGACCGGCGCGTCCTCGGGTGGTAGATGGCCGACCTGAATGGAGTTGTCGCCGGAGAGCAGCACGTTGTACTCAGCAGCATTGTCGGAGAACGGTGCTTCGTTGAACTGAGCGAGATGAGGCTTGTTCGGTCCCGAGTAGGACGGGTTGGGGATGAAACTGATGTTGCCGTCGGCGTTGAAGGACTTCAGTCGCCAGGGCCCGTCCACCACCTGCCAGAGCGGGTTCGTGGCGTAGCTGTTGATGCTTTTCGCCTGGTCGGTGAGGTAGTTGTAGACGGCGGTGCAGTCGCCGACACGGTGTTCGCAATCGCTGGCGCCGGTCGCCGTGCGGTCCCAGGCGTGCGGAAGTGGAGTGATCTGGGCGAGCTCGTTGTACACGAACCATTTCGCGCTGTAGCTCTTGTTCAGGTGGAAGGTCACCTGGGTCGGCGAATCCGCGGTAAGTGAGTCTATGTCGTCCGGGATCCCTCCCGGCACGTATACGGCCCAGTTCTTCTTCTCCGCCTTCATCATGTTGATCCAGAAGACGATGCCGTCCGCTGTCACCTTCGTGTTGTCCGACCACGCGTAGTCACGCAGCTTCACGGTCACGGTGCGGTTGTCGTCAGCAAAAGTTGGATAGTCGGCGAGACTGAGTCTGTCGTTCAGCACAGGTTGGCCGTTGTCGCCGAACCAGTACAGGGGCCGGTACAGGAGATACTGCAGGTCTGAAATCGTTGCAACGCTGAAGTATACGGTCGACATGAATGGGAAGATGTAGTTCGGAGTGGTGTTCGCCGGTTCGGCGAAGGTGGCGACCCCGCCTTCCACCGGCCGCCCGGAGTTGGGTGTCGTTTGACCGGCGCAACTGGTTCCGATCAGCGCGATGATCGTGAGAAGCACCGCCCAGATCGACCTTCGTGCGCGGAAGAAGCCGGACCTGGCTCCCCAGCCGCTGATCACACCCGGTGACACAGCCCACCACCCTGATCGACGAAAACGCGACGGTTGATCACACCCGGCTTACCGGTCAGCTCCGCCGAGGACGGCGCCGGCTGGCTGCGATTCAACCTGGGTGACGCCGCCCGGGCATCAGCGGGTGTCAGGCGCTGCGCTCGTCGAGGTCGAGCAGGTGCCTGACCACCCAGTGCACGACCTCGCGCTGGTAGGCCGCCCGGCTGGTGGCGCCGAGGATCTCGTGCCCTTCGTCGGGCAGCACCAGATAGCCGGGTGAGGCGCCACGGGACCGTAGCGCTGCGACGAGTTGTTCGGCCTGGGTGGTGGGCACGTTGGTGTCGTGCGCGCCGTGCACCACCAGCAGCGGGGCGCTGAGCTGCCCGATGCGGTGAATAGGGGATAGCTCACGCAGCAGCGCCGCGTCTCGCTGCGGGTCGCCGTACCTGCTCACCGCTGCTGCCGCGATCCACGGCTCCGTCTCGGCGAAGAACGTCTCGAAGTCGACGATGCCGCAGACGTCGACGCCGGCGCGGAAAAGCGTGGGATAGCTCACCATGGCGGCGACGGTCAGGTAGCCGCCATGGGAGCGACCACCGCAGCCCAGTGCGCTCGGATCACCCAGCCCGGTATCGACGAGATACCGGACCACATCGGCGACGTCATCGATGGCGGCGAATCGGCGGCGGTGGACGTCGGCGTCGACGAAGGTGCGACCGGAGCCGGTCGAGCCTCGGACGTTCGGTGCGAACACCGCGACGCCGTAGCTCAGCAGCGCCTGGAAAAGCGGATCGAACGTGGGCCGCTGCTGTGCCTCGGGGCCGCCGTGCAACCAGACCAGCGTGGGCACCGCGCCGAGGGCACCGGCTGGCCGGTAGAGCCAGCCGCTGAGCTTTAGGCCGTCCCGGGCCCGCCACCTGTGTAGCTCAGGCAGGCCTGGCGCGTCCGCCGGCCATGGCGGTAGCTGGGCCGGAACCAGCCGCACCGGTTCGGCCGGTGGCAGCGGGTAGCGCAGGACGTGCGGCGGCCTGGTGCTGGCTTCCACGGCCAGCACCAGTGACCCACCGTCGCAGGTGAAGGCGCAGCCAGTCACCACTTCCGCGGCGGGCCTCGGCAGTGCCCGACGTTGCTGGCCATCCAGGTCGACCAGCTCTAACTCGCTGTGTCCCTCGACATTCCACACCGCAAGGACCGAACGGCCGGTCGGGTCGAGCGCGAACCTTTCGAGCTCGACCCCCTTGCGCGCGGCGATCACTGTGGCGGCCTCTGGATGGCCGGCGGCGACCCTCGGGAGCGCGAGCAGCGCGGCAAACTGGCGATTGGCATCGGTATGCAGGTAGATCGTCTGGCTGTCGGGTGCGAAGCGGGCATCGGCGATGGTGGCGTCGGCACCGAGCAGCTCGACTCTTCGGGCGGTCCGGGTGTCGACCATCAGCAAGCGGCGCAAGCCCCGGGCGCCCACGCGCACCACCGCGTATCGGCCGTCGTGGCTGAAGGCGCACACCGTCGCCGCGAGACCACTTGCCAGGTACCGGCGGCGGCCGGAGCAGACGTCCACGGCGTAGGCGTCAATGGTGGCCGGGTCCGATGGGCTGCTCCGCGCGAGACCGACGGTGTGCCCGCCGGGCTGCCAGCAACTGATCGACGCCACACCGGAGGAGGTCCCGGCGACGACCCGGGCATCGGAGCCATCCGGGTGCAGCGCCCGGACCAGGATGCGCTCCCCACCGCCGGGCGCCGTGGTCAGGCACAGCCACTCGCCGTCGGGGGACCAGCTGACCATCCGCACGTAGCCCTCACCGGTGTCCAACCGCACCGGCGGCCCAGGCTGCGCCAGCGGCATCAGCCAGACCTGGGGTGCGCCGTCCCGATCGGAGATCACGGCCAGCATGTGGCCGTCCGGGGACAGCGCGGGCGATGTGCAGGTCTCGGCGGCAAGCCAACCGAGACCGGGTAACTCGCCGGAGAGCCGGTCGCGCCGACGCCGCCCGAAGCCGCTGGTCTCCCCGGAATTCGCCGCATTCACCTGGCTAGATCCCCCTGTCCTGCAACCACATCTCCAGCAGGGCGACCTGCCACAAGGCGTTGGATCCCAAGGTGGTGCGCTCGGTGTTCGGATCCGCGAGCATGCGCTGCAACCAGTCCGGACGGAACAGCCCGCGGTCCTTGGCCACCGGATCGGTGACCGCGTCGCGCACCCGGTCAAGCATGGAACCGGACAGGTGGCGGATCGCCGGGACCGGGAAGTAGCCCTTGGGCCGATCGATGATCTGGTCCGGAACGACGCCGCGGCTGGCCGCTTTGAGCACGCCCTTCCCGCCTGCGGCGAGCTTCAGCTCAGGTGGGCAGGCAGCGGCGAGTTCGACCAGCTCATGGTCCAGGAACGGCACCCGCGCCTCCAACCCCCACGCCATCGTCATGTTGTCCACCCTCTTGACCGGGTCGTCAACCAGCATGACGCTGGTATCCAACCGCAACGCCGCATCGAGCGCCGTGTCGGCGCCGGGAGCGCCGAAATGGGCGTCGATGAACGCCCGGCTGTGGTCCCGTTTGAAGGTGTCACCGCCGGCCAGCCAGTCCGGTTCGAGCAGGTCGGCCAGTCCGGCGTGCGGGCGGTCCACGAACACCTCCGCATACGCCGCGGCGGCCCCACCTCGCGGCACGGTGGCCAGCGGCGGGTACCAGTCGTAACCGGCGAACACCTCATCTGCGCCCTGCCCTGACTGCACCACGGTCACCGAGCGGGACACCTCCTCGGAAAGCAGGTAAAACGCGACACAGTCATGGCTGACCATCGGTTCGCTCATCGCGCCGATGGCCGCGTCCACCGCCGGCAGCAGCCGATCGGACTCAACCATGATCTTCTGGTGATCGGTGCCGAAATGTGCCGCGACCAGGTCGGAGTAGACGAACTCGTCCCCGGACTCCCCACCGGCGGCCTCGAACCCGACGCTGAACGTGCGCAGCTGCTGGTGACCGCTCTCGGCCAGCAGGGCTACCACCAGGCTGGAGTCGATGCCGCCGGAGAGCAGGACACCCACCGGGACGTCGGCCACCATCCGCCGCTGCACAGCCAGGCGCAGCGAATCGAGCACAGCGCCCGGCCAATCGGCGGCATCCAATCCCGTACCGGGACCCCCCCGGGAGAACTCCGCTCGCCAGTAATCCCGGTCCTCGTGACGGCCATCCGGATACACCGTGCGCACCGTCGCCGGCGGGAGCTTCTGCACCCCCGCCAGGATCGTGCGCGGAGCCGGCACGACTGAGTGGAAGCTCAGGTAGTGGTGCAGCCCGACCGGGTCGATGGCGGTATCCACCTCGCCCGCGGCGAGCAGCGCCGGCAGTGTGGAGGCGAACCGCAACCGGTGAGGAGTCTGCGAAAGGTATAGCGGTTTGATCCCGAGACGGTCACGGCCGAGCACCAGGGTCCCGCTGTCGCGTTCGAGCACGGCGAAGGCGAACATGCCCAGGAAGTGGTCGACGCAGCTGGTGCCCCACCGGTGATAGGCCTTGATCAGCACCTCAGTGTCGGAGTCGGAGAAGAACCGGTAGCCGGCGGTGGCCAGCTCGCCACGCAGCTCGCGGTAGTTGTAGATGCAGCCGTTGAAAACCGCGACCAGGCCCAACTCCGGATCGACCATGGGTTGGGTGGCCCGGTCGGACAGATCGATGATCTTCAAGCGGCGGTGGCCGAGCGCGGTGGCGCCGCCCGCGTGGATGCCCCAGCCGTCCGGGCCGCGACGGTGCAACGCGGCGGTCATGGTGGTGACCGCGTCGACGTCGGCCGGCGCCTGGTCGAACCTGATCTCGCCCGCGATGCCGCACATCAGCATGGCCCTCTCAACAGCATGTCCTCTCAACGCAGGATCCAGGTGTCCTTCGCGCCGCCGCCGCGCGAGGAGTTGACGATCATGCTGCCGCTGCTCGCGACCCGGGTCAGGGCGGCCGGTGCCACCTCGGCCCGTTCGCCGAGCAGCACGAACGCGCGCAGATCGACCGCCCGCGGCTCCAGTCTGGTGCCGGCGAAGGTGGGGTGGGTGGACAGCGCCACCAGGTCCTGGGCGACCCACTCCTCGGGGTGCGCCGCGACGGTGGCAGCGAGCTGGGCCAGCTCAGCCCGGTCGGCCTCCGGGCCGATCACCACGCCGTGTCCACCGTAGCCGTCCACCGGCTTGAGGACGAGCTCACCGAGCCGGTCCAGCACCTCTACGAGGTGGTGCGGGTCGGCGCACGGGTAGGTGGGCACATTGCCGAGCAGCGGCTGCTCGCCCAGGTAGTAGGTGATCATGTCCGGCACGTAGGCGTAAACCCGCTTGTCGTCGGCCACGCCGTTGCCCAGCGCGTTGAGCAGGCTTACCCGGCCATCCGCTACGGCCGCACAGATTGCCGGCCCGACGGGCCGACCGTCAGCTCCGGTCGCGTCGAGCAGGGTCTGCTCATCGAGCCGCCGGTAGAGCACGCCGAGGCGCCGACCATCCGCGTACACCCCGCCGTCGGTGACCGTGAGCTGCCCGGGAGTGATCAGTGGAATGTCCATCTGCTCCGCCAGCAGCCGATGCTCATAGAACGCGGCGTCGATGGGGCCGGCGCTGAGCAGGGCCATGCCGTCCCCAGATGTATTGGCGACCTGCAGCGTCTTGCGTAGCAGCTCGGGGATACCTTCCAGCGGCACCACCCCGGCGGGTGGCTCCAGATCGGGCAACACGCTGCGCACCAGGCGCCGGCTGATCATCGCGTAGCCGATGCCCGACGGCACCCGCAGATTGTCCTCGAGCACGAGCCAACCCTGCGCGCTGTCTCGCACGAGGTCGATCCCGCTGACGGCGGCTCGCACGGTAAGCCGGCTCGGCAGCGCCCCGAAGCGGCTCCAGCCGGGGGAGCCGGTGACCACCGACGCCGGTAGGACGCCGTCGCGGATGGCCTCCTGTGGGCCGTAGACGTCGTGCAGGAACGCCTCCAGCGCGCGGACCCGCTGGGTCAGCCCTGGGGTGAGCGTCGCCCAGTCCTCGGCGGTGATGATGCGCGGCACCAGGTCGAGTGGGAACAGCCGGTCCGGCTCGTCGTCGGCCACCTGGAAGGTGACATTCCGGGCCCGCTGCTCGGTTCGCAGCGCGGACACCGCCGCCGTCATACCGCGGGCTCCCAACCGGTCAAGTGCCCGGAACATCCATCCGTAATGCGGCAGGACCCGGCCGTTGGTTCCCACCGCCTCGTCGTAGCCGGCACCGTGACGACTCGAACCGTAGTAACCGTGGAGCAGGGCCGGCGTCGCCGGCACCGCGGTCGGTGGATCGTGGCGCAGCGTGTCGCCGCGGGTCCGCGCGAGCAGGCCGTCGACCACGTCGGTGAGCTCGCCGCGCCGGCCGAACATCCGGCGCTGGCGGGCGGCGGAACTGCCTACCGCAAGGGCTCGTCGGGATAGCTCAAGGACCTGCTTCCAGTCGCCGGACGCCTCGAGCTGCGGCCTCAGCTCGTTGACCAGCCGTTCGACGAGCAGCGACGGCGGCACCAGGGTTGGCCCGGACGGGTTGGCAAGGTCGACGAGGTCCCCCTCCAACCCGGACCGGGCTGCTCGCCACGTTGCCGCCCGCAGCAGCTCGTGCCGGGTCGGGGGGACGGGCATGCCGTCGGCGACCCACCCCCGGGCCCGCAGCACCAGCGCCCGGAACAGGCCGGCGATGAGCACGACGTCGTCCACCGTGGGGCACGCGTCGCAGATCCGCAGCTCGACGGTGGGTAGGTGCGCCGACGGGCGGATGTCGAAATAGACCATCCCCGGGTCGCTGATCGTGCCCGAGGCGACCAGGTCGGCCACCATGGCGTCGTAGTCGGCGGCGGTACGCATCGGCCCTGGCGGCCCGGCGGTCGGCCAGCGCTGCCAGACCATGCAGCGGTAGCTGGCGTAACCACTGTCGACCCCCCGCCAGTACGGCGAGCTGGCCGACAGCGCGAGGAAGGTCGGTAAATGCAGCGCCACGTGCTGCACGACGGCGACCGCGACGTCCCGATCGGGGACGTCGACGTGCACCTGGGCCCCGCAGATGTGCTGCTCTCGGACCAACAGCTGGTATTCATGCTGCATCCGCTCGTAGCGAGCGCCCGCCGAGATGTGATCACCGAGCAGGTCGACCAGCGGGACCGTGCCGGCTGCCACCACGCCAAGGCCGAGGGGATCGGCGACCTCGTTCAACCGGCGCCGCAGCCGGCAGAGTTCGGCGCGCAGCTCGTCGAGGCTGTCGCAGGGCAATGTGTTGGCCTCGACCAGGGAACGCTGCAACTCCCGTGCGAACGAGTCGCCGCCCAACTGGTCGAGCATGGCATCGATCGCTGGTGCAGCGCTCCTGGTCTGCAGGTCGACGAGATGGAACTCCTCTTCGACACCGATCCTCGAGGTCGCTGGGTCGCCCATGCGCGTCACGCTAGGCGATTGTTGTTACCGCAAGTTTGCCTGGAAGGTAGCTATGCCCACACGATGGGATTGTCTGCCAAGGGGCCATTGATGAACTCCGACGCGCCGACGACCACGTCAAGTGGGAGTCGTTCAGCCAGGGCTCGACGGGCGGTGCGAGTCAAGTCGATCTTGTAGGCCTGGCCGGTCACCGGCCCTCACGGGCGACCCGCTCAGCGACCAAGGCGCGGATCGCCTCGCGGCCCAATACCACCGGCTCGGTGTCTGCCAAGGCCTGGACGGCGTCTGGGTCGGACAGCACCTCGATCGTCTCGCGCAACCGGTCCAGCTCACCGGAGGGCACCACGTCAGCCACATGCTTGCCATGGGCAATCACCGCGACGATCTCGCCGTTCTCGGCGCGGCGCACAGCATCGTTCCACGACTCGAACCCGTCGTCGAGACGCTCACTGGCTGCTCGCTCATGCCACCATCGTAGAGCCCCAACGGGCAGGTAGATTTTAGACTTGTTCACTGCCGAGGGCCGCGACGGCGGCCTCGACTCGGCGCAAACCGGGCAGCCCACACATAACCCCCACGGGCTACCCCCACCAACGGCCATGATCACCGAAACTGAGTGATGGCAGTGCAATCCTGCACGGTGACCACTCACCTTTGGCGATCAAGACAACGCGGGCGAGACGAATAGGCAACAGCCTCACAGGGACCTGATCAGAGCCGGTGGACCCACGTGGCTCACCCCGTGTTGCGCATCCCGGCAGCGATCCGGTTGACGGTCAGCATCAGGGCCCGACGCAGGTCGGGATCGGGCTCGTCCACCTCGCGACGCCGGGCCAGCAGCGAGACCTGGAGGTGGTGCAGCGGCTCCAGGTAGGCGGCTCGCACCTGCAGGGTGTGGCGCACCAGGGGGTGCCGGGATAGCAGTGTCGAGCCGCCGGCCAGTTGCAGCACCTCACGCCGGGTCAGGTCGTGTTCGGCGACGATAGTGTCGAACAGCGGCTGCAGACTGGGCTCGACGAGGGCCGAGACGTAGGACTCCGCGATCCGCAGGTCGGTCTTCACCAGCATCATCTCGACGTTTCCGAGCAGGTTGGTGAAAAACGCCCAGTCCCGCATCTCCTCGAGGACCGGGACGAACCCGGCGTCCCGGGCGGCCCGCAGGCCGCTGCCGAGGCCGTACCAGCCGGGCACGAGCATCCGGGTCTGGGTCCACCCGAACACCCACGGGATCGCACGCAACCCTTCCAGCGTGGTTTTCCCGCCGCTGCCCGGTCGCCGCATCGGTCGGGAGCCGACGTTGAGCCAGCCCAGCTCGTCGACCGGGGTGGCGGCGGAGAAGAACTCGCCCAGCCCGGGTCTGGTGCAGCAGGGTGGCCTCCAGCACCGCGGCGAGGGAGAATCTCAAGCTGGTCGTGAGCCAGCGCGCTCAGCGAGTACCTGTCGGAGATGACCTCGCCCTGTTCGGTCACCTTCATCGTCGCGTCGACCGTGCCGTACGGCGAAGCGGCCACCGCCTCCCCGGCCGGCCCACCGCCCCGACCGACCGAGCCACCGCGGCCGTGGAACAGCCGGACCCGGTGCACGGCGGCGGTGTCGCGCAGCTGACGCTGCGCCTTGTGGATCTCCCAGTGGGACGACGTGATCCCGGCGTCCTTGTTGGAGTCGGAGTATCACCTCCTGCAGGTGCCCTCGGGCTCGGACCAGCTGCCGGTAGGAGGGGTCCCGCAACATTGCGTCGAGCAGCTTTCCGGCGCGGCCCAGCTCGGTGGCCGTCTCGAACAGCGGCACGAGATCCACCGTGGATGTGCACCCGCCGGTCGCCAGGGGTCCCTGCGGCGCCAGCGCGACCAGACCGGCCTCCCGGGCCAGCACCGCGGCGGCCAGCACGTCGTCCACACCCTTCGCCATCGAGATGATGTATGTGCTCGCTGCCCGCTCACCGAAGGTCTGCTGGCCCGACCGGATCGCGTCGAAGACAGCGAGCACGTCGGCCGCCGCTGGTGGCATCTCAGCGGAGCGGGCGGTCAGCGGCCGCCGTCCGGCCAGCTCGCGGGACAGTAGCGCCGCCCGCTCCTCGCGGTCGAGCTCGGCGTAGGGCGCTGCGAGCTCGCCGAGTGGGTCGTAGAGGGCGCCCAGGGCGGCGTGGTGTTTGTCGGCGTGCTCGCGCACGTCGAGGGACGCGAAGTGCAGGCCCAGCGCACCGGCGCTGCG
Source organism: Actinomycetota bacterium (assembly GCA_030854185.1). Taxonomy (GTDB): domain Bacteria; phylum Actinomycetota; class Actinomycetes; order Mycobacteriales; family Pseudonocardiaceae. Next base: position 26,578 of record JALYTS010000031.1, on the reverse strand, counting down.
CAGCGTCCTGGCCAGGGTGGCCTCGGCGATGCGTTCCCCGAGGTGCGCGCGCAGCGACGCGTCCATCACCTCCAGGTCGGCGCAGTAGCACTCCGCCCCGAGGTAGTCCCGTCCTTCCTGGTGGCCGACGCCGTCGCGAATTCGCTGCCGGGTCCGGGTCAAGCGGGCTTGGATGAAGGAACACTTCAGCCGGTAGGGCTCGTCGGCGTTGAGCCGCAGGTAGCGGTCATAGACCTCGGGCTGCAGGCGCCGGTCACGGGCGAGGCTGCGTCGCAGGTCCTCGGAGACACCCACCACGCGGGTGGACACGCTCAGCTCCTCGATGAGCTGACCGACCAGCGTCAGTTGGATGTGCAGCGCCCGGTCTGCATAGAGCCGCAGGACGTCGAGGGTGACCTGTGGTGAGACGTTGGGGTTGCCGTCGCGATCCCCCCGACCCAGCACCCGAGCACCAGCGGACGCGACCGCGGCGGCAGCACGAACGACTCCCGGGCCAGCTCGGTTTCGAGGTCCTCCAGCAGGTCGGGCACCGCGTGGGTGCCGAGCTGCTCGAGGTAGTAGGCGACCGCCCGGGCCCGGGCCAGCCGGGCCACCACCGCGCGCAGCCGGCCATGCGGCCCGCCGACCTGGGTGCGCTGCTCCCGCGAGCGGTGTAGCTGCTCGGCCACGTTGGTGAGCTGGAAGTAAGTAGAGAACGCCCTGGTGAGTTGGACGGACGTGCCGTCGAGCGTGGACAGCAGCGACCTGACCTCCGCGCTGCTGTCGAGCAGGGCCGTCCGGGCCAGCCTCCGTACCTGTTCCACCAGCTCGAGCAGTTCCTGGCCACCCTGCCGGGCCAACGTCTCGCCGAGCAGCGTCGACAGTAGGCGGATGTCGGCTCGCATGGCCAGGTGCTGCGACTCCGAGACGACACCGGAGTGGTCGGCCATCGAGTCCAGGCGCTTGCCCTGCGCCCGAGGCGTGGGCGCAGGCGCCACAGTGCGCGTCACTGGTCCCATGGGCTGGTGGTATTCCAACGGCGGCAGCACCCGCGCGTTGCCCGATGGACTTTTTGCGGTATCCGCAGCCGACACTTCCACGTGGTCGATCGTCACACGGTGGGAGTCCAACCCCAGCACAACTCCGCAAGCTTTTCCCACTGGTAACAGGGTGGTAATGCGACCACCGGCCTCTTGCAGTGGGTGACCGGAGGACAGATCGAGGATGATGCAAGGGTGAATCTGACCCAATTACCTACCAGCGAACTGCCCCGGCACCTCGACGACCTGCGTGGGGAGTACGAGGCACTGCAGGCGCGGGGTTTGGCGCTCGACCTGACCAGGGGCAAGCCGTCAGCTGAGCAGCTGGATCTGTCCGAGCCGTTGCTGGAGTTACCGGGCGCTGGCAAACACCTGGCCAGCGACGGCACCGACACCCGCAACTACGGAGGCCTGCGCGGGTTGGCGGAGCTGCGGGAGATCTTCAGCGAACTGCTCGGAGTACCCGCCGCTCGGCTGATCGCGTTCGGTAACTCCAGCCTGGAGCTGATGCACGAGTGTCTGGTGCACGCCGTGCTGTTCGGCGTGCCCGGGTCGATGCAGCCATGGGGGATGGGCACCGGCACGGCGTTGCTGTGCCCGGTGCCCGGCTATGACCGGCACTTCTCGTTGTGCGAGAAGCTGGGCATCGAGATGATCACGGTGCGGATGGACGCCGCCGGTCCGCAGATGGACGAGGTCGAGCGGCTGGTCGCCGCGGACGCCCGGATCAAGGGGATCTGGTGTGTGCCCAAGTACAGCAACCCGTCAGGCATCCGGTACTCCGAGCAGACCGTTGGTCGGTTGGCTCGGATGCGCACCGCCGCCGCCGATTTCCGGATCTTCTGGGACAACGCCTACGCCGTGCACCATCTGACCGAGGTCCGGCACGAGGTCGCCGACATCCTGGCACTCGCCGGCGGCGCCGGTCACGCCGATCGGCCGTTGGTGTTCGGTTCCACGTCGAAGATCACGCTGGCGGGCAGCGGGGTGGCTTTCTACGGCGCGTCGGCGGCCAACGTGGACTGGCTGACCGGGCACCTGGCCAAGCGCAGCATCGGTCCCGACAAGATCAACCAGCTACGGCACGCGCTCTTTCTGGAAACTGCCGCAGGCGTGCACGCCCACATGGACCGGCACCGGGCGCTGCTCAAGCCGAAGTTCGATCTCGTCCAGCGCACGCTGGCCGACCAACTCGGCGACAGCGGGGTGGCAACCTGGACGGTTCCCGAGGGAGGTTACTTCGTCACCCTCGACGTGCTGGACGGTTGCGCCAGCCGGGTCGTCGAGCTGGCCGCCGGCGCGGGAATCGCGCTGACCGCCGCAGGCGCGCCGTTCCCGTACGGCAAGGACCCCGACGATCGGGTGATCCGGCTGGCACCGACCTACCCGCCGCTGCCGGAGCTGGCCGAGGCACTGGACGGGTTGGTCCTGTGCATCAAGCTGGCTGCCGTCGAGCGCCTGCTCGACGCATCAGTCAGGGTGTGACCACCCGGCCGGACGAGGGTCGTCGTCTGGGATCTGAGCGCCGCAGTAGGTGCACACAACGGGTGGGTCCTGGTCGGCGAGCAGGCCGCATTCAGCGCAGACTCGGGGTAACCAGCAGGCGGGGTCGCCACCCTCGTCGGCCATGAGCTACATGCGTTCCGGTGCGGCGATGCCCAGCAGGTTCAAGCCCTGGCACAACGTGCGGGCGGTGAGCTGGCACAGCGCGATGCGGTTGGTACGGACGTGTGCTGCCGCCGTGAGCACCGGGCAGGCTTCGTAGAAGTCGGTGAATGCCTTCGCCAGTTCGTAGAGATGACCGCACAGCCGGTGCGGTTCCAGGACCCGGCCGACTTCGGTGAGGGTATCGCCGAATGCGTCCACAACGAGCACGAGAGCCCGCTCCGCAGGATGCAGCGGCAGCGCCGGATCAACCTCTACGATCGCGTCGCCGGCCTTGCGGAGAATGGAGCAGATCCGGGTGTGCGCGTATTGCAGGTACACCCCGGTGTTGCCCTGCAGCGACACCATCCGATCAACGTCGAAAATGTAGTCCTTGATCCTCGATGTCGACAGATCGGCGTACTTGACCGCCCCGATGCCGGCTTGCTCGGCGATCCGGGTGAAGTCCGCCTCTGAGAGCCCGTGAGCCTTCTCCGTGACGCTGGCTTTCGCCCGATCGACGGCGTTGTCCAGCAGCTCCATGAGCTTGACGGTGTCGCCGGAGCGGGTTTTGAACGGCCGCCCGTCGGGGCCGAGCACAGCGCCGAAGGCGACGTGGGTGGCGTCGATGCCGTCGGTGAGCCAGCCGGCGCGGCGCGCTGCCTCGAAGATGAGCCGGAAGTGCAGGGCCTGGCGGGAGTCGACCACGTAGAGGATGCGGTCCGCCTTGAGATCGCGGATCCGGTATCGGATGGTCGCCAGGTCGGTGGTGTCGTAGCCGTAGCCGCCGTCTTTCTTGCGGACCATCAGCGTGACCGGGTTGCCGTCGGGGCCGGTGACCTCATCGGAGAACACGACGAGCGCGCCGTCGCTTCCCACCGCGATACCGGCGGTGGTCAGCTCGTCGACGACCTCGGGCAGCAGGAAGTTGTAGAACGACTCGCCGTCGGAGTCCTCGGGCTCCAGGAGTACGCCGAGCCGACGGTAGATCTCCTGGAACGCGAATTCCGATTCGGTGACGATCTCCTTCCAGCGCACGGTGGTGTCCTCGTCGCCGGCTTGCAACGCAACCACCCGCGCTCTGGCCCGTTCGGCGAACGAGGGGTCGGCATCGAATGCGGCGCGAGCGGCACGGTAAAGGTTGTCCAATGCGGAGACGGTCGACGTGCCCTCGGTGAGCTGGTCGTGGTGCCAGGTGGCCTCGGGGTGGTCATCGAGATATTGGATGAGCATCCCGAACTGGGTGCCCCAGTCCCCGAGGTGGTTTTGCCGGATCACCTCGGCACCGAGGAAGCCCAGTACCCGGACCAGGCAGTCACCGATGATGGTGGTGCGTAGGTGCCCGACGTGCATCTCCTTGGCCACGTTCGGCGCGGAGTAGTCGACGACGGTGCGCCGGCCCTGCTCTGAAGTGCCGACACCCAGGCGCGCGCTGGCCAGCCGGGCGGCGACCTGGTGCCAGAGCGCCCCATCGGCCAGGGTCAGATTGAGGAACCCCGGTCCGGACACGGTGACCTCAGCGACCGGCGAGCCGCGCAGTGCCTCCGACCCGGCGGCCCGCAGTGCCTCCGCCACGGCGCCCGCCACCTCCGCGGGCCTGGTCCGGGCGCGTTTGGCGAGCGCGAGCGCGGCGTTGGACTGGAAATCGGCGTGCTCGGAGCGTCGGACGACCGGGTCAGCGCCGGCCAGCTCGGGTAGGACCCGATCGATCGCATCGCGGACAGCAGCCTCGACCTGGCCGATCAGCGAGCGCACCTCGTGCTCAGTCAAACCGGGCATCCTCCGTTCCTGTAATGACCCTGTGATGAATCCGGTCATGCCCCATTGTCCCAGGCCGCGCCATGGGGCTCCGTCGCCCGGTGCAGCTTTGAGGTGGCGATCGTTGTGTGCAGACGATACAAAGACACCGCCCGGCTGCTGCATCACGCCGCAGGAACAGCGCGGATCTACGGAGGTCGTGTGGACATCTGGCCTGGCTCGCCCTACCCGCTGGGCGCGACTTACGACGGTGGCGGCACCAATTTCTCGATCTTCTCGGAAGCCGCGCACCGGATCGAGCTGTGCTTGTTCAACGATACGGGCGACGAAACCCGGATCACCCTGCCCGAACGCGACGCCCTGGTCTGGCACGGCTACGTGCCGCGGGTCAGCCCCGGCCAGCGCTACGGCTACCGGGTGCACGGACCCTACGACCCGGCGGCGGGCTTGCGGTGCAACCCGAGCAAGCTGCTGCTCGATCCGTATGCCAAGGCGTGCGACGGCCGCATCGAGTGGAACGAGGCCCTGTTCGCCTACCGGTTCGGTGACCCGGACTCCTACAACGACGCCGACTCCGCGCCGTACGCGATGACCTCGGTCGTGGTCAACCCATTCTTCGACTGGTCCGACGACCGGCCACTGCGAATTCCCTACCAGGAAACGGTGATCTACGAGGCGCACGTCAAGGGCATGACGATGCGCCATCCTCGAATCCCTGACGACGTCCGCGGCAGTTACTCCGGTCTGGCGCACCCGGTTATGATCAAACATTTTCGTGATCTCGGGGTGACCGCGGTCGAGCTCATGCCCGTGCACCAGTTCGTGCACGACTCCACACTCGTCGAGCGCGGGCTGTCCAACTACTGGGGTTACAACACCATCGGCTTTTTCGCCCCGCACAACGACTACGCCTGTTTCGGTACCCGGGGCCAGCAGGTGCAAGAATTCAAGGCCATGGTCCGCGCGCTGCACCGGGCCGGCATCGAGGTCATTCTCGATGTGGTCTACAACCACACTGCCGAGGGCAACCATCTGGGACCGACGCTATCTTTTCGAGGCATCGACAACCCGGCCTATTACCGGCTGGTCGACGGCGACAAGAAACACTACTACGACACGACGGGCACCGGGAACAGTCTCAATGTGCGGCATCACGAATCGCTGCGGCTGATCATGGATTCGCTGCGGTACTGGGTGCTCGACATGCACGTCGATGGGTTCCGCTTCGACCTTGCAGCAACTCTGGCGAGGGAGTTTCACGAGGTGAACCGGCTGTCGGCGTTCTTCGACCTGGTGAACCAGGACCCGGTGGTCAGCCAGGTCAAGCTGATCGCTGAACCGTGGGACGTCGGCGAGGGCGGTTACCAGGTCGGTGGCTTCCCGCCGTTGTGGACGGAATGGAACGGTAAATACCGCGATACCGTGCGGGACTTCTGGCGGGGTGAACCAGGTACGCTTGCTGAGTTCGCCTCCCGGTTCACCGGTTCATCGGATCTCTATGAAGCAGACGGCCGCCGACCCATCGCCTCGATCAACTTCGTGACGGCGCACGACGGTTTCACGTTGAACGATCTGGTATCGTACAATCATAAACACAATGAGGCGAATGGCGAAGGCGGCCGCGACGGCGAGAGCCACAATCGCTCATGGAACTGTGGCGTCGAGGGTCCCACTGAGACCGGCAAGATCATCGCGCTGCGGGAACGTCAGAAACGCAATTTTCTGACCACTCTCTTACTCTCTCAAGGCGTTCCGATGCTCTCCCACGGAGACGAGCTGGGACGTACTCAAGAGGGCAACAACAACGTCTACTGCCAGGATAGCAAGATCAGCTGGGTGGACTGGGACGACGCGCGGCTGAACTCGGTCCTGACCGAGTTCACCACCCAACTCGCCCAGCTGCGCGCTGATCACCCGGTATTTCGTCGTCGCCGGTTCTTCCAGGGTCGTTCGATCCGCGGCTCCAACATCGAGGACATCGCCTGGCTGCGGCCTGACGGGCGGCAGATGAGCGAGGAGGACTGGAACGTCCCAGCCACCAAGAGCGTCGGGATCTTCCTCAACGGCGGGGGCATCCCCGAAGTCGATGATCTCGGCGAACGGATCATCGACGACTCCTTCCTGCTCCTGATCAATGCCCACCACCGGCAAGTCCTCTTCACCCTGCCCGACTCGGGATATGGTCGGAGCTGGGAGGTGGTCGTGGATACCACCGATCCGCTGCTGGCCAACGCCCGACGCAAGCAGCGCGACGCCGTCCCAGGCGGCAGGTTGCGGGTCCAGGCGAGGGCGATGCTCGTGCTCCGCTGCCGATACTGAGTGCGGTTGCCATCGACGGCGTCACCGACAACTACTGCGGTCATAGCCATTGGGCGACGCCACCGTGGCCTGAACAGGTGCCCTGGTGATGTTGGCTGAAGCTGTATTGGCCGTCGGAGCACCGCGCGGTGGCACCGGCTGGCGCTGCGGCCGCCGCCTGGGGTCGGTGGACGCACTTGCCGTCGCTGTTGCGGTAATAGTCCGCGTCGCAGGAACCGCTTTCTTGCACTGATCCGGCAGATGGGGGAGCGACTGCTCCGATACGCGGTGCAGGTACCTGAGCCGGTGGCGGCGGCAGCGCTGGTGGAGGGGCTGCCGCCGCCACCGGTGCCGGGGCGGCAACAGCAAGCGGTGCGGTCGTCGGGGGCGGCGGACCAGGCAACGGGACCGTAGAACTGCTGCTCACCTGAGTGGAAGATTGCGGGCCGGAAGATTGCGTCGATGTCCCGTTCTGGCATCCTGCAATCGAGGCGCTACCAATGAAAAATACGCTGATTGTTATCAGGGATGCGGCTACTCTCCGAGAGTAGTAGCGCGAGCCGATCGGCGACATGAGATCTCTTTCGTAGGTCCCGCGACGGCGGTGTACGCGGTTTGCTCATTTTTCGCCGAACTAGACCCAGGCGTTACAGATGTAACAATGAGTGCCACCCTGACGATAGCTTTCAGCGGTTCGAGTACTCGATGGGAAACCGTTGGAGAATCCGCGGTGGTAACCGGTGGCGACGGCGTGGGGCGTGCGCGGCCGGGTAGTCGTGGTCCAAGCCGTCCACGATCCAGGCGCACCCGGTGCACGCGGAGACTGGGGGCGGACGGCAGAATGGCGGAGGTGTGCGCAAGATCATTCGCCGAGTACCTGTCCGGTGTGGGCGAGCGGCCGTTGACGGCCATGCTCCGCGCGCGTCCGGATGTCCTGATACAGCCGGTTCCGCGTAGCTTCGACCAGCTCGCGCAGCGGCTGGGTGGTGCGGAGTCGCTCGCCGCCGCATTACGGACGGCGAACCGGGACACGGTCAGTGTCAGTCAGGCCATCGTCGCCCTCGGCGCCTCGGCGCCTCGGCGACAATTCTCGGTCTCGTTCGGCTGCTGGATGCCTCAGAGCAGGCCGTGCGTGATGGAGTGGCCCAGATGTACGAGACGGGACTTGCCTGGGACAGTTCCGGAATCCTGTGCCTGTCGCCTCGGTTGGAGGCGCACTGGCTGGCCGAGATCGGCGGCGGCCGGCCGGTGGCGAAGATCGCAGGTTCGGTTCTCGCTGAGAACCTGCGCACAGCGGTCGGCGCGTTCGGCCCGGTGTCGGATGGCCTGCGCAAGACGGACCTGACCGCGCGACTGTCCGCGATCATGGCGGATCCACCCCTGCTGGCAAAGGTGATCGCCGAGCTGCCCAAATCGGTCAAGGACCGGCTCGGCGAGTACCGGCGTGGCTATTCCGACTACTACTCGGGTTACGGTCGTGCCCGGCCGCGCGGCCCAGGACACCGTGATCCGACCGAGCTGCTGATCGCGGCCGGCCTACTGCTCCCCGTCAACTATGGGCTCGAACTGCCCAAGGAGGTGGCGGTCGCCGCTTGGCTGGGCGAACGCGAGCTCACCCTCACCGGGCAGCCGGAAATCCCTCACGCCGGCGCCGACGAGTTGGCTGTGCGCCGGGCTGCCACGGCAGCGGCCCAGGAGGCACTTCGGGCGGTGACGAATCTGCTCGATGAGGCAAGCACCACGCCGATCACGGCGCTGAAGAAGGGTGGGGTGGGGCCTCGGGAACGGGCTCGGCTCGCCAAGCGGCTGTCAATGCCGCTGGACGTTCTCCTGTTGTGGATCGACCTGACCTACGCCGCAGGCCTGTTGGGTCAGGCCGAGGCCGGGTACGCACCGACGCATTCCTATGCGGAATGGCGCGGCGCGGAACCAGGCTGGCGGTGGACCGTGCTGGTCGACGCGTGGTACTCCCTGGAGCACGCGCCGACCAGCCGGGGGATCGAAGGAGACAAGGAACTTCCACCGCCCTTGCCGCTCGGATCGGCCGCTGGGCTGTTGCGGCGCGCGCTGCTGGCCGCGGCCGGTTCGGGACGGTCCGTGCGCGCGGTGGGGGAGGTGATCGACTGGTTCGTCCCGTTGCACGGCTATAACTCGGGTCAACGGGTGGACAAGGTGGCCGCCGCAATCCGCGAAGCCGAACTGCTCGGAGTGATCGCCACCGACGTGCTGTCGGAGCTCGGCGAGCACCTGCTGGCTGTGATGGCGTCCACCGGCACGGACGCGTCGCAGTCCGCACCGAAGGACGCTGTCGCGGAGCTGGCCCGGCGTTGCACCGTGTTGCTTCCCGAAACCCCGTGCAGTGTGATCCTGCAGTCCGACCTCACCGCCGTGGTCTCCGGCCAGCCGAGCGCGGCTGTGGCGCGACTGCTCAACGGCGCGGCGGTGGCCGAGAGCCACGGGTCCGCCGGGACCTGGCGGTTCAGCCCGGCCAGTGTCCGCTCCGCACTGGACACCGGGTGGACGGCCCAGGACCTGATCGCCGAGTTGGCCGCCGTGTCGGCCCGGCCGGTGCCCCAGCCACTGGAGTATCTGATCACCGATGCCGCCCGCCGGCACGGACAGCTTCGGGTGCGCGGGATGCGGTCCTGCATCGTCGCCGACGAGGCCCTGATCACCGAGGTCCTACACACTCGATCTCTGAGCAAGCTGCACCTCAGTCAGCTCGCCCCTACCGTTCTCGCCAGCCCAGCCGGCCTGGACGACGTCCTGAAGCGGCTTCGCGAGGTGGGCCTGTCTCCGATGGCGGAGGATGCGCAGTGCACGGTGATCCTCGAAGCCCGTCACGACTACCAGGCGCCAACGCACGAGCGTGCGGTCATGACGGCACCGCGATCTGCGCTGTCCGCCACTGAGCTGGTCCAGCGGCTCATGGCCGATCCGCTCGGCAAGACGGTAGGGGTGTCCGCAGACTCGGATACCTTCGAGGCTCTGTCCCAGCTCAACTGTCACCTCGACGACGCTGAGCTGGAGCTTCTGTGTGACGCCGTGGATCACCAGAACGACGTGCTGATCGTCTACCGCGACAAGAACGGCAGTTGCAGCACCCGTGCCATCCGGCCGCAACAGCTCTACGGCCGCTGGCTCGACTCCTGGTGCCACCTCCGCAATGCCCAACGCGACTTCACTGTCGCGAACATCGAGGCAGTCGGACCCGCCCACTGATCGGCGTGGGTCAGTGTGATGGTCGGGTGGCGGCAGCGAGTTCAGCGAGGTCCAACTCGACCGCGAACGGCTCGGCCAGCCGCATGCGCTGGGCCGGCCTCGACGACCCGACCTGGACGTATTGTCCATGTTGACACCGGTACGCCACCGCACTGGGGCCTGGGCTCCCGAGCTCGATCCGCAGGTAGTGCTCGATTCCCGCAGCCGAGTACAGCGGCGGCTTGATCGCCCGATCAGCCGCCACACTGCCGGGGCTCACGATCTCGACAACCATTGCCACCTCGGCCGGCTGCCACACCGTGAGATCCGCCCCGGGGTTGGTGACCATTACCAGGTCAGGAATCAGAATCCGGCCTGGCGCCACCCGGACGTTGATGGCTTCCAGCACTTCCAACCCGCTCGGCGCCGCCCGCCCCAAGACATGCCAGAGCTGGGACGACAGCCGCTGGTGCCGGCCTCCCGCTGCTGGGCTCACCAGCAGTCCCCCGTCGAGCAGTTCGATGCGGCGACGGTCCTCGGGCAGGGCGAAATAGTCCTGCTCGGTCCACGGCCCGACATGGTCGACCAGCTGGGGTTGGGCAGGCGAGGCCATCTACAGCTCACCTCCGTACGTCTCGGGAGCACCACCATGGTCGCATGCTGCCCGTGAGCACCGACAGTTCCAGCCCGCTCCACTCCGCCGGACCCGAGCGGCCCCCCACCGGTCCCTGACTCGCGCTCCTGTCGGGAGGTCCAGAGTCGGAGCGCAGTCCGGTGCGGTCAGTGGTCGAACTCGTTGGTTCGCAGAGCGGTGGTGAAGGCCCTCCAGGCGTGAGGGGGGATGGCCAGCACGCCGCCGGTGGGGTTCTTGGAGTCGCGCAGCGCGACGACCGGGCCGGCGAAGGCAACCTCGACGCAGTTGGCTTGGTCGGTGCTGCGGCTACTCTTGCGCCATCGGGCGCCGCTGAGGTCCAGCGCAGGCATCCCGGGCTCCTCTCCGTGGGTCGTGCGCCCCGCGCAGTCCGCTGGCTCAGCCAAGCTCGGCGGCGATCTGGGTGATCAGCTCGGTCGTTGCAGCGGGTGCAAGGGCTGCATGCAGGATATTCCCCAGAGCCACCCGATATGCGGCCAGATCGGCCTCTTCTTCCAAGAACAGTACGGTGCTGTGGTTCTCCAGATAGACCAGCGCCGGTTCCTCGGCGAACTCCAGAATTACGAACGGTCCGCGCAGCCCCGCATAGGCGCCGGCCGCCAGCGGTACTACCCGTAGCGTCACGTGCGGTTGCTCGGCCACGCCGAGCAGATGGTGCAGCTGCCGGCGCATCACTCCGGGCTCGCCGAACGGGCGGCGCAGTGCTCCCTCATCCACCACCGCGAAGAACTGTGGGGCACTGGCCCGCGTCAATACCGCCTGGCGGGCCATCCGTGCAGCCACCAGATTGTCCAGTTCGGCCTCGGACACGGTAGGGGCGACGCCCTGGATGATCGCTCGCGCGTACTCCGCGGTCTGCAGCAGCCCGGGCACGACCAGCGCCTCGTAGTTCTGTACTCGGGTGGCCTTGGCTTCGAAGTCGATCAGGCTGCGCCACAGTTGGGGCAGCCCGGGCTGGCGGGTCCACCAGCCGCGTTCCTCGGAGCGGCGCACCAGGTCGAGCAGTTGGTCACGGGTGGAGGCGGGCACCTGGTAGAGCCCCAGCAGCGCGGCGACGTCCTCGATCTGCAGGCCGCTGTTGCCGGTCTCGATCCGGCTGATCTTGCTGGGTGACATGCCGAGGCGCTTGGCCACCTCGGCACCGGACAGTCCGGTCTGCTCGCGCAGGACGCGCAGTTCGGCGGCGACCTGCCGGGACCGGACGGAGGTGTGCGGATTGCCAGGCATGGTGTGCACTATGCAGCGCTCGCAGCGCTGATCCAATCACTCGATCAGGTCATTGCTTGCAACACTTGCAACACCCGATGGTCTTCCAATGGATCGAGTGGAGCTTGAACGCAAGATCATGAGCGAAACCGTGATCGAGAAGACCTGGCAGATCCCGGCCCAGGGAGGCAAGGGGCCCGTCACTGTTACTTTGCGGATGCCTGAAGTGACGATCACCGACTCACAGGGCAGGCACATCGTGGTTTCGCCCGAGCAGGCCGACTTGGTGAGCGCCAAGATGGGCTACATCGCTGACTGGATCCAGGACGCCGCCGTCGACTGAGCGTTCAACGTTCGAAACCGATCAGGGTGACAAGCGTTTCCAGACGCGGGACAGCGCAGGGGCCTGGGACCGAGTAGGGCTGAATGCGCACCCCGGCGTCTCCACCCCACACGACCAGGTGGCAACCTGGTAGAACCATGAGTACATCCGGTGCCGCCGAGGAACCGAACGAGAGTTCGACCAGCCCGCAGGAATTGAATCGGTTGCGCCTTCGTGCGGTTGAGGTCAGGTCGACATTGATGGCGGGGCTTCGGGCTATCTCGGCGCAGGACCTGGCCAAGAGCGGTACGCCAGCCCAGGCAACAGCTATTGATTACACTGCCGTGCAGAACCAGCTGAACGCGATGACCATCATCGATTTGTTCGGTATCGTCGAGGGCTACGTCGAGGCACTCTGCAAAACCCTACGGCACCCGGTAGTGGAGCACCGAGGCCAGGAGTATGAGCGGCTGCAAAAGCGCATCCGTCGGATTATCAGTCAATACAGCAAGGAGGCGCATGCTAGCGGAGCGCCGATTAGCGACGGCATTCGAAATACAATAAAGAAGGTTGCGCAGACTGTTATTGAAAAATCTCTTCCAGATTCGCCGGTGAAGGATTTCGGTAAAGGTATGTCTGCGGTGGATCGCTGGGAAGACGCTCTTCGCCGCGTCGGCTTCGGCGCGCGCCGTCCGCTGCCTCACGACCTGAGGGACACGCTGAACGAGCTCGGTGAGATCAGAAACGTTCTGTTGCATCGGATGGGCCGCATCGATCAGAAAGCGCTGGACGCGGTGGACGAGGGACCTTGGCGGGATATCGGTGAGGAGGTAATCATCGATCGGCAGCTCTACCGGCGATATGTCGCCGCGCTCTGGACCTTCTCGGAGGAACTTGCGGACAGGCTCAGTACGCAGATATTCGGCGACCAGCCCCGTTTCGCCACCAACTCCTGGCGAGATAATGTCCCCGCAGGCGGATAGTGTGCCTGTGGTGGTCCCTCATACGGCCACGATCGCCCTGACAGGCGGTGCGGTCGCCCTCAAACAACGGCACGCCCACCGACACTCGCGAGGCGCATCTTGGGACGTGGGCCGTTGTGCTCGCAGGTGATCGCGGCCCCCTCGTAGCGAATGCGGCAGACTGGCAGGGATGCACCGCCGTCGAAAGGAGCAACCCGTGACCCGGCCGCAGGTCGAAGTGCTGGCCGTGGGATGAGCGCGGCGCAGCCGGAGGTCCAGCAGGCTGCCGAGCCAGTGCCGTCTCGACTCCCTGCGGTGGTCCGGGCCGACCTGGTTCCCGCGCTGGGCGTGCTGTGTGCCGTGGCGGTGCTGGGCCTGCCACTGGGCGTCCTGTGGTCCTGGCTGGCACCCCCCGAGTTCGTCGCGCGCTCGGCGCTGGCTCCCACGCCAGGCGGCGTGCTGCCGTTCGTCGGGCAGAGCGAGCACCGCTTCGACGACATGGCGACCTTCGTGCTACTCGGGCTGGCCGCCGGGGTGCTCACCGGCGCGGCGTTGTGGCTGTTCCGCCGCTGGCGTGGCCCACTGGTGCTGGTAGCCGCGGTGCTCGGCTCGCTGGTGGCGGCGTGGCTCGCGATTCGAGTCGGGCTGTGGCTGGGCGCTGCACACTACCCAGATCGGGCGCCCACCGGCGCGCCGTTTGCGCGGGCGCCGGTGCTTGAGTCAGCTTGGGTGATCATCACGCAACCGTTCGGCGTTGCGGTCACCTACTGTCTCACGACCGCCTGGAACGGCAGCGAGGACCTCGGCGCAGGCTCGACCTGAGCAGTCCGTTGGCGAGCTCAGTTGCGGCTGGCCTTCTCCGCGAACTGGTTCAGCGGTACCGGCACCGCGCGCAGTGTCCGCAGGAACGCCGCCTCTCGCACCAGCAGGGTGCGCACCAGGCGCAGCCGATCGGCTGGGTCGCGTTCCTCGAGCAGGGCTTGCCGGTCCTCCAGGGTCAGCAGGCAGTCCGAGGCGAGCAGGTGCGCCAACGCTGCGACGTCGACGTCCTCCTTGGGCTCCTCCCAATCACCGTGCTGCCACGCCGCGCAGCAGTACTGCCGGTGGGCTTCCCGGGCCGATCGGGCCAGCACCGGCAGGAGCATCGACTGTTCTGCTGGTACGTCCTCGTCAGGCACCCACTCGACATTGCCCACCAGGTACGGCGCGGTGGTGTTGTCGATATCGAGCACCCGGAACCGCTTCTTGCCGCGAGTGAAGATGTCGAAGCGACCATCGGGCAACCTGCGGGCATCCTGGAGTAGCGCGGTGCATCCGACGTCGTGAATCTCCTCGTCATCCAGACCCTGCTTGACCGCGATCACCCCGAAGCTGCGGCCGGGTACGGCGCCGGTCACCAAGTCGACGGTCAACTGACGGTAGCGGGGCTCGAAGATGTGCAGCGGGAGCGATGCGCCCGGCAACAGCACAGTGCCCAGCGGGAATAGCGGGACGGTCTCGGCCACAGGTAAACGTTACGGTGCCGCGCGCGGATCCGCTGAATGAACGGCCCTTTCCGGGGCATGCTGTGAATCCGGTGGTCGCAACACGGCGAACGGGTCGGTGATTCGCATGCCGCGCTCCGCGAAGCGGTACAGCGCCGCGGGTCGCCCGCCGGACGGTCCCGGCGCGGCGGTACCACCAGTGGGGACCAGCACCCCTCGGCGGGCCAGCACTCGCTGCAGGTTGGTCGCCGATACTCGGTAGCCCAGCGCAGCGGAGTAGAGCTCGCGCAGACCGGAGACGGTGAACTCGGGCGGCGCGAGAGCGAACCCGAGGTTGGTGTACGACAGCTTGGCGCGCAGCCGGTCCCTGGCTCGACGCATGATCAGGCCGTGGTCGAAGGCAGTGGGCGGCACCTCTTGTAGGGCATCGGTCACCGGGTGCCATGCCGTGTCGTCGGGCAGCGCGGGATCGGCCACGCAGGGCACCAGCCCGAGGAAGGCCGTCACGACGGTCCGTCGCTGTGGCATCCGATCCGGCGCGCTGAAGACCTGGAGTTGTTCGACGTGGGCGACCTCGCGGACGTCGACCTTCTCGGCGAGCTGGCGCAGCACCGAGGTCTGCACGTCCTCTCTGCCGCCGAGCCGCCCGCCCGGCAACGCCCAGCGCCTTGCATCGGGCTCGATGCCGCGTTGCCACAACAGCACCTGCAGCTGCCCGTCACGGACCTGCAGCACAGCGGCGAGAACTTCGTGCATCGCGAGGCCGCCGCTGTTACCATCCATGTTTTCGACTATAAGGCGAAAACTACGGAAGGGCCAGCATCGGTGCTGGCGAAGGAGGCGACATGGCCGCTACCGCTGCGTCGGAGTGGACCCACGCCGGCCACCCAGGGCCGGAGCTTGATCGAGATTGGCATCAGGAGGTGCGCGAACTCGCCCGGCAGCGCGACGCGGTGTTGCTCGCGCACAACTACCAGGTGCCCGACATCCAGGACATCGCCGACCACGTCGGGGACTCCCTGGCGCTGTCGCGCATCGCCGCCGACTGTGCGGCAAGCACCATCGTTTTCTGCGGCGTGCACTTCATGGCCGAAACCGCGAAGATCCTGGCACCGGCCAAGACGGTACTCATCCCGGACGCGCGCGCCGGTTGCTCGTTGGCCGACTCCATCGACGCCGGGCAGCTACGGGAATGGAAGGCCGAGCACCCCGATGCCGTCGTCGTGTCGTATGTGAACACCACCGCCGAGGTCAAGGCCGAGACCGACATCTGCTGCACCTCGTCCAACGCCGTTGAGGTGGTCGACTCCGTCCCCGCGGACCGGGACGTGTTGTTCCTGCCCGATCAGTTCCTCGGCGCACACGTCCAGCGCGTCACCGGCCGGAGGAATCTGCATATCTGGGCCGGGGAATGCCACGTGCACGCCGGGATCAACGGTTCCCAGCTAGCCGCGAAGGCAGCTGCCGCGCCCGACGCCGAGCTCTACATCCACCCGGAATGTGGCTGCGCGACCAGCGCCTTGTACCTCGCGGGCGCGGGTGCGGTACCTGCCGAACGCGTGCGGATCCTGTCCACCGGCGGCATGCTCGATGCCGCCCGAACGACCGGAGCTCACGAAGTGCTGGTGGCCACCGAGGTCGGCATGCTGCACCAGCTGCGGCGGGCGGCTCCAGGAGTCGACTTCCAAGCGGTCAACGACCGGGCCTCCTGCCGGTACATGAAGATGATCACTCCGGCGGCGTTGCTGCGCTCGCTGCGCGACGGCGTCGACGAGGTGATCGTCCCTACCGACATCGCCGCCCGCGCCCGTAGCGCGGTGCAGCGCATGATCGCTATCGGCCGGCCGGGCGGCGACGAGTGACGGTCTGGGAGGTCACCGCCGACCTCGCGGTGGTCGGCACTGGCGTCGCCGGGTTGACCGCTGCCTTGCGTGCGGTCGAGCTCGGCTTGCGGGTGGTGGCCGTGACCAAGACAACGGTCGAGGACGGCAACACCCGGTGGGCGCAGGGCGGTATCGCGGTGGTGCTGCCCGATCAGCCGTTGTCACCGTCCGGCGACAGCCTGGACCACCTATCACCGTCCGGCGACAGTGTGGACGCGCATGTGGCGGACACGCTGTCGGCCGGCGCCGGGCTGTGCGACGAGGCGGCCGTCCGGACGATCCTGGCCGCCGGCCCGTCCGCGGTCAACGCGCTGAGGGCCCACGGTGCCGTCTTCGACGGCGGTTGGGCGGATGTTCGGCGCACCAGGGAGGGCGGGCATCGGGCCTACCGGGTGATCCACGCCGGTGGTGACGCCACCGGAGCTGAGATAGAGCGGGCGCTGGCCGGCTCAGCCCGCGGCCTGCGGATGGCGTTGCTTGAAGGGCAAGCGGTCACCGAGGTGCTGCGCGACGATACCGGTCGGGTGGCTGGATTGGCCCTGCTCGACGAGCATGGTGGCGGTGTGCTGCGCGCTCGGGCCGTGCTGCTCGCCACCGGAGGCCTCGGTCAGCTCTACGCCGCCAGCACCAATGCCGATGTGGCGACAGGTGACGGGGTGGCATTGGCGTTACGGGCCGGGGCGCTGACGGCCGACCTCGAGTTCGTGCAGTTCCATCCGACGGCGCTGTATCTCGGCACGGGCGCGAGGGGCCGCCAGCCGTTGGTGACTGAGGCGCTCCGCGGCGAGGGCGCGGTACTGCTGGACACCGCCGGCGCCCCGGTGATGACCGGTGTGCATCCGCTCGGTGCGCTGGCGCCGCGCGACGTGGTGGCCGCGGCGATCACCAGGCGGATGGCGGCGACGGGCAGCGACCACGTACTGCTGGACGCCACCCACCTCGGCGGCGTGGAGCTGCGCCGTCGTTTCCCGACGGTGCACACGGCTTGCAGGTCGATCGGCGTTGATCCAGGCTACGAGCCGATTCCGGTAGTCCCGGCCGCGCACTACCAGTGCGGCGGCGTGGTCACCGACACCAGCGGCCGGACGACCGTGCCCGGGTTGTACGCCGCGGGAGAGGTGGCCCGGACCGGTCTGCACGGTGCGAACCGGCTGGCTTCCAACAGCTTGTTGGAGGGGCTGGTGATGGGCGGACGGGCCGCAGAGGCAGTGGCGGCTGACTTGACCGTGTCCCGATGCCCCGGCCCGCCGCTGCCCTGCTACGAGCTTCGCCCGATCGCGGACCGCGACGTGCTGCAGCAGTCGATGAGTGCGCACGCCGGCATCGGGCGCGACTCGGCCGGGCTCGCCGCTGCTTCGGCAGTCGCGGAGACTACGACACGCCGGCGGATACGGACGCCCCGTGACGCGGAGGACGCTGGGCTCACCCTGGCCGCCGCCGCCGTGCTCGCCGCCGCCACCGCACGCACCGAGAGCCGTGGTTGCCACCTTCGCACCGATCACCCCCGCCCAGCGAAGCGCTGGCGGCGCAGCATCGCCGTGGAGCTCGACGATGCCGGAAACCCGGTGCCGGCCGAACCGGCGCTGGTGGGAGGGGTGGCGTGAACGCCGAGGCCTGCAACGGGGGACTCGATGCCGACGAGGTACGCCGGGTCATCAGCACCGCGCTGGCCGAGGACCTGCGCTATGGACCGGACGCCACCACCGCAGCCTGTGTGCCCGCCGGAGCTGTCGCGACGGCGACTGTCTCGCCACGTCAACCTGGCACGCTAGCCGGCTTGCCGGTATTCCTGGCCGTGCTCGACGCGGTGCTCGCAGTCGGGGGCTACGAGATCATCGAGCAGCGCCACGACGGCGACCGACTTGCCGCCGACGATATCGCCCTCACGGTCCGCGCCCCGGTGACGGGGCTGCTCACGGCCGAGCGGACCGCGCTCAACCTGCTGTGCCATCTCTCCGGCGTGGCGACCGCCACCGGGGCGTGGGTGGATGCGGTGGCCGGAACGGGCGCATCGATCAGGGACTCGCGTAAGACCCTGCCCGGTTTGCGCGTGTTACAGAAATACGCGGTGCGCTGTGGCGGTGGGGTCAACCACCGGATGGGGCTCGGGGACGCGGTGTTGATCAAGGATAACCACGTGGCCGCCGCTGGTTCGGTGACTGCGGCGATCACGGCCGTGCGGGCGTACGCGGCCGCGTTGCCTTGCGAGGTGGAGGTAGGCACCCTCGACGAGCTGGAGGAGGCATTGGCCGCCGGAGTGTCCCTGGTGCTGCTGGACAACATGACGGTCGCGCAGTGCGCCGAATCGGTCCGCCGCGCCGCAGGCTCGAAAACCGAGCTGGAGGCCTCTGGCGGCCTGACCCTGGACGTCGCCCGGCCTTACGCCGAAACCGGAGTGCGCTACCTGTCCGTCGGCGCCCTCACCCACTCCGCGCCGGCCCTGGACCTCGGACTGGACTTGGCATGAGCGCAACCGTGCAACCGCCGGCCATGATCGCCGAAACTGAGTTGTGGCAGTGCAATTCTGCACGGTCAGTGCTCACTTTCGGTGATCATGAGCTCGAACGCCGTTACCGGATCACTCAGCGGTCGCCAGATCTGCCCAACAGCACTGAGACAGCCGCGTGCCACTGGTCGTGCACTTGATCATCACCGCGTACGTTCTCGATGAGCGCTCCACAGGAGGTGCAGAGCTTCCCGGCGGACCGGAACTCATAGCTCGGGGTCCGCGCGATCAGCTCGCGCGCAGCATCGTCAGACATCGACCATCCTCTCCGGCTAACGGGCGGTGCAATGGGCTCCAGTGATTCGTGGTACGCAGTCCGCGTAGTTCAGCAGCAGGTCCACGGCCGCATCGTTGCGGGCGGTCTCCCGGTCGATCACGGACGCCGGTGGGTAGAAGCCGCCCTGCGTCAGGCTGGTCGGGTACATCTCGAAGGTGTAGGACCAGATGTGGTGCTGCGCCCACATCCAGTCCCCGATCGAGCCGTCGTTGATGTAGAGGTGGCTGGACTGCTCTGGTGTGTAGCCGTTGGTGGCGGCCATCTGTTCGCCCAGCTTGCGGAAGGTGTCCGCGTCCGACTTGATCAGGCCGGGGCCGGTGTCACTGGTAGTGAATCCGTAGGGCCAGAGGACCAGCTCGGAGAAGCTGTGGAAGTCGATGTGGGCGGTGATCTGCTGCACGCCGCCGATCACCCGGCTGTTCACCCAGTCCCGGAGCTGCCCGGTCTCCGGCGCGGAGAACGGCGCGGGCCCATGGTAGGTGTCGCTGGCGGGGTTGGAGCTCGACCCGTCGCAGCAGCCCCACTCGTCGCCCCAGTTGCGGTTGAGATCGGTGCCGATCTCGCGATTCTCCGGGGCCGGCTGGCGGTTTTTTCGCCACATCGAGAAAAGGCCGGTGGAGATGTCATACTCGGCGCCGTCAGGATTGGCCATCGGCATCACCCAGATCTCCCGTGATTTCAGCAACCGGGTGATCGCCGGATCGGTTCCGTAGCCTTGCGCCAGCCGCCGCACAATGTGCAGGCACATTTCGACGGTGATGTGTTCACGGGCGTGCTGAGCGCAGCTGAACAACACCTCGGGCTCGTGCTTGTCGGCGCGCACATCGTCGCTGATCTTGACCAGCAGCAGCGGTCGGCCCTGCACCGATGTCCCGTAACTGGATACCGCGACCTGGTTGGGGTGCGCGGCAGCCAGCGAGTCCAGGTCGGTGGTGAGCTGGTGGTAGGTGTGGTAACCCTGGTACCCGATCGGGAACTGGCCGGGCGCCACCGGCAGCGGCGTCGGTGCCGCCGCTGGTAGTGGGAGCAGCTGCAGTCCGCTGGTTCGCAAGTGCTCAGCCTGGGCGGGCGTGGCTCGGATCTCCAGGTAGTCGCGACCGCCGCTGAGCACGTCCACACCCTCGCGCAGCACCGCGTTGCGGGTAGCCGGGTCAGTCACTCCCGGAACGCGATAGGCCGACAAAGCGGTCACGGTCGGCGGTTCGGGCGAGGGCGGCGCCGCAGCCGCAGAAAGCGGAACGATCAATGCGATTATCCCCACCACAGCGCCCACCGCAACTCGCCGCATCGACACCCGACGGAGCGTAACGGTGGCGGCCCACCCGCATTCAGCGGGCTGAGCGTGGTTATTCGAGCCGGGTAACCCCGCTGAGCCGGCTCAATGCGTGGGGCCAGCCCTGTAGCGTTTGTGTGGAGGAGGACGGGATGCTGAGACGGACTGACTTGCGTGGCGGGGTTCCCGGGCTCGCTGCGTTGCGCGGGCTGCTGCCGCGGGCCGAGGTCGACGTCGACTCGGTGGCCCACCAGGTGGCTCCGGTGATCGACGCGGTGCGCGACCGAGGTGTGGCGGCGGCGCTGGAGTTCGCCGAACGCTTCGACGGAGTGCGCCCGGCCAGTGTCCGGGTGCCGGCCAGCGCGTTGCGCGCCGAGCTGGAGCAGTTGGACCCGACGGTGCGCGCCGCGCTGGAGGAGGCCATCGCCCGGGTCCGCCGGGCGCATGCGGACCAGCGGCGCACCGAGACGGTCACCCAGGTGGTGGCCGGCGGTACTGTCACGCAGCGGTGGATGCCGGTGGCCCGGGTCGGGCTCTACGCGCCCGGCGGATTGGCGGTCTACCCCTCCACGGTGGTGATGAACGTGGTACCCGCGCAGGTGGCCGGGGTGGCGTCGCTGGTGGTGTGCTCACCGCCGCAGGCCGCTCACGGTGGCCGGCCGCACCCCACCGTGCTCGCCGCGGCCGCGCTGCTCGGAGTCGACGAGGTGTGGGCAGTCGGCGGCGCGCAGGCGGTCGCGCTGCTGGCCTTCGGCGGCACGGACACCGACGGTGCAGCACTGGACCCGGTCGACATGGTCACCGGCCCGGGCAACATCTACGTCACGGCCGCCAAGCGCGCGCTACGCGGCATGATCGGCATTGATGCCGAGGCCGGCCCCACCGAGATCGCGATCCTGGCCGACCGCAGTGCCGACCCGGCACACGTCGCCGCTGACCTGATCTCCCAGGCCGAACACGACACGCTGGCGGCCAGCGTCCTGGTCACCGACTCGGTGCAGCTCGCCGACGCGGTGGACGCCGAGCTGCACCGGCAGGTCGCGGTCACCAAGCACACCGAGCGGATCCACACCGCGCTGACCAGCCGTCAATCCGGCTGCATCCTGGTTTCCGACATCGATGCCGGGCTGTCGGTGGTGGATGCCTATGCGGCCGAGCACCTGGAGATCCAGACCGTCGACTCGGCCGCGGTGGCCCGCCGGGTGCGCAACGCCGGGGCGATCTTCGTTGGCCCGTACGCGCCGGTGTCGCTGGGCGACTACTGCGCCGGCTCCAATCACGTGCTGCCCACCGGTGGCTGCGCCCGGCACTCCTCGGGCCTGTCCGTGCAGACTTTCCTACGCGGCGTCCAGCTCATCGAGTACGACGAGGACGCTCTGGTGAAGGTCGCCGACCACGTCGTCGCGTTGGCTGAGGCCGAGGATCTGCCTGCGCACGGTCAGGCCATCACCGCACGGTTCCGCGGGAGGGCGCGGTGACGGCGGTGGCCGGCCCGATCGGTTGCGAGGTGACGCTCGCGGATCTGCCACTGCGCGACGAGCTGCGGGACAGCACTCCCTATGGGGCGCCGCAACTCGACGTCGCAGTGCGGTTGAACACCAACGAAAACCCCTACCCGCCGCCCCCCGGGCTGGTCGCCGACGTCACCGCCGCGGTGGCGCAGGCGGCGCGAAACCTGCACCGCTATCCCGACCGGGACGCCGTGGCGCTGCGCACCGACCTGGCCGGCTACCTCGCCGAGCGCACCGGCGTGCCGCTGACCGCGGCGAACCTGTGGGCCGCCAACGGGTCCAATGAGATCATCCAGCAGCTGCTGCAGGCCTTCGGTGGGGCCGACCGCAGCGCGCTGGGTTTCATCCCGTCCTATTCGATGCACCCGATCATCTCTGCAGGCACCCGCACGCAGTGGATCCCGGCGCCGCGACGGGCGGACTTCTCGCTGGATCCCGTGGGCGCCGTGGCAGCCATCGAGGAGCACCGACCTGACGTGCTGTTCGTCACCAGCCCCAACAACCCCACCGGGCAGTCGATCCCGCCCGACGACCTGGCGGCGGTGCTCGCCGCGGCGCCGGGCATCGTGGTGGTCGACGAGGCCTACGGTGAGTTCTCCAGCCGCCCGAGCGCGATCAGGCTGCTCGAGCGGTTCGCCGACCGGTTGGTGATCTGCCGGACGATGAGCAAGGCGTTCGCCTTCGCGGGCGGCCGGCTGGGTTACCTCGCCGCCGCTCCGGCGATGGTGGACGCGCTGCTGCTGGTGCGGCTGCCCTACCACCTTTCAGCGCTCACCCAGGCGGCCGCCTGCGCGGCGCTACGGCACGGATCGTCAACCCTGGAGTCCGTGGCCACCTTGGTGGCCGAGCGCGAGCGCGTCATGGCGGGGCTGCGCAGCCTCGGCGCCCAGGTGGTGCCCTCCGACGCCAACTTCGCGTTGTTCGGATGGTTCGCCGATGCGCCGACCGCGTGGCGGTGTTACCTGGAGCACGGTGTGCTGATCCGGGACGTGGGAATCGCGGGCCACCTGCGGGTCACTGTGGGGACCCCTGCGGAGAACGACGCGTTCCTGGCCGCCAGCGCGGCAGTCCTAGCCCGGGAGGCATCGTGAGCCGCACGGCGCGGATCGAGCGGGTGACCAAGGAGTCCTCAGTGCTCGTCGAGCTCGATCTCGACGGCACGGGGAGCGCCGAGGTGCACACCGGCATCCCGTTCTTCGACCATATGCTCACCTCGCTGGGCAAGCACGCGGCGTTCGACCTGGTCGCGCGCGCGACCGGCGACGTGGAGATCGACGCGCACCACACCGTCGAAGATGTCGCCATCGTGCTCGGTCAGGCCCTGCGCCAGGCGCTGGGGGACAAGTCGGGCATCCGGCGCTTCGGCGATGCCTGGGTGCCGATGGACGAGACGCTGGCGCACGCGGCGGTGGACGTCTCCGGGCGCCCCTACTGCGTACACACCGGCGAACCTGACGTGCTGGCCGGATTCGTGGTGGGGGGCAACTACCCGACGGTGCTCAACCGGCACGTGTTCGAGACACTGGCCTTCCAAGCGCAGCTGGCGGTGCACATCCGGGTGCTGCATGGTCGCGATCCGCACCATGTCACCGAGGCGCAGTACAAGGCGCTGGCCCGGGCGCTGCGCACCGCCGTCGAGCTCGACCCGCGGACTTGCGGGGTGCCTTCCACCAAGGGAGTGCTGTGAGCTGGGTAGGTCCGGCATTGTTGGCGTTGGCCGGCTTCCTGCTCGGCGGTGTGGTTTCCGCTTGGCGCACCTCGCGCCTCCTGGCCCTGCTACTGGCCGTTGGTGCTGCCCTATCCACCGCCAGCGGCATCGCCTGGCTGCTGTAATCGCGCGCCGCGGGACCTTGACTGCTCCCAGCCTCCCGAGCCCAACAGCAGAGCTGTCCGAGCTCGGCCCATGAGCTCGGGAGGCTTAGTGCATGCCTGACGATGACGAACTCGTCCAGCGGTACGGCGACGATCACGGTGGAATGACCCGGGCGCGTGCTGCAGCTCGAGCAATCCGGACGTTGCTGCCTGAGACGAACCACCTTCGGATCCTCGATCTCGCTGTTGGACCCGCGACGGTGGCCGCCGAGCTGCCCGGGACAGTGCTGGGGCTGGACATCTCGGCTGCGACGCTGAGCCGTGCCGCCGTCCATCTACCGGACCGGGTAGTGCGGGCCGATGCCACCTCAGCGCTGCCCATCCGCTCTGGCAGTGTGGACGTGGTCACGGCGGTGTGGGGACGACGCTCAGTCTTGATGACGACATCGCGGCGCAGCTCGAACAACTCCGCGCCCGCGGAGACCGGTCCTTCCGGCACTACCTGCCCGGCGATCGTGCACGTCGTGAACTCGACAGCACGGACCTTTTTGGTCGGCGGAAACGTCCGTGCTGTCGAGTTCACGACACCAGATCCTTGCCGGTTGGCATCGAGGATGCACCCGTCGAGGTTGACTACGTGGTCGGGCAACCGGTGTGGTGGGCGACATGGCGAGGCGGGTAGTGGTCATCGGCGGGGACGCGGCGGGGATGAGCGCGGCATCGCAGGCGCTGCGCACCGCGGGCCCCGACGCGCTGGAGGTGGTGGTTTTCGAGCGCGGCCATCACGTGTCCTACTCGGCCTGCGGCATCCCGTACTTGGTGGCCGGCGACGTCGACACTGCGGACGCCCTGATCGCGCGCAGCGCCGGTGAGCACAGGGCGAACGGGATCGATCTACGGCTGCGCACTGAGGTCACCGAGATCGACCTGTCCGGCCGGACGGTGACCGCCGCGCCACTCGACGGCGGTGCGAGCTACCAGCTTGGCTTCGACGAGTTGGTGCTGGCCACCGGCGCCGCCGATGGCCACGCTGGATCCCGACTCGGCTACGCGCCACCGTTCTCTCCGGTGTGGGATCCCGTGCTGGTGGCTGCCCGCAAGGCGGCAGCGGCAGTCTGATGCCTTTGCCGCAAACTGGTACCTGTGGGGCCCGTGACCAAGGCCTGGCAGTGCCCGCCCGCGGCAAGCTACGACCCGAGATATGGGACAGCTGGCGGCTCGCCCACACCTGGCGCTGGCGCGAACTCTGTGTCCGCCGAGTTCGACTACAGGGCTGTCCTCCGGTCGCCGAGCAGCCCTGTAGTCGAACTCGGCGCACTCAGCGCAGTGAGGAAGGGACCCAGGCCTGGCGATCGGAGTCAGTCGGGTGGAAGGCCGTACCTGCGCACCGCGACGGGCATTACCGGGTACCGCCCTTCGTAGATCCGCTGGTGCAGCTCCGCCTCGACGATGGCGCGCACGATCGGTAGCTGTCGCGCGGCGTCGTCGGTGCTGGTCACCTGCAGCGGCCAGTCACCGGCGACTGAACCCCGCAGATGTGCGTGGTTGAAGCTGCGTCGGAACCAGGCGATCACCTGGACTGGCGGGACTTGACCACCGTCGCGGGAAACGGCTTCGCGTTGCCGGGGCCAGGACAGCTCCCAATGCTCGCCCACGCTCCCGTCGTTGTGCTCGACACTGCGGCGGGTGACCTCGCCGGTGGTCTCCAGAAAGATCGCGTCGGCCTCGGCGAGGACGTCGCGAACCACCGGGTCGAGCAACTCGACCGCCTGCTGAAACACGGTCAGCCGATCCGCCCATGATGTGGCGCCCTCGTAACTGCGCGCGACGAGATCCGCCAAGTGCCGCATCAGGTCCTCGTCGCGCAGCCCAGACCCGTTGTGCATCGTCACTCCGACAGGATGGCGCATTCAGCAGGCTCAGCGGGGTTAACGAGCTGCCAATAACCCCGCTGAGCCCGCTGAACGCGGGTGGAGCAAGGTGGGGGAGTGACGCGTGTCGTTGTTTTGGACTATGGGTCGGGGAATCTGCGGTCGGCTGAGCGGGCGCTGCACCGCGCGGGCGCCGAGGTGGCGGTGAGCGCTGATGTGGATGCCGCGCTGAACGCGGACGGGCTGGTGGTGCCCGGCGTCGGGGCCTTCGCCGCCTGCATGGCTGGGCTGCGCGCGGTGCGCGGTGACCGGATCATCGGTCGCCGGCTGGCCGGCGGTCGCCCGGTGCTGGGCATCTGTGTGGGGATGCAGGTGCTGTTCAGCAGGGGCGTAGAGCACGGGGTGCAGACCGACGGGTGCGGTGAGTGGCCCGGGACCGTGGAGCGGTTGAAGGCCGACGTGCTACCGCACATGGGGTGGAACACCGTGGCGCCGCCGGCAGGCTCGTGGCTGTTCGCCGGCCTCGACCCGGACGCCCGCTTCTACTTCGTGCACTCCTACGCCGCCCGCCGCTGGGAGCTGGAGAGCTCAGGGTTGCTGACGCCCCCGCTGGTGACCTGGGCCGAGCACGGCGAGCCGTTCGTGGCCGCGGTGGAGAACGGGCCACTGTGGGCCACCCAGTTCCACCCCGAGAAGTCCGGCGACGCGGGCGCGCAGTTGCTGCGCAACTGGATCGAGACGCTGTAGGCGGAGGTGCGGGCACCACCGCCTAGCCTAGCGGGAGTTTCCGGGCTAGCGTGATCTAGATCGGCGTTTCCGCTGGTCACGATGGGTGTGGATCCTCAGGTTTCCTATGACCTAAGTTTGGGGTGCCCAGCGGTGCAGGTCGAAGATCTCGG
>JALYTS010000198.1 GCA_030854185.1 Actinomycetota bacterium | reverse complement strand
GACCGGCACCGACCGGGCGGGCAGCTCGACCGCGGCGATCGCGGCGCCGGTGAGCCACCGCCCGTCGGCCACCCGCAGCACCGCGACGATCGGCGGTACCGCAGCAACCAGCAGCAACGCACCGAGCAGCCACCGCGCCCACCCTCCGGTCGCCAGCACCGCGGCCACCGAGGCGACTGCGAGCACGGCCAGCGGGCCCAGCACGGGCAACACCTCGGATCCGTCCACTCGCATCACGACGATCCCGCGCAACGGCTCCCGGAAACTGAGCTGGGCCCACCCGAGCAGCGCCGAGACGCCGAGCAACACCGATGCCCCGACCAGCACCACGATGGTGGCCACTAACGCCCCCCGCGCGGGAGCCGCCTCAGGCACGCAACGACCCGGCGGGCTCGCCGGCAGCCAGCCGCAAGGTGCCCGCAGCGGCGATGGCGGCCAGCACCGCTCCCGCCTTGTTCAAGCACTCGGTGTCCTCGGCCACCGGGTCGGAGTCGGCGACGATGCCCCCGCCGGCCTGCACGTAGGCCACCCCGTTGCGGACCATCGCGGTGCGGATGGCGATCGCGGTGTCGGCGTCCCCGGCGAAGTCCAGATAGCCGACCACTCCCCCGTACACCCCCCGCCGGGTGGGCTCCAATTCCTCGATGAGCTCCATCGCCCGCGGCTTGGGCGCCCCGGACAGCGTCCCAGCGGGGAAGCAGGCGGCGACCGCGTCGAAGGCTGTGTACCCCGGCGCCAGCTCGCCGGTGACGGTGGACACCAGGTGCATGACGTGGCTGTAGCGCTCGACCCGGAAGAAGTCGGTGACGTGCACCGATCCGGCGCGGCACACCCGGCCGACATCATTGCGTCCCAGGTCGACCAGCATGAGATGCTCGGCGCGTTCCTTCTCGTCGACCATCAGGTCCTTCTCCAACCAGCAGTCCTCGTCCGGGTCGGCGCCGCGAGGGCGGGTGCCGGCGATCGGGTGCGTGGTGACCTTCCCGTCCCGGACCGTCACCAGGGCCTCGGGGCTGCAGCCGACGATGCTGAACTCCTCCAGGATGAGCAGGTACATATACGGGCTGGGATTGGTGGTGCGCAGTACCCGATAGATGTCCAGCGGGTCGGCGTCGGTGGCGATCTCGAAGCGCTGGGACACGACTACCTGAAAGGCCTCGCCGGCACGGATCGCCTCCTTGGCCGTCTCGACCGCGGCGTAGTGCTGCTCCGGGCTGCGGCGGCGGATGAACTCCGGTGCCGGTCTGCTGAACACCGCCGCGCTGGCCGGCGCCGGGGTGCACAGCTTCGCCACCATCCCGTCCAACCGGGCCACCGCGTTGTCGTAGGCCTCATCGACGCGGTCCGGGGAATTGTCCCAGTTGATCGCGTTGGCGATCAGCGTGACGGTGCCCTCGTGGTGGTCCACCGCGGCGAGGTCGGTAGCCAGCAGCATCACCAGTTCGGGTACCCGCAGGTCGTCGACCGCCAGGTCAGGTAGCCGCTCCAGACGCCGGACCGCGTCGTAGCCGAGGTAGCCGACCATGCCGCCGGTGAGCGGGGGCAGGCCGGGCAGCGGCTCGGTGTGCAGCGCCTCGACGGTCTGCCGCAACGCCTCCAGCGGGGTACCCTCCCACGGCCCCTGGACCCCCGGTAGCCCCACCGGCGGCGTCCCGCGCCAGACCGTTCGACCACCAGCCTCGGTGAGCGTGGCAGCGCTGTGCACCACGACGAACGACCAGCGCGACCAGGACGAACCGTTCTCCGCCGACTCGAAAAGGAAGGTTCCCGGCTGGCCTTGGGCAAGCTTGCGGTACACCCCCAGTGGGGTCTCACCGTCGGCGAGCAGGGTGCGGGTCACCGGGATCACCCGGCGATCAGCCGCCAAGGCGCGAAACCGCTCCCTGTTCGGCTGCAGTTGCCCACTACCGGGCTCGGAGTTGCTGACCATGGATCTATTGTGCCCGCCGGATCTATTGTGCCCGCCGTTGACTCACAGGGTATTCGGGCATACTTTTTCAACTTTCGTTGAAAAGAGGAGCTGGCGGTGGTGGACAAGCGCGGCAGCCGGCCGCATCCCCGGGGGCGACGACCGGCCGGGGAGAATACCCGGGCGGCGCTGCTCGACGCCGCCAGAGCGGAGTTCATCGAGCGCGGCTTCGACGGCGCCACCGTGCGGGCCATCGCCCAGCGAGCTGGGGTGGACGCCGCGATGGTCAACCATTGGTTCGGCGGCAAGGATGGGCTGTTCGTCGCCGCCATGGAGATCCCGGTCAACCCCGAGGAGATCATCCACCGGATCGTCGACGGCGACCCGCGGCAGGCCGCCGAGCGGCTCCTGCGCACCTTCCTCTCCGTCTGGGACACCAATGGCGGAGGAGCGCTGACCGCGTTGGCGCGCAGCGTCGCCAGCCACGAGCAAGCCGCTCAGATGATGCGCGAGTTCCTCAGCGGGGTGGTCTTCGGTCCGGTCGTCTCAGCGGTCGCTCCTGACCAGCTCGAGCTACGCGCAGCGCTGTGCGGCACCCAGGTCGTCGGGCTGGGGATGATCCGGTACGTGATCCGCCTCGAGCCGCTGGCCTCCGCAGAGCACAACACGGTGGTCGCGGCGATCGCGCCGAACCTACAACGGTACTTGACTGGCGTCTTGTGAGTGGGAAACGGTGCTCTAGCACTGAATGCCACTCACAAGCACCTGCTGGAAGCAGCTGCCTGCCCCCGTGTGGCAGGCGGGCCCGATCTGGTCGACGACGAGCAGCAGGGCGTCGCCGTCGCAGTCCAGCCGCACCTCGTGTACCTGCTGGGTGTGCCCGGAGGTCTCCCCCTTGACCCAGTAGGCCTGCCTGCTGCGCGACCAGTAGGTAGCCCGGCCGGTGGTCAGCGTGCGGTGCAGCGCCTCGTCGTCCATCCAGGCCACCATCAGCACCTCGCCGGTGCCGCGCTGTTGAACCACCGCGCACACCAGCCCGGCGGCGTTGCGCTTGAGCCGCTCTGCGATCGCCGGGTCCAGCCCGCTCACCGGACCGTCACCCCGGCCTGGCGCAGGCCGTCCTTAACCTCTCCGATCCGCAACTGCCCGAAGTGAAAGACACTGGCGGCGAGCACCGCGTCAGCTCCGGCCGCCACTGCTGGCGGAAAATGGCCCACCTCACCCGCTCCCCCACTGGCGATCACCGGGACTGTCACCACGGAGCGGACAGCGGAGATCATCTCCAGGTCGAAGCCCGCCTTCGTGCCATCGGCGTCCATCGAGTTGAGCAGGATCTCCCCCACTCCCAGCTCTTGGCCGCGGACCGCCCAGGCCACCGCGTCGATCCCGGTGCCCCGCCGGCCGCCGTGCGTGGTCACTTCGAAGCCGGAGGAGGTTGGTGGCTCTCCAAGTGGTACCCGCCGGGCATCCACCGAGAGCACGATGCACTGCGCGCCGAATCGGCGGCTGGCCTCGCGCAGCAGCTCGGGCCGCGCCACCGCGGCGGTGTTGATGCTCACCTTGTCCGCGCCCGCCCGCAGCAGCCGGTCCACGTCAGCGACCTCGCGGATCCCGCCGCCGACGGTGAGCGGGATGAAAACGCATTCCGCCGTGCGGCGGACCACGTCATAGGTCGTCTCCCGGTCCCCGGCGGAGGCCGTGATGTCCAGAAAGGTGAGCTCATCGGCGCCCTGCGCGTCGTAGGCGGTGGCCAGCTCGACCGGATCACCGGCATCGCGCAGCGCTGTGAAGTTCACCCCTTTGACTACCCGGCCGGCATCGACGTCCAGGCACGGGATCACCCGCACGGCAACAGCCATCCACTAAGCCTATGCGGCGGCCTAGCGGGCGGCAGCGAGCGCGTCGGGCAGGGTGAGCGCCCCAGCATAGAGCGCCTTACCGATGATCGCGCCTTCCACGCCGTCCGGGGCCAGCGCGGCCAGGGCAGCCACGTCGCCAGCGCCCGAGACACCACCGGAGGCGATCACCGGAGCTGCCGTTCGTGCGCAGACCGCGCGGAGTAGGTCGAGGTTCGGTCCCCGCAGCGTGCCGTCCTTGGTGACATCGGTAACCACGTAACGCGGGCAACCGTCGGCATCTAGGCGCTCGAGCACCTCCCAGAGATCCCCACCATTGGCGGTCCAGCCACGCGCGGCGAGGATGTGTCGCCCGTCGATGATCCGCACGTCGAGCCCAACCGCGATCTGCTCGCCGTACTCGGCGATCACCGCGCGGCACCAAGCCGGATCCTCGACCGCGGCGGTGCCCAGGTTCACCCGGGTGCATCCGGTGGCTAACGCGCGCCGCAGCGAGGCGTCGTCTCGGATACCCCCGGAGAGTTCCACCGCGATGTCGAGCCTGCCGACGACTTCAGCCAGCAGCTCGGCGTTGGAGCCCCGACCGAACGCCGCGTCCAGGTCGACCAGGTGGATCCATTCGGCGCCGTCGGCCTGCCAGGCCAGCGCGGACTCAACCGGATCGCCATAGCACGTCTCGCTGCCGGCTTCGCCCTGCGTGAGGCGGACGGTCTGGCCGCCGGCGACGTCCACCGCGGGCAGCAGCACGAAACTCACCGTCCCACCCTAGCCCCAGTTTCCGGGTTAGTTCGATCTTGAGCCTGTGAGGAGTCCACCTCGAGTGGGCTGAGCTGCTGTTTCTCGGCGTGTCGCCTGGTGGTCGATCTTGTGATGGTCTATGACCTAAAGAGT
>JALYTS010000100.1 GCA_030854185.1 Actinomycetota bacterium | reverse complement strand
GCCTGCGGCGGCGCCGACGTGGCTGAGTCCATCGTCCTGCTCGCGTGCCCGCTCGGGCCGATCCCGCTTGCTGCGCGCGGCCTGGCGGCCGTGCTCGCGCGGGCCGGCCCAGCGGGCGCTCGTGGTCACCAACTATCAGCCGGGGCCTGCGGCGTCGCAGCTGCATCGTCGAGGACTTGGTAGGCCACCTTACGATTGCTGGCTCAGTTCCCGTTGCGTCCGACAGCAACGTGCTGCGCGATGACGGCGGGTTACCGTTGACCTGCCACCGCGACAAGGTTCGAGGCCAGGTAGTGATGAGACGCGGATGCGCAAGGGCCAACGAGCCGCGTCCGGGCACCGATGGTGACCCGACCAGAACTGTGCATGAGCGGTTAGGTGGTGCCCGGAGGTTCTGATGTTGGCGTGTTGATTGCCGGTGGTGGATTGTCCAGTCCCGCTCGGGCGGGATCCTCTTGGCGCAGGGCCTCGCCGTCGGGGTTTCTGGTGAGCGACACCAACCAGCGCAGGGCACACGCCAGAACGCCGGCTCCGCTCAGGAGGGCGGCTCCAACACCGATGCCTCCGACCCCGCCGCCGATGACCGCGACCCCGGCCAGCACATCCCGGTGGCGCAGGAGGGCGACCCCGACGCCGATGAGCGAGACCCCGCCACCTATGACCGCGACCCCGAACTCCTCATCCCTGCGGCGCAGAAGGGCGACGCCGCTGACGATGACCCCGACCCCGCCGCCGATCACCGCAACCCCGAACAGCACATCCCCGCGGCGCAGGTCGCCGATCCCCAGGCCGATGAGCGCGACCCCGCCACCGATCACCGCGACCCCGACCAGGAGCCCAGCGGCCTTGTTCAGCTCGGTCTGGATCAGCACCGCCGAGGTCGC
The DNA here is from genome assembly GCA_030854185.1 of Actinomycetota bacterium. Lineage (GTDB taxonomy): Bacteria > Actinomycetota > Actinomycetes > Mycobacteriales > Pseudonocardiaceae. The sequence goes on along the minus strand of JALYTS010000100.1, from coordinate 16,143 downwards.
GAGGACGGTTGCCACGATCGTCGCTATGCCCTCCCAGCGTGGGTTGGCTGCAGCGGTGAGGACCGCGATCGCTGCCACCCCCAGCAGCGCCCGTGACATGATGCGGGGAAGCGGGGCCCGGGACGGAAGCTGGCGCAGCCAGTTCGTGCTGAACAGGATCGCGGCGAACGTCGCCGCCGTGGCCGCACCGCGATACCCCACGTCAGTGCTCAGCGTGTTCACGGCCAGTCCACCAGCAACACCAAGGGCGCCACTCGCCAGCTGCTGCCAAACAGACAGCCCCTGCCGACGCTGACGACTAGTAGGCCGATCCGTCACCTGCTCAGTCTCGCGCACCCAGAGACGAGCAGACACCGATCAGGTCACAGGACCTCCGGGATCGGTCCCAGCGCTGGCGAGAGGGTGGTGGGTCACCGGGATCTCGATCCCTCACAAGTCCCCGGGATCGTGCTATGTCGCCTCGCCCGCATCAAGAGGCGATCCCGTAGTTCCGGCGACCACTGGCCCCGACAGGGACTCGAATGAGGATCACCAGAGTGGGTTGGTGGTCGTGGGAGGTCGGAGTCACCGGGGTTGGTCGTCATTGAAGGACCGCCGATCACAGGTGCAGGTGTTACCAAGAGTGGACTGACTGCGATTGTGCATGTTGGTGATGATCGAACGCCTGGACTGGTGCAAGCCGGCGTCTTCGAGACGGCAGTCACGAGTTTGACTCCTTCCACGGCAGATACCGCGCGTCCAGCTCACCTTACCCTCGCTTAACTAATCAGTGCATGCCGTAATGACCGGTCAGCCACCTAGCCATCTGTTCACCGGAAGGCTTGGCGTAAGTGTTTTTGCATGATTCGTGAGGACCGTCACGTTTTAGCAGAGGCAGAGGCAGATAGTGTAGAAAGTCCACGCCGTTGGTGGTAGCTGTGCTGTTACAAATGGGGTCACCCGCAACGCACCATGAGTGCATCAGATGGTTGACCTCCTGCCACTTCGACCACGTACGAGCACTGCTGCGGCTGGGTTGGGTTGGGCGGGGTGTGGCATCCCCTCGACCTCCCCCAGGGCTACCACACGGCAGCCCGGGGGCAGAGCCAGACGACGCACGCACCGGTTCTGTTGAGGGCTTGCCCCGGGCTGCCGTGTGGTCGGGCTGGGGCCAGGTCGACGAGATGCCACACAGCCCCAGCGTGCAAGATCGTGTGATCCGACTGCCCTTGAGGAACCTGGTCGAGAAAGCTCCTGACCAAGAATCAGGTGCTCGGTGGCCATACACACAGCCGGTCAGAGCCCGCGAACGAGGAGCGCCCTGCCCTGCATCAATTGGTACATCAATGGCTACGGACCACCATGGACGTCCTCGGACCCGAACCTAACGCCCGACCACGGACGAATCTGCACGTGGTGGGGGGTGCTGCATGCGACTACGGATCAGAAGGCCTTGCCGCCGCCCCTACCCGGCCCGAAGCCACGCCGGCCGAGCCTCGGGCGCGATCCTGGACTCGTCTTTGGTTTCATCTGTTTTCCCTCCACGTTCATCGGCGTCGGAATCAGTGCGGACGATGCGAGTTACAGGCGCGTACACGCGTACAGGGATTGATGAACTCGCTTCAAGCCCTGAAATCGGAAGGTCGGCGGTATCACCGAATAGACTTTCCGGCTGGCCTATATACTCACGTTACCCTTAGTGTCGAGCATTTTACTAAGGCCCGACTCGTAATGGCGCAGCAATCGGACAAGGATCGATGTAGAATCGAGGTAGTAAAGTAAGATTTGGATTACCTCGGCCCCTTCAGTCCCATACTTCTCGACCAACGTATTCTGGGCCCGCGCCTCAGCGCTCAAGTCAGCCCGCGCTCCCGAACCACTTTGTTCGCCGATGCCAAGCCTTTAGACGGTACAGAGCGTCAATTGACGAAATCCAGTGATTCGTCTCTAGGTCGACCAATGCCTTTCCGATCCCCTTAGAGTGATTTTCCAACATTCGTCTGCCCGAAATACTGTGACACAACTCTTTGCCGAGTATTTGATCCATCGGCTCCTCTTCGATTGATCTATCCAACATGAAGCTGGCCGCAGTGCGCTTCCACAGGTAGTAGGCGGCGCTTCCGTGAATCTTATTTAAGTCATCGACTCTTGCGGTAAGGAAGGACGTAATAAATTCCTTGTCGATTCGCTTTTTCTCGGCAATGGCGCCTAAATATACTTGCAAGTCATCAATCAACTCGTAGGTGGCGATCAAGCCATAAATGGCGTTGCTGCGAACAAGCCTGCGAAGCTGCTCCTGCTCGGACGATAGGCGAGCCGCTCGCCTACTTGCCCAAAAGCTCATTATAACCGAAATTATGGATATCGAAATCCCGACTATGCTCACAGCGAGATTCATGATGCTGAGCGACCCTTCGATTAAAAAAGTCCTGTGCTTGTTGCCCACTAGCCTATCGGAGAAATCCCCACTGGTGTGCACTCGGTTTCCGTGCAACCTCCTGGTCAGGAAGTCGCTCGGAGGTTCGGGGGGCGAGGCAGATCAGGGTCAAGACCGCCGGATCCGCTCGGTGAACCGCGATACGTCCGCCAGATCCGAGCCGGGTACCGGGTCCAGCGGAGCCAACCGCTGGCGCTCGCGCCCCGCACGTTGGCAGGTCCGGGACTGCCAGACCGGAGCAACGCTCCGGACCCAGGTGGGCCAAACATCCCGTCCCGACGACCCCCAAGGGCTACCGCACCCCGAAGACTCCGTGCCTGGTCGAGCGCGTGCCCCCGCGTGCCCCTTCTCACGGTCGCGGGGGGTCAACGGTGAGAACTGTCGAGACGTGTCTTCCCTGCTTGCAAGATGTTTCTCTAGATCGCCAGGTTGGTCCCGACCAGGTGAGAGATCACCTAGATCTACGATCCAGCAGTTCACGCGAAAATGATCTCTGGACATGGCCCGGTGCCATCCAGCCGCCAAGAAAAGCGGACGTGTGCAGTTCGTTGGTTGTCTCCGGACTGATAGACAGGCAGAGTGATTCGCCATGGAAGCTTGGATCGGCGTCATCGGAGCTGTAGTGGGCGCGGTCATCGCGCTCCTGGGGCAATACATATCAAACCGATCAGAGAGACGTGCGAGAGATGCGGCACTGTTACTCGATCAGTGCGCACACTTGATAGCACTCTCTGAGGACTACCGCAATCGCGTGTGGGAAGAGCGCAACCTCGTCGCGAATGGCGTAGTTGCAGAATGGAATATCGGCGAGTTTCGACTGGCAGAAGCGCGATTGAAAATTCTGTGCAAGGACAAGGCTTCGGTGGCTGCCATCGGCCGCCTCCAGTCAACGGGTCAGGAACTTGGTAAAGCGTGGCGTCTTGAACGCTCCGAAAGCGAAGCTCTTGACGCGGCTTGGCGGAATCATCGGGAAGCGCTCAACAACTTCTCCCAAATCAGTGGGGACCTCGTGAGACGTCGCATCTCTCGAGTCTGATTACCGAAGTGCGGTGCTCCGTTGTCCGCGACGGCAACGCGGTGTCCGGGCGCGTCCAATGCCAGCCGGGAGCTCGCGGCGGAGCTTGCAACCAGCGTCTCCACCTGCGCCGACACCTGATGGGGCCAGTTACGAGTGGGCCCAACCCGCCGTCCCGCGCAGCCTCCGGAGTTCACTGTGATCATCGTCAGCGAGCCGTCAGCGGAACCAGCGCCACGAATCCGCACGAATCGATCCCCACCGTCACGTAGCCGCGTGTGCGCGGCACGCAGCAACACTTCCAGGCAAGTGGACGCACGGCGAATCAGCGTTCAAGAGGTCCTGCGGCGGCCCCGGTACAAATCGGGTACAAGCCGCGCCACCCAACGCTAGCCAACGTCGAGCAACATCACCCAACGTTCCCGCAGCTCACCAACCACGTCGACTGCTGAGGCCCTGGCTGGTGTCCTCCCAGCCGCGCTACATCAGCAAACGCAGCACAGCCCAAACAAGACATGCCCTCGCCGGGCGGGCAGATCTCCGGGATGGCCGGCCACGAGCGCGGGCGGGGCCGGGCCTGGGTGGACTCGGTGTGGCCTCCCGTCGACCTCCCCACAGGGCTACCACACGGCGACCCGGGGGCAGAGCTACCCGAGGCCTCGCCGGTCGCGTCGAGGGCTGCCCCCGGGCCGCCGCGCGGTCGGACTCCGCCAGATCGACGGGACGCCACACAGACCCAGCGTGCAAGATCGTCAATGATCGTCGGGCCGTCGCACGGCATCACGACTGCCGGCAATCCACCGCACGGGCCAAGCGCTGGGGCGCGTATAGGGCGCGACTGGCCGTGAACAGCCGGACACGGCCGGACAGCGCCGGACGTGACGAAGGTCGGCCCACGTCCCTGTCCGTGCTGGTCAGGGACTGTCTTTGCTGGGTGGCGGGTCACGGATTCGAACCTTGGAAGGCATCAGCCGACGGATTTACAGACCGCTGCCGTGCGACCCGAGCGTAGTCGCACACTCAACAGCCCCCTGCGCATCCATCGCCACCGGCCCGCATACGCCGATGACCGTGGACAGGTTCCGCCGCATCGGGGCCGTCCGTGGGCCGTCTCAGCCGACGGAACGACACTCAACAACGAGATGCGACGCCAACAAACAACGAGTATTGCCGCTGGTCAGCGCCGGTCTCGGGGCTGTGATCAGGAGGACTGCTTGGTCTCCCAGAAGATGGACCAGATCTTGTAGGTTAGGTCGGCATAGCGCACGACCCTTCGGTGGCGGACGGCGTCTACCCCGGGAGGTGCCCTGTCGACAGCGCAGATGGCGCAGTGGATCTACGAGCATCTGCGGCTGGCAATCACCCGGGTGTCGCCCAGACTTTGCAAACTTTGCGCGCCCCGCTTGCTGGTGCGCCGCACCGTGCAAGAGATCACGACGATCACGGTAACTAGCCAGTCAAGATCAGCCGCAGGCTTCAGCCGCCTTCCGCACGCGCGTGGAGTTTGTGAAGATCGGCCAGGTCGAGATCATGAAGGCGCTCCAAACCCAAGTACTCTAGAGTCCGGAAGATAATGACGATACGTAATCGGCGCCGGAGGAGGATCGTCTTGACTTACGTGATCGCTGAGCCGTGCGTGGACGTCATGGACAGATCATGCATCGAAGAATGTCCTGTGGACTGCATCTACGAGGGCGCCCGGATGCTCTACATCCAGCCCGATGAGTGCGTCGACTGTGGTGCCTGCGAGCCCGTCTGCCCGGTGGAGGCCATCTACTACGAGGACGACGTTCCGGATCAGTGGAAGAACTACACCAAGGCCAACGCCGACTTCTTCGCCGAGCTGGGCTCGCCCGGTGGCGCATCGAAGGTCGGCGTGGTCAACGACGACCCACCACTGATCGTCGAGCTGCCACCTCAAAATGAAGATGAGGTCGCCTCGGTATCGGATCCATCGTTGTTATCCAGACTGCAACCAGGGCCGCCAATAGCGGCAATAGGCCAGCCCGTCGTGTTCATTTCTTATAGGCGATTCGATCAGAAGTTTTCATCCGCTGTTGCTGCCGCCATGGGTGATCTAAAGATAGAATATTTCTTCGATCGAGAAAATCTCACATCTGAGGGCAAGCAGCCCACTGATCAAGAGCTGGTGCAGAGTATTGAAGCGGGATTGGAGAATTGTACCCACTTAGTCGGAATCGTGACTGCGCAGACGGCGGGAAGTTGGTGGGTTCCCTTTGAGATTGGGGGCGCAAGAGGCCGAGGCAGGGAAACGATGTACATCGTGTTCCATGATTTATTGCCCGCTGACGTGCCCGAGTACGTGAAAGTCTCACCGATTACTTGGAGTCGGCCGGACTTCGTCGATTGGTTAATCAGTCTCAAGACGGTGGACGATCAGCGCTTTGTGACCGCTGGTTTGCGTCAGCGCGCAGTGCAGCGGCTAGTCAGCTTCATGAGTGCCTAAATACTGCGACGTTCGCGTGGGACTGCGCCACTTCATGTAACGCCGCGTCAAGGACGGACGCGGCGGTGCGGCGGCGCGGGGTCCTTCAATTCAACCGGCCGGGGCTACCGTCGGGGACCAGCAGGTGCACGGCAGTCATCGGGAACCCCAGACCAGCGCGAGCAATCGGTGTCGCAGCTGGGTGACGTCGGTACGGGGCTGGTGCACACGATACGGTCCCACTCAGCCAACACCATCGCACCGGGATCCCGAGCACGCCAGATGGCCACCCTACTACCAGCCAGCGGCGTACCCGAACGCGTCGGACATTGAGATCCCGGCATCCTCATCAGGAACTCAAGCCTCCCCCATCATCCCAAGGGAGGGACCCACGACGGGCCGCGGGCATTCAAGTGCCCGCAAACGACGCCGGGAATCCAACCAAACTCGCCCTGCCTGGAGCGACACCGCGGAACAGCGATACTCAACCCAGATCACATCAAGTTCGACCAACCGCGTCTGGACCGCACAAACCACCCTCGGAGTAGAGCCACTACCCGAGCCATACCCGCGATCGGCGTCACTCTAGCCGCCATGAACCCCTCCGACCGACCAACGCAGCCACAACAACGCGCGCCCCTTGCCAAGACCGGAGGTCAACCGGGGTCACTCACATCACTTGTCCACCGAGTATCCCCAGGTCAACATCAGCACAGGTCAGACCGCTGATCGCCGCCCAGTCTTCCAATCTCGGCCATGCACGTTCGACTTCCCATCGCCCCCTCTCCTCCCTGCACGGACGACCCCCACCGCCATCCGTACAATCAGCGCCGCGTGTCGAGGCGGCAGGCTGGAAGCTGGCCACACGGCACGCGGCACAGATGCGGCACAGGCCGTCGGACGCGAGGTAGCCAACCCGAGCCCAACTGCCCGAAACTTGCCCACACGCTGGGCGAATGAACAACGTAGGCCCTCGTAGCTCAGGGGATAGAGCATCGGTTTCCTAAGCGGGCCTCGCCGGTCACCTCTCCCCCGCTTTACACAGCCTATTTGCCCTGCTCAGTAGGGGAATTCGGTGTCGTGATAACGATCTTCGGAGTCCCGCTTAGTCCAGTGAAATCCAGCCGTCTACAGCGCTCCGCGGACCATACGCGGACCAGTTCGGCCCGAGCGGACGGCTCGGTGGCGGGCAGCCGGACTAGTCAGCGGACCTTCTGCGGGCTGCTCCCGGCCGATGTGATGAAGGGGCCTGCTCGGTCCTGAGGAGGCGGCCGAGGACGGGTGTTGGTGGCACCTGCCCTCGGCCTTGATCCCAACCCTGTGAAGGAGGGTGGAGACCAGTGACGAACCCTATGCAGTCCGATCCCGGCCGCCTGCGGGTGGCTCTGGATAACGGTGAGGTGGTGGAGCTGGACGGCGGCACGCTCGTGCTGGACGGCGAGGAGTTTCCGTCGGTGATGCTGCGGTTGGCGCCGTGGCGGGCTCGGTCGGTGGCGCGGGTGCTGGAGGAATGGTCGGCGGTCGCCCGGGTGTTTCACCGGGCACCTCGACCGATCCTCACTGAAGTGGAGCTGTCCCGCACGTTGGACCTTGCCGCGTCCGCGCTCGGCGACCCCGAGCCGGCCGCCCCTGTGCTGCGGGGTGATCGTGTGGTGCCGAGTCGTCAGCGGCTTGATGCGGTGGCGGTGCTCGCTGAACGCGAGTCTCGGCTTTCAGCGCTGCAGCGGCTGGCTCTGGTGGACGCAGCGGCATCGTGGCTGTCCGAGCCCAACGGTGGAGAGCAGCTAGCTCATGCTCTGCTGGGCGCAGCGTGCACGACCGATGTCACCGCCGAGCATGCGTATCTGGCGCTGATCACCCCGCCTGACGAATCGGAGGATCATTCTGAGGGACTGCCTTCGTAGTGGCCAATCCTCTCGGGCGAGCACCGCCGGTCCAGGCTCACGCGCAGCGTGATCCCGCAGGGACGCGTCAGCGGCCTTGACCGGTGGTGATTGACCGTAGAGAGGATCGGGCGCGGAGAAGGCCGGCCCGGAAGCACGACAGCAACATGATCAGATTGCACGGGGCCCGGTGGCGTGAGGAGCTTCATCCTCGGTCATCGGGTCCTTTGTCGTGCGCCGCCGCCGGGCCGGCCGCCCGCAGCGGAGCGAGGACCGGACCGGCCCGGCGAGCGAGCGCAGCGGCCGAAGGCCGCTCTTGACCAGAGAAAGGAAACTCCTCACCACCAACCAGACAAATGTCTGTCATTCACAACTGCCACCATGCGGCGACTCCGATCGCGGTTAGGGCCGCGGTGACGGCGAGGGCAAGAGCGACCACGAAGTCGTAGGTGAACGCCAGGAGTGACCGGAGGACTCCCATCAGCTGGCCACCGCAGACTTGGAGGGGGGGGTCCGATCGGAATCCGTCGCGGCGTTGCCGAATCCGGCGCAGGACGCCGACGGCCAGCAGCGACACAACCACCACGTAGACCAAGATCCCGAGCAGCGCGGCGTCCTTACCGGGCCAACGCACCCCGGCGCCTTCTGCGCCCCAAAACGTGCCGAAGGATGTGAGCATCACCCCGACGGCGAACTTCATGGTGTTCTCCGGCACCCGGGCCAGCGGGGCACGTACGGCGAGCCCGGTCACCGTGACCACCACGACGGCCAGCGCGGCGCCGAGCACGGCCAGCGGGATGCTGCCCTGGTTGGCTCCGAAGGTGATCACGATAAAGACCACCTCCAAACCCTCAAGCAGCACCGCTTTGAAGGCTAATATGAACGAGTAGCTGTCGGCCACGAACCGATGCTGTTCGGTGGCGGCGGTCCGAGCGGCCTGGACTTGGCGGGTGTAGATGGTGGCCTCGTCGTGCAGGGCCTTGAACCCGCTGGCGCGCAGGATGGCCTTTCGTAACCACTGAAGCCCGAAGACCAGCAGCAGCCCGCCGACCACCAGCCGCAGCGCACCGAGCGGGATTAGGGTCAGCGCCGGGCCGAGCGCCGCCACCACCACCGCAAGGAAGACCAGCCCGGAGGCCATGCCCTGCAGTGTCGAGCGCCAGCCACGGGTAGTACCTACCGCGAGCACGATCGTCAGCGCTTCCACGGCCTCCACCGCACAGGCGAGGAATACCGTGGCGACGAGGAACGCGGCGGCGGTCATCCAATTCCTCCCCTGGTAATGGACAAGGGCAGTGGATTGTCAGGGCTGGTTCGGGCGGTCGCGTGCATGGCGGGCGTGATAGGTATTCAGGATGGCGGCCGGCATCGACGGCGGCCAGGTTGCGACCATAGTCTCACAACAGCGCGGCGAGCGCCTACTGCCTGCTATTCGGCTTGGGTTTCGAGGATTCGCCGGGCGGGGTCGGCGTAGCGGATTGCGGTCTTGGGGTCCAGACCGAAGATTACGGCGAGCTGCAGTGGTTAGGATCGTGGGCGAGGGCCCCCTCAAGCCGCTGATCCATGCGCATCCGCCCTAGCGGCACCAACCTTCATAGATTTCGTGGACCGCGACCAGAGCCACGGCCTGGTCGCCGCGATCGGGCGCAAGCGTCGCTGACTACCGGCGCTGCGAACGTCCCGGCCCGGTGCAGCTCCAGCAGGCCAGCTCCAGCTCGATGATGGGCTCGGTCATGACGGACCGCGACGATCCCGCCAGCATGTGGCAGTCGGTGGATCTGCTCCAGCGCGTTGGACAGAGCAGGCCGTGTCCACAGCATCGGCTAATTCGATGCCCGGCTCCGCGCTCAACAAGCGCGAGCTCCGGCGGTGCGACGGCGCCTACGACGGTCACCAAGGTTGCTGCGCCGACAATCTGCGGAGACAGTTGGTGTGGGCCGGTGCATCTGGGAGGTTGTTCTGAACACGACTGGCGCGGAAACCCTGTCCGTTATTTTGCTGTTAGTGGTGCTGGCGTTCGCGGTGTCCCGGCCCTGGGGGTGGCCTGAGGCGGTGGTGGCCGTCCCGGCGGCGATTGTGGTCATTGCTACCGGGGCGATCTCATTGCCGGGTGCGGTGAACGAGGTGGCGCGGCTGGCGCCGGTGGTCGGTTTCCTGGCGGCGGTGTTGGTCCTGGCTCAGCTGTGTGATGACGCGGGCCTATTCCATGCCGCGGGGACGCTGATGGCGCGCACCTGCGCGGGCCGTCCGCAGCGGCTGCTGGTACAGGTCTTCGGCATCGCGGCGACGACCACCGCGATTTTGAGCTTGGATGCCACCGTTGTGCTGTTGACTCCGGTGGTGTTCGCCACCGCGTCAGAGCTAGGTGCTCGCCCCAAACCGCACGTCTACGCGTGCACCCATCTGGCGAACTCTGCGTCACTGCTGCTGCCGGTGTCCAATTTGACCAACCTGCTGGCGTTCGCCACCGCCGGGGTCTCGTTCATCCGCTTCACCGCTCTGATGGCGGTGCCGTGGCTGGTGGCGGTGGCCACTGAGTACGTCATCTTTCGTCGCTTCTTCTCCACCGACCTGGCCGCCGGTGCCGACGGGCGGCCAGTCGCAGCCGAGCGCGAAGTGCCACTGTTCGTATTGGTCGTTGTCGTGCTCACGCTGGCCGGGTTCGCGATCAGTTCATTCGCCGGGATCAATCCTGCGTGGGCCGCGTTCGGGAGCGCCGTGGTGCTGGCCAGCCGCGCTTTGGCGCAGCGCCGCACTACCGTTGGCGATATCGTGCGTGCCGCCAGCGTGCCGTTTGGGGCGTTCGTGCTGTCGTTGGGCGTTGTGGTCCGCGCCGTGGTGGACAACGGGCTGGCGACCGCCATCGGCCATGTGATTCCCCGTGGCTCAGCACTGCCAGCTCTGCTGGGATTAGCGGCGGTGGCCGCTGTGCTGGCCAACTTGATCAACAATCTGCCCGCCGTTCTCGCGCTACTGCCGCTGGCCTCACCCGGTGGAACTGGAGCGGTGCTCGCGGTCCTTATTGGGGTGAATATTGGTCCAAATTTCGCCTACGTCGGGTCGCTGGCGACGCTGCTGTGGCGCCGCATCGTGCGGGAACATGACACCACAACCGACCTCGTAGAGTTCACCCGGCTAGGCGCGCTCACCGTGCCGGCGGCACTGATCCTCGCCGTGCTGGCCTTGTGGGCGGGGCTGTATGTCCTCGGAGGCTGACACCATGAAAGTGATCGTCTGGATTGCCGAGACGAGATGGCGGGCGTGTGTCGACGCCGCCCGCACCCTCGCGCCTGCCGACGCCGATATCGTTCTGCTGTACGTGATCGATAAGGACGTCCAAGCGGCCGCCCAGGGCGCCTACACTGGACTACTCGGCCGCGGCCGTCCGGGACGCGACCCGAGCAGGCGGGTGGACGAGCTGGCCACGGCGTCGGCCGTGGAGCTGCTCCAGGCAGCGTTGCAGCGCCTAGGGCGGCCCGCACAACGCCTACAGCGGCGGGGACGGATCGAGCGGGAAGTCGTCGCCGCGGCTGACACCGCGGACCTGCTCATCCTTGCTCGTGACGGTGATCGCAGCCGGCTGGGCCCCAAGAGCCTCGGCACGGCCAGCCGATTCATCATTGAACATGCGCCGTGTCCCGTGCTGCTTGTGTGGCCGCAGACGGCCCCCGAGATGACATCCGCCCCATTCCCGCCGTCCCGCCCACACCATCGATAGGACCGGCTACTCCGCCTCGGCGTCCTCGTCAGCGGTGTTTGATCGCGCAGCTGGCGCAGACCTCCGGCAAGGTCGCCCGGCAGCAGGAACGAATATCGGCCGGGCATGCTGGTGTGTTGCTGTCGAACTAGGAGAGCCGGGTGCCGTCTTCGTCCTGCACCTCGTAGCCACCAGCGTGGAGCTCGCTGATGGCGGGGTCCAGGTACCGGGTGTCGAGGAGCACGACTACAACGCGGGTGCGGGGGTCCCAGTACAATCGGGATAACGTGATCCTGCAGTGCATTGTTCGCTGCCCGGTCGCCGCTATGGTTGCTCTCTTATGTCGGTCGTGTCTCTGGCGCATCTTCCCCCTTATAAAGCCCTGGCTCCACGATCCGAGGGAACCTCAGTGGTCGATGAATCGATGAAGGTAGCGCCGGGCACTCACCGCGCTAGCCGCTTAGCTTGACGTGATCACGGAGCAGTGGTAGATTTACCGACGCCGTTAAGTCACGTAGTCCGTCACGGTATCAGGTATCACCACTGGAGGGTTTCAATTGGCTGTTGATGAGGAACCGTTGCCGCCCGATGTGGACCCATCCGCTCCGCATCCCCATGAGCCTCAGCCAGCGTGGCAAGCGCCACCGTCTCCACCCGCATATGCGCCGCCTCCTCCTCCACAGCACCATGCGCCGCCTCCTCCTCCACAGCACCATGCGCCGCCTCCTCCTCCGCCGCCTCGTGCTGAAATTCCGCATCACATCCTTAATCGTCTGATGGATTTTGAGCGCCGTCTAGGGCATCTTGAAGGGCAGATGGAGCTCACCGTACAAAAGCTCTTTTCTGCGCGCGATTAGCGAAAACTAATCGCAATCGAACGTTAGACTAATCGCAATCGGACGTTAGTTTGTCTCGTTTGGGTTGCGATGCATGAGTGGCGGCCAGTTGCTGCAATTGTTTGCTTCGGGTGGTAGTCCCTTTGATGAGAACTTTTGATTAGCCGGTGACCGCCAGAAGCGCCTATGAGCCGCCGCAGTGAGGGCTGGCGTCGCCTAGTAGTCTCGGCCGGGGTCACCACCTCGAAGATCACCCGGCCTTCACCGGGCTGCTAGGCGAGATTGTTGGCACATACGACCTCTTGCCCTGGACCCGCCCCTGCCCGCCGGTTAGTCTCGGTCATCCAGCGCCGACAGAGATCCGTGATCAAGGGCTTGGGTGACAGATGACTAGATGGACGCCACCAAACGAGTCAGAGTACAGCTCTTCACCGCCCTCTGGGCCGGTTCACATCGGAAAAAGGCCGGCGCAGACACCCCCGCATGTGCACATCTACGCGGGATTGCACCATGTTAGTAGTCAGATCGAAGATGTCAGTGCGCAACTCCGGGACGTTCTTCTAGAAGTTGCCGAACTAAAGCGTCTCCTAAAAGAAGTAACTACTCGGACCGATCCGGCAGATTGATGTCGAGATGGTAAGGATAATCCATCATCTCCGATCGTCTATTCTTTGGATAGTCTGGCTTGTTCTCCTTACTGTATGGATAGCAACTCTTTGGCGATACTGGATCGCGGGCTCCAGTAGCCCTGCTCTGTTGGCGGCACTCGACCTCGCGTTGCTATTTATCTTGTATTTTGCTGAGGGAATGGAGTTGGCTATAACTGATCTCCTTGACAAGGAACCCAGTCAATTGCGAGATCCTAGCGTCCGAAGCTTGCTTGCCGATATCCAGAGCCGACCTGGCTTCTTCTTTGCGCAACGGCAAGTGTTCGTGGTCGTCATAATTGCAGTGCTCAGTTTAACGACAGCGTATGATTGGGTCTACGTACCATTCTATGGCAGGGTCGACGCCCCAGCCATCACGTTCTGGTTTAGCTTGGCACTGACGACATTTACCGTCCTTTGGTTTTGCCAAGTCACACCTAAAAGGCTCGCGGTTAGTAATTCTGAGCTTTTTCTAAAGCAAAGCAGGTCAGTTTGGAAGCTGATTAAAGCAATATCAACCCTGGGGCTCCCAGACCCATCGGATTTACTCGTACATATAGTGCAAAAGAATAGCAACTTCTCACAGGGTAGGTACCTACTTCCGGGCCGTGCTGCTCATTACGACATTACGACACATCTCTTCGGGTTCGCCTTGGATTCCCTACATACAAGTGTCAGAATCAGGCCCGATGGATCCGCCTCCATACGCAAGAAGTTCCTCATCCTGTTTCTTCGAGGCCATCATTCCCAAATGTATGGTTCCATGAGTAGTGGATCGACCTTCGTAAAGCCTCCAAGGGTGCAGCTCAAGGCCTTGCATGTTCTGCCTGTCCCAGAACGAATCGCGTCGATATCTGACAAGTTGGACGCGATCTTTGCCGAAACGGGTAAGGTGGACGGAAACATCAAGAGGGAGTGGGTGGGGAAGATCGACGTCGCTATAGAAGAAAAGGGCTTTTCGCAAGTCGGCCAAGAAGCAGTCTGGTCGATCGAGGGTCAGCCTCTTCCAGAAAGTCTCTGGGTGCCGTCGGTGAGTGGAATTACCGCTGAATCGACAAATGGACTGCCGATGGCAGCGTTACTGTATGAAGTTGATGCTGAAGTTAGTGCTGGCGCATTTGACACCTCTGGCGACCTAGATCAATGGCCGGAGATGATCGGGCTTCCATGTCGCAGTTACTCTATCTCGATCACGCCGGCGCTCGACGGCTCAGGGGAGACCGCATCCGAATCACCTCCAGATCCGGAGCTGGCGGTGGTGATCGGAGGGTGCATGGTCACGCTCGTCGGGCCGGGAACGGAAATGTCTGAGGAGACACTCAATCTGACTCAATCGGCGGTCGCCGGTAAGGGTGAGTTGAAGGTCTCTTACCCATTACAAGGCGCATGCTACACGCTATCGTGGCGCATTTTTAAGAGGTCCTAAACTAATCGACGAAGGAATGTTCGCACAGGTTCGGAGTGCGGACCCGGATCCGGCGCCGGACCGGCACACGGTGGATGGCCAGCAGGGCATCGAGATCCTGCACGTAGGTCACAGCGGCTGGGTATTGACGGGCGTAGGAGTTGACCACCCGATCCGCGCCACCCCATGCGGTATCGAAGGTAGCGGTGTCGCGGCGGTGTAAACGTGGGCCAGGACCTCGCCGCGGCCTCGGCGGGCAGCTTGGCGCGGATGTTGGCCAGCCGGTGAAACCAGCAGCGGATTCGCGCACTGGCCGGGAAGCACTCCCCGACGGCCGCGATCAGGCCCGGGGCTCCATCGGTGGTCACGGTGGCCGCTAGCCGCAACCCGCGCCCGAGCATGCCCCGGAACGACTCCGGTCCAGCCCCGCGTCGTCGAGAGTGGCCAGCACGTCTTGAACAGTCGCGCGGTATTGAACGCTGACTCGCGTCCAGGCCCTGGGCCACCGCTCCCCCATTCGGGGCGAGCTGCCACGGCCGGCCGATCAGCGACTCGACATCGACATGCAAGATCTTCGCCATATCCAGCAGGACTGACAATCGATCGACTGAGCGGATGCCGCGCTCAACTTGCGACAGCCACGACTCCGAGCGGCCGACCAGACCAGCCAGCGCTGCCTGACTCAGCCCGCGTCGGCGCCGGTACACCGCGATGCGCTCACCCGTTCCAGCCGAAGGCACCCGGCAAGTGTTGCATTTCTACGGACGAGCCACGGCACTCGACGCTCATCGGTGTCGCGCGATCAAGGACCGACTGCGGTCTGATGCGCCTCCTGCGGCGGCACTCACTCCCCCAGACTCCCTGACGCAGCGGCCTGCTGTAGCTCCGCCAGCGGAACGCCCGACGTCCACGACGACACCCGCAGGATCCGGTAGCTCACCAAGATCACGGCGGCTCCAGAGCGTACCGTCCCCAGGGAGCGCGGAAGCGGGTATCCCGTCGCGTCGGCGAGCTTGCCTCGAAGTGGGCCAGGGGCAGGGGCAGGGGTCCAGATGGAGCACCGCACGCGCTGAACGACCTCGACCCCTGCCCCTGGTCTGCTACGCCTCCGGCGCCGACGCGACGGGATACCCGCGCCACCACACAGCCTCCCATCATCCCCGCGCCAATCCCGGAAACCCATCCTGGAGCGGGAGGCCCGCCGGAGGCATCGCTCCTCTGGAGGGTTCGTGTGGGGGGCTGTGTACACCCTTTGCCCTCGATTCGACACCGGCCAAGAAACCGGTGACGGTCGCAGGACTAGCGCGCGCCGTCGCTACGGACTAGCTGGTGGACCTTCCACGTGTGCGTGCCGGGCGGGTTTGATCAGCTCATGTCAGTCGTGCTTGCGAACAGGTGCAACGACCTCTGCGTGCCGCTTCCAGGGCCGGTGCGGTGGTGAGCGATCCCTGTGTCCGACCTTCGATGCCCGGCACTGATCCAGTCACCGGCCCGGCGCGGAGGAGTAACCGCCGGGTGGTCATGACGACCTGCGAGGCGCACGGCGCGGCGGGGTTCACCAATCTGTTGGTGACCAAGGAGGGCGGGTTCATCGTGTTGAATCCGCACGTCGGGAACTGCTGCGTGCTGTGGCTTGATGAGGATGCCGCGACGGCGATGTACCACCTTTTCGGGGAGTGGCTGGGGTTTGAGCCGGTATCCGCAGCCGACGACTGATCGGGGCGAGGCGGTCTTCGCCGTACCGGTTCCCCGGTTTCCTCGCAAGTTTCCGGCTGGCCGCCGGTCGAGTCCTCAGGCG
>JALYTS010000030.1 GCA_030854185.1 Actinomycetota bacterium | reverse complement strand
ACTCAGCGCCGTGGCGTCGGCGGCCACTGCCGCTGCGGTCGGCGCGCTTGCCGACACTCCCCGCCAGCTCGCCGCGCTGGCCATCGCCGGGGTGGTGGACGCGGGTGGTCGCGGGCTGACGCTGCTGCTGGAGGCGCTGCTGGCGGTGGTGAACGAGCGTCCTGGCGTGCGGTCCACTGTCGCCGCCAGACTCCAACCCCGGCCGGCGCAGGCCCTGTACGTGGCGCGGGAGGGCGGTTGCGTCGAGTACGAGTACGAAGTGATGTACCTGCTGGACGGTGCCGACGAGTCGAACGTCGCCACGTTGCGTGCCGAGCTCGCCAACCTGGGTGACTGCGTGGCTGTCGCCGGCTCAGGCCGGTCCGGCGCCGGCGGGGGTGCGGCGTTGTGGAACGTGCACGTGCACAGCTCCGACGTCGGTGCCGTGATCGAGGCCGGGGTGCGCGCAGGGCGGCCGCACCGGATCACGGTACTGCGCTTCGCTGACCAGAACCCTGCCGATCACACCGCTGCGCGCAACCGGTTTGTCATCGACCACGCGGTGCTCGCCATGGTTTCCGGATCTGGTGTGGCCGAGCTGTTCCGCGGGGAAGGGGTGGCCACCACCCCGGCCGACGGTGGTCTGGACGAGCTACTCACGGCCCTCGCCGGCACCCGCGCCCGGCATGTCACAGTGTTGGCCGAGCCCACCGCCGCGACCAGGGTCGAGGCTGCGGCGGCTGCGGTCCGGGACACCGGCCAAGACGTGGTGGTCGTACCGACTGGATCCCCGGTGCAGGCACTGGCCGCGATCGCAGTGCACGACTCGGCGCGGCGCCCGGCCGACGACCTGGTGGCCATGACCGAGGCAGCGGCCGCGACCCGGCGCGGGGAGCTCACCGTGGCCCGCGAGGAGGCGTTGACCTGGGCCGGACGCTGCCAGCCGGGCGATACCCTGGGCATGGTCGGCGACGAGGTCGTCCTGATCCACCGCGACCCACTGGCCGCGGCCCGCGACCTGGTGGAGCGAATGCTGTCGATGGGCGGGGAGTTGGTGACGGTCCTGCTCGGTCAGGATGCCCCGGACGGCGTCGGGGACACTCTGATCGAGCATCTGCGCAGAGCTCATCCCGAGGTCGACGTGGTGGTCTACGCCGGTAGCGTGCCGCAGCGGGTGCTGCTGGTGGGGGTGGAGTGAGCGTGGCCGGGGTGGATGACCTGCTGGACCGGGTGATCGGTGCCAAGTCAGCGACGCTGATCGCCGAGCAGCTGGATGTGCGTACCGTCGGCGACCTGCTGCGGCATTACCCGCGCCGATACGCCGACCAGGGTCAGCTCACCCCGATCGCGAGTCTCACGCCGGGGGAAGACGTCACGGTGGTCGCCGAGATCCGCAGCTGCTCCTCACGCCCGATGCAACAGAAGAAAGGCACCATCCAGCAGGCGGTGATCTTCGACGGCACCCGCACCCTGAACCTGACCTTCTTCAACCAGCATCAGCTGCCCAGAGTGCTCCTACCCGGTCGGCAGGCGCTGTTCGCCGGCCGGGTGACGAGGTACGGCAACGCGCGCACCTTGCAGCTCACGCACCCGCGATACCAGCTGCTCGACGGCGACGCTGACAAGCTCGCGGAGTTCTCCCGGGCGCTGATTCCGGTTTATCCCGCCACCAAGGACCTGCCGTCCTGGACTATCCAGCTCTGCGTTCGCCAGGTGTTCGACGTTCTCGACGATCCAGAGGATCCGCTGCCGGCCGAGCTGCGGGCGCGACACCGGCTGCTGGAGCTGGGTGCGGCGTTGCGCGCCGTGCATCGCAGCGACGACCGTGCGGAGATCGCCACCGCGCAGCGCCGGCTGAAATGGGACGAGGCGATGGCGGTGCAGCTGACCCTCGCGCGGCGCCGTCAGGAGGCGGCGAGCCGTCCCGCGCCGGCCTGCCCACCACGCGACGGTGGCCTAGCGGCTGCGTTCGACGCCGCGTTGCCGTTCACCTTGACCGCCGGTCAACGTGAAGTGGGCGAGTTGCTGGCCGTCGAGCTGGCCGGCGAGCACCCGATGAACCGGCTGCTGCAAGGCGAGGTCGGATCGGGTAAGACCGTGGTCGCGCTGCGCGCGATGCTGCAGGTGGTCGACGCCGGACGGCAAGCCGTGCTGCTTGCACCCACCGAGGTGCTCGCCGCGCAGCACGCCCGGTCCCTGCGAGCCTTGCTGGGCGAGCATGGCCGGGCCGGCGAGCTTGGCTCAGCCGCGCAGGCCACCCGGATCGCCCTGCTCACCGGCTCGCTGCCGGCCCGAGCTCGCAAACAGGCACTGCTGGACGCGGCCAGCGGCGCCGCCGGGATCGTGGTCGGCACGCACGCCTTGATCCAGGATCGGGTGTCCTTCGCCGACCTTGGCATGGTGGTGGTCGATGAGCAGCACCGCTTCGGCGTCGAGCAGCGCGACGCGCTGCGTGCCAGGGCGGTCGACGACACCAGCCCGCACGTACTGGTGATGACCGCGACGCCGATCCCGCGCACCGTCGCGATGACCGTCTACGGCGATCTGGAGGTCTCCGCGCTGCACGAGCTGCCCAGCGGCCGATCACCGATCTCGACCACGGTGGTGCCGGTCGGGGAAAAACCCGGCTGGCTGCAGCGGGTGTGGGGGCGGATCGCCGAGGAGGTCGCCGGTGGCCGGCAGGCCTACGTGGTGTGCCCCCGAATCGGCGGCGAAGACACTGCCGGCGAAGACACTGCTGGTGAGGGCCCCACTGGTGAGGACCCGGCCGGCGGGGACGGGGCTGGCGGGGACGGGGCTGGCGAGGACGGCGGGCGGGCCCCGCTGGCGGTCCTCGACCTGGTTGCCCAACTCGCCGAGGGTCCGCTCGCCGGGCTGCGACTGGCCGCGTTGCACGGTCGCCTGCCGGGCAACGACAAGGACGCTGTGATGCAGTCCTTCACGGCAGGCGAGATCGACGTTCTGGTTGCCACCACCGTCGTCGAGGTCGGCGTGGACGTACCCAACGCGACCGTCATGGTGATCATGGACGCGCAGCGGTTCGGAGTCAGCCAGCTGCACCAACTGCGCGGTCGGGTCGGGCGGGGAGTGCATCCCGGGCTGTGCCTGCTGGTGACCGACTCCCCAGAAGGCACCCCCGGGCGGGAGCGCCTTGACGCCGTCGCCGCGACCACCGACGGGTTCGAACTGGCCCAGCGGGACCTAGAGTTACGCCGCGAGGGAGACGTGCTCGGCGCAGTGCAATCCGGCCGGCGTTCCGGGCTCAAGTTGCTCTCGCTACTGCGGGACGCGGACCTGATCGGTCAAGCGAGGGAGGCCGCCCAGCAGCTGGTCGAGAATGACCCCGACCTCACCGCCCACCCCAGGCTGGCCCGCCTAGCCGCCGACCTGCTCGACGACCAGCGCGCCCAATTTCTCGAGAAGGTCTAAGAAACCGCGAAAAGGTTCCACTAAGCGGTGCTGGGAGCCAGGTCAGCGGGTGGGGTGGATGACGGCGGCGACGCTGCCGCCGCGCCGAACGGGTTCGCCGGCGGCTAGGACTGGGCCGGTGGGGAGGAACTCCAGGCCGGCCGCGACGCCGATGTCCGGGCTGATCTTGATCGTGGGATCCAGTGGGGAGGTGTCGCTGATCGCGAACTTGTGGCCGAGCGCTTCCAATCCGCGCGTCGTGGGCGCCGCGATGAACGCCGGCTCGGCCTGGGTGGTCGCCGCGTTGCGTTGCGACGCGCGGGGCGCGGCGATCGCATCCGGCAGGCTCATGCCGAGGTCGATCCGGTTGACCAGGATCTGCAGGACAGTGGTGATGATCGTGGCGCCACCCGGCGAACCGACTGCCAGGAATGGTCGACCGTCGCGAAGCACGATCGTCGGTGACATGCTCGAGCGGGGCCGCTTGCCGGCCGCGGGCAGGTTGGGATCGGGCGCGCTGCCCTGCGTCGGCGCGAAGTTGAAGTCGGTCAGCTCATTGTTGAGCAAGAACCCTCGACCGGGAACCACGATCCCGCTGCCGCCCAGCTCTTCGATGGTATTGGTGCAGGACACGACGTTGCCCGCGCCGTCGGCGACCACGAAGTGGTTGGTGTGGTGGTCCCGGTCGGGCACCGGTACGGGCGCGCGGGACGGCGGCGGGCAGCTGCGTGATCCGGTGAAGGGGTCGCCCGGCCCCACCGGACTGGCGCCGGCCTTGGCCGGGTCGATGAGGCAGGCGCGCTGGCGGCCGAAGGATGCCGAGAGCAGTTGCCGCTGGGGCACGTCTACGAACCCGGGGTCACCGAGGTAGCGGTTGCGATCGGCGAACGCGAGCCGGGAGGCCTCCAGGTAATGGTGCAGCGCCTGCACCGGGTTCATGGCGGCCAGGTTTACGGTGCCGAGGATGTCGAGCGCTTCGCCGTCGGTGATGCCGCCGCTGGACGACCCCGCCATGCCGTAGACGTCGAGGCCGCGGTAGGTCACGTGCGTCGGGTTGGCGTCGCGCGGGCGGTAGTCACGCAGGTCGGACTCCGCCATCGGGCCGGGCCTGGCCACCAGCGTGGCGCCGAGTGCCAGCGGCAGGTGCCGCACGGCATTGACCAGGTCGGTGCCGATCGGGCCACCGTAGAAGGCGCTGATCCCGTCCTTGCCGATCTCGCGATAGGTCTTCGCCAGGTCGGGATTGCGCAACGTCGAACCCACCGCCGGCGGGGCACCGCCGGGCAGGAACAGTGCCGCCGTCGAAGCGAACTGGGCGAAGCGCGCCGCGTTCTGCCGGGTCAGCTCCGACAATGCCGGGTCCACCACGAACCCGCGCTCGGCTACCTGCTCGGCCGGCCGCAGGTCCTCGGCGAGCCCGAAGCGGCCCCACCGCTGCAGCGCGCGCTGCCAGGTGGCCAGCGTGCCGGGCACGCCGACGGACAGCCCGCTGGTCACCGCGGTCGGAAAGGATAGGGGGTGCCCGGTGGCCGGGTCGAGGAACATCGACGGTCCGTCGGCGCCCGGCGCGGTCTCCCGACCGTCGATGGTGGGCACCTGGTGGGTGCGCGCGTCGTAATAGACCAGATAGCTGCCGCCGCCGATACCCGCGACGTAGGGGTCGGTCACGCCGAGCGTGGCGGCGACCGCGACCGCGGCGTCGGCCGCGGTTCCGCCGGCGCGCAGGACGTCCAGGCCGGCTTGGGTCGACTCGGCGGTGTCCGAGACCACCGCACCGCCGTAGCCCTGCGCCACCGGCGCCTTGGTGCCCGACTGGATCGGCGCCGCCTGCCCCGGAGCCCCGGCTGCGGTGACCAGCCCCGCGCCGAGCAGCAGCCCGGCAAGGGCGGTGCCGAATCGGCGTGTTCGCATCCGCAGCCCCAGTAATCGATAGACCCAGTGCTCGACAGCCCCAGTGATCGACGTTCTCCTCAAGGTTCTAGTCGTGCTGCGGGCATACCGCCATCGCGGTGTGTCATGTCTCGCTCGTGCTGTGACGTGTGGTCGTGTCGGGGGGCAGGAGCGGGGTGGTCAGGATGAGGAGGCCGGCGATCGCGATCGCGGTGCGGGGGCTGGTGATGCCGGCCGGCAGACCCACAGGGCGGTCATGGCCGCGATGGTGGCCTTGCTGGTGATCGACCACGCGGAGAGGGTGCGGGCGACGCGGTCCGTCGCTGTCTGGTCGGGCCGGTAAGTGGCGAACACCGGATTGAACATGCCCATGCAGGTGATCAGTCCGAGCTCGGCGGCGATGACGATCACCAGCCCGGCGGCGCCGGGGCGGATGAAGGCCAACCCGAGTGACCAGCACGCGCGCAGGGCGCCTGCGGTGAGAATGACCGTGCCGTCCGAACCGCGTGACGAGTCGACGGGCCAGCCGTGAGCCGATGAGGCCGCCGACGCAGGGTGCGGCGAACGCGAGGCCGTACTGCCACGGCGTGAACCCGAGGCGGCCGAGCATGAGGACGGCGAGCAGCGGCGAGGTCGCCATGATCAGGCCGTTGACCAGGATCGTGTTGAAGAACAAGGACCGCAGCGCCGGGTGGGTCAAGATGTAGCGCCACCCTTCGACCAGGTCGCCGGCTCGCAGCCGCGGTGCATCGGTTCGCGCGGGCAGCGGCTCCCCACCGCCGGTCGCGCCCATCCCTAGTAACGAGAGCCCTACTGCCGAGAACAGGTAGCTGACCGCATCGGCCGCCACGGTCGTCACCAGGCCGAACAGCCCGATCGCGGCCCCGCCGAGCGGCGGTCCGAGCATGGTGGCGGTCCAGGTCGTGGACTCGAACCGCCCGTTCGCGACGAGCAGGTCCTCCGGGCGCACGAGCGCTTTGAGGCATGCGCCGCTGGCTGCCGTGAAGGTGATGCCAGCTGCGGCGACGATGACCGACACGACCAGGAGCTGGGTGAAGCTGAGCCGGCCGAGCGCGAACGCGGCGGGGACGCTCATCACCGCCGCGAACCGAAGTAGGTCCATCGCAACCATCACCGCCCGGTCGACCTATCAGGTGGGCGTGCGTCACGGCGTCACCGAGCTGCAGGCCATCGGGCTGGTCTTCGAGGGCTCGGTGCTCATCTACCGCGGGCAGGTCGCGCGGGGACTGGCCCTGCTGGACGAGGGAATGGCGATGGCGGTCAGCGGGGAGCTCTCGCCGGGCGCCACTGTCACGATCTTCTGCATGACCATCGCCTCCTGCGACGACCTGGGCGACTACCGCCGCGCCAACGAGTGGACCGAGGCCATCGAGGACTGCTTCGCCCGCACCGGGCTGACCGGCTTTCCCGGCGACAGCGAGACCCACCGCATCGGGATCATGATCAGCCGTGGCGCCTGGGCGCTCGCCGAGCAGCTGGCCCACCGGGCCTGCGCCGGCACCCAGTGCATCGACCTCGCCCACGCCGGCGTCGCTTTTGCCGGATCGGTGATATCCGGCTGCGAATGGGCGACCTCGCCGGCGCCGAGGCGGCCTTCGTCAAGGCCGAGGAACTGGGGGCCAGCCCGCTGCCCGGACGGGCCCGGCTGGAGCTGCTGCTCGGCCGCCCCGCTGAGGCAGCCGCGTTGATCAACGCAGCGCTGGCCGGTGCGGCCTGGGACCGCCTGGGTCGCACCCGGCTGCTGCCCGATCAGGTGACCATCGCGCTGGCCGTCAACGATCTTGACACCGCCGAGGCTGCCACCTCCGAGCTGACCGAGTCAGCGCAGACCTACGGCAGCAAGCCACCGCCCACGCGTGCTTCACTCGCTTGGGCGCCCGGCTGGACGCGCACGCAGCCGCAGAACCCGTCCTCGCCCGCCTGGCCGCCGGCGAGTTAGCCGGCGGGTAGCTGGCTGCGGGCGGCGGCGTCCAGTGCCGCGGCGGCGGTGGGTGGCAGTCGCAGTGTGCCGCTGCGGTCCAGCTTCGCCAGCTCGGCGCGGGCCTTGGCGTACGCGGCGGCGCGCTCGGCATCGTGGTCGGAGTCTCGGGCCACGGTGAGCAGCTTGATCGCCCGTGCCACGGTGGCCCGCTCCTGCGGGGGGATCCCGGCCAGCCGGATGCGTTCGGCCGCGTCGCGCGCGGCGTGCCAGGTGCGCCAGGCCTGATCCACCGCGGTGGTGAAACGAGCGCAGTGTGCCGGCGGCGGTTCGGTATCGGTGTCCAGTGCCTGTGCCTCGGCGAAGGCATCGACGAACCGGCCGGTGGACGCCACTGTGACGTCGGTCAGCGCGGGCAACCGCAGCACCGCGAGCGGGTCGCACTCGAATTGGCCGTACTCACTGCGCAGCTGGGCGAACCTGGCCCGGGTAGCGTGCCAATCCGGGACCGGCGCGGCCCGCGCAGCGGGTGGCACGGCAGCCGGCTGCCCGGCGCCCATCGGCCGCCTGCGGCGGCGGTGCAGGTGCCGCACCACGACTACCGAACCTGCTCCGAACAGCAGGAACGGTCCGAGAACCGCCAGCAGGGCGAACAGGGTCACGGTGACCACCCCGGCGCCGGCCAGCACCGCTGCGCACAGAAGTAACAGTAACGGACCGATGCGCCGCCCTCGACGTCGGCGGTGATAGTGGTGGTATCGCGATCTGCCCATGGCCGCGTCCCTTCATGTCATATCCTTAATACCTCTTCAGCCGCTCGCGTGGGAAAGCCCGCGCGCCTCGGATATCACAGATCCCCCCGGCGGCCGGTATCACCTGCGATGATGCGCTCGAAGACCGCCGGTAGGAGATCTCGACCGACCGCCCGACTGGAAGGGAGCTGGCACATGTTCCGCAAGGTGCTGGTCGCCAACCGCGGGGAGATCGCGATCCGGGCGTTTCGGGCCGCCTTCGAACTCGGTTGCCAGACGGTCGCTGTGTTCCCCTACGAGGACCGCAACTCCGAGCACCGGCTCAAGGCGAACGAGGCTTACCAGATCGGTGAGAGGGGTCATCCGGTCCGCGCGTACCTGTCGGTGCCGGAGATCATCCGGGCCGCCCAGCGCACCGGAGCCGACGCGGTCTACCCCGGTTACGGCTTCCTGTCGGAGAACCCGAAACTGGCCGTCGCCTGCGAGCAGGCCGGTATCACGTTCGTCGGACCGCCTCCCGCCGTGCTGGCGTTGGCGGGTAACAAGTCGAGGGCAGTGGCCGCGGCCCGCGACGCGGGCGTCCCGGTGCTGGCGTCCTGTGCCTCGTCCGCCGACGTCGACCAGCTCATGGGCGAGGCGGAGGCGATCGGGTATCCGGTCTTCGTCAAGGCCGTCGCCGGCGGCGGTGGGCGCGGCATGCGCAGGGTCACCGAGCCGTCGGGGCTACGCACAGCGCTGGAGGCCGCCAGCCGGGAGGCCGAGTCGGCATTCGGCGACCCGGCCGTGTTCCTGGAGCGCGCGGTCATCGATCCCCGGCATATCGAGGTGCAGATCCTCGCCGATCCGACCGGGGCGGTCGTTCATCTCTACGAGCGGGACTGCTCGGTGCAGCGGCGGCACCAGAAAGTGGTGGAGGTCGCGCCCGCGCCGAACCTGGATCCCGATCTGCGGCAGCGGATCTGCGCCGACGCGGTGACCTTCGCCCGGAAGATCAGCTACGTCAACGCGGGCACCGTGGAGTTCCTCGTCGACCGCTGCGGTCACCATGTGTTCATCGAGATGAACCCGCGCATCCAGGTCGAACACACGGTGACCGAGGAGATCACCGACATCGACCTCGTCAGTGCCCAGCTGCGGATAGCGGCCGGGGAGACGCTGGCCGACCTGGGGTTGCGCCAGGACTCGATCGTGCCGCACGGCGCCGCGTTGCAGTGCCGGATCACCACCGAGGACCCGGCCAACGACTTCCGCCCGGACATCGGGACGGTCACCGCGTACCGCTCGGCCAGCGGCGCCGGGGTCCGGCTGGACGGCGGCACGATGCACGCGGGCGCCCAGATCAGCGCGCACTTCGATTCACTACTGGTCAAGGTCACCTGCCGGGGACGCGACTTCCCCACCGCGATACGTCGGGCCCGCCGGGCGCTGACCGAGTTCCGCATCCGTGGGGTGGCCACCAACATCCCGTTCCTGCTCGCGCTGCTCGACGACCCGGACTTCGTGGCGGGCAGGGTCACCACCTCCTTCATCGAGGAGCGGCCACACCTGCTCACCGCCCGGCAGTCCGCGGACCGCGGCACCCGGTTACTGGCCTACCTCGGGGACGTGACGGTGAATCGGCCGCACGGCGATCCGCCGCATCTGGTCGATCCGGTCAGTAAGCTGCCGCTGATCGATCTCGACGGCCTGGCGCCCGCCGGATCCCGGCTGCAACTCCTCGCGCTGGGCCCGGAGGGATTCGCGCGCTGGTTGCGGGCGGCTGACAACGTCGGGGTCACCGAGACGACCTTCCGGGACGCCCACCAGTCACTGTTGGCGACCCGGGTGCGCAGCAAGGACCTGCTTGCCGTGGCGCCCTACGTCGCCCGGCTGACCCCGCAACTGCTGTCGCTGGAGTGCTGGGGTGGCGCGACCTACGACGTGGCGCTGCGCTTCCTTGCCGAGGACCCGTGGGAGCGGCTGGCCGCGTTGCGCGAGGCGGTGCCCAATTTGTGCCTGCAGATGCTGTTGCGGGGGCGCAACACCGTTGGCTACACGCCCTACCCGACCGAGGTGACCGCCGCCTTCATCGAGCAGGCCGTCGAGACCGGGCTGGACATCTTCCGGATCTTCGATGCGCTCAACGACGTCTCCCAGATGCGCCCAGCGATCGACGCGGTGCGCGAGACTGGCCGGGCCGTCGCTGAGGTGGCGTTGTGCTACACCGCCGATCTGTCCGACCCCGCGGAAACGCTGTACACCCTGGACTACTACCTGCACGTGGCCGAGCAGATCGTGGCAGCCGGCGCGCATGTTTTGGCGATCAAGGACATGGCCGGTCTGCTGCGACCGCCGGCGGCTCGGACGCTGGTGTCCGCGCTGCGCAGCCGGTTCGATCTCCCGGTGCACCTGCACACCCACGACACCCCCGGTGGGCAGCTCGCCACCCTGCTCGCGGCGATCGACGCGGGCGTGGATGCGGTAGACGCGGCGGCAGCGTCGATGGCCGGCACCACCTCGCAGCCGGCGCTGTCCGCGCTGGTCGCGGCGACCGACCACACCGCGCGCAGCACCGGGTTGGACCTGCGGGCGGTCTGCGACCTGGAGCCCTACTGGGAGCTGGTGCGCAAGGTCTACGCACCCTTCGAATCGGGGCTGACCTCGCCTACTGGGCGGGTCTACCACCATGAGATCCCCGGTGGCCAGCTGTCCAACCTGCGCCAGCAAGCCTCCGCACTGGGCCTGGGTGACCGTTTCGAGGAGATCGAGGAGGCCTATGCGGCGGCCGACCGGATGCTCGGGCGGCTGGTGAAGGTGACCCCCACGTCCAAGGTCGTCGGGGATCTGGCGCTGCACCTGGTCGGCGCCGGTGTCGCGCCGAAGGACTTCGAGGCCGACCCCGCCCGCTTCGACATTCCCGACTCGGTGATCGGTTTCCTGCACGGTGAGCTCGGTGTCCCCCCGGGCGGGTGGCCCGAGCCGCTGCGCACCAAGGCATTGGTCGGCCGCAGCGCTGCCCGGGGGATCGCGGAGCTGTCCGCGCAAGACCGGCTGGGCCTGAAGGAGGACCGGGCGCGGACGCTGAACCGGCTGCTGTTCGCCGGCCCGACTGCGGAGTTCGAGGAACATCGGGAAACCTACGGGGACACCTCGGTGCTGCCCAGCAAGGAGTTCTTCTACGGGCTGGGCCCCGGCGAGGAGTACGCCGTGGACCTCGATCCGGGGGTGCGGCTGCTCATCCAGTTACAGGCGATCGGAGACGTCGACGAACGTGGCATGCGCACCGTGATGTGCACCCTCAACGGGCAGATACGCCCTCTGCAGGTGCGGGATCGCTCCGTCGCCTCGAAGGTCCCCGTCGCCGAGAAGGCCGACAGGTCCAACGGCAACCAGGTCGCGGCGCCGTTCGCCGGCGTGGTCACTCTCAAGGTGTCTGAAGGAGACACGGTGTCCGCGGGCCAGCCGGTGGCCACCATCGAGGCGATGAAAATGGAAGCTGGGATCGCCGCCCCCAAGAGCGGTACGGTGGCCCGCCTCGCGATCAAAGCCCTGCAACAGGTTGAGGGCGGCGATCTGATCTTGGAGCTCGGCGCCCCCTGAGTTTTGGTCGCCCTTCAAGTACCGCCAACCCCAGTCGTGCGTGCTGTTTTCGACTACCTCCTGCAGTGCGCCGGCGAAGTCGGTGTGGTCGAGTTAGTTGTTCCTTCCGGCCTGCTGGGTCTCGACTGCCTCTTACGCGTCGAGTTGCGGAACAACCAACCGGACCTGGCATGGACTCCTCGGGCCGGGGAGCAACCCCGTACTGTTGTTCTGTTCGCTGATTTCAAACGGATCACGGGGAGCCTTAGCCTTCGTCAAGATCGGTGAGCAGGCTGTTCTCGATGATCCCGATCGCCGCAGGAGCGCGCGCTCGGATGAAGCTTTCAGAGCTGAAGCAGCGTCGAAAGTGGTCCAGCGGAAGCTTGCCGGCTAACGATGAACTGATCTGGCTCGCGTGGGCGTGCAACGCAGCGTGTTTTCGATCGACGGCGTCGCCGAGGTCGACAACCGTGGTAATGCGTCGCTCGACCACCTGCAGCGCTTCGGCCACTTCGACGGTCGGTTCGGGAAGCTGGACGCCGATGCTGTGTAGTAGTTGCCGTAGCCGGGTCCAG
This sequence comes from Actinomycetota bacterium, assembly GCA_030854185.1. Classification (GTDB taxonomy): domain Bacteria; phylum Actinomycetota; class Actinomycetes; order Mycobacteriales; family Pseudonocardiaceae. The sequence continues at coordinate 31,578 of JALYTS010000030.1, read as the reverse complement.
TGGCTGATGCCGTGGGCCTTGTAGTACAGCGTGGCGGAGATGTGAGTGTGCTGCACTGCCTGTGTCGTGACGCGGCCGGCGTGGACGTGGTCGGGGTGTTGGAACGGGAATTCCGGATCGTGGGTCACGACGACGTTGGGGCGGTATCGGTTGAGGAGATCGGCGACGGGTGCGGCGGCGACGTCAACGGGAATGTCGCAGAAGACGGTCACGTCGTGCTGCCGACTGTCGGTGGCCGTCCCGGAGTCGTGGTAGCCGAGCGTTTCTAGGCAGGCAACGCCGAGGTGTTGACAGGCGAGACGAAGTTCGGCTAGCCGAATCGCCGCGACCTGGTGGGTGTCGTGGCCCGGCTGACCTGGTTTGATCCCACCGGGACCGTCACCGTACTCTCCGTTGGTGCACGTCACCGCGATCGTTCGTACGCCTTCGGTGGCGTACCGGGCAAGTATTCCGCCTGTGCTGGTCGACTCGTCGTCAGGGTGGGCGAGCACGGCCATCAAGGTCGGGGATGCAGTGGCTTTTTGAGGCACGGTTGCCAGCATCCCACGCTGGTTGGGGGAACGCTCTAGGCTGGATAGAACGGTGGCCGCGCGAGCACAGTGATGGTGGTGGCGTGACGAGGATACGAGTATAAGGTGAGGAGCATGAGCCTTCTTCCCATGGAAGGTGACCACGGAACCTGGCTTGCGACCACCGTGCGGACCTTGTTGACGGAAAAATACGGGGCGGGACGTGTTCCCGGGACTCGGAAAATCGCTGCGGACATTGCCAAGGCGAACAGTGGTGCCACCATCTCACACGCCAGCGTGCACAATATCATGAATGGTGCTGCCGGTAATCTTACCGACCGGACGAGGACCCTGCTCGCACGATTCTTCAATAAAAGCGCTTCTTATTTCTTCCCGCCGGATGAGTCAACGGGCGCCGAGTCAGATACGGTGCAGGCACTGGCGGCGCGCCTCGCCACATTTAATCGTGAGCAGGTCGCGGCGATTAGACAGGCGATAGACATCGTCAACGACCTCATGGAGCAAGACAGGGGCTAGATCATTTGGTACAGTGAATTCCGATCGGCTGGTGTTTGAATGGGACGGCGTTGTCCTGACGCGAACAGAAGGGAGCCGGCAGTGACCTGGAAGAAGCTGCGCGCCGCCGCCCTGGGCCTGATCGCCGAGCTGCCACCGATGCCACGTCCCTGGAGTGTGGACGAACTGTGTCGACGGGTCGCGGCGCGACGTGGCAGACCCATGCTGCTGCATGCCCTGACCATACCGGCACTTCCCTTCGGCTTGTGGTACGACGACGGACACTGTGATCACATCATCTATCGTGCAGGCATCGCGAACTACCACCGCGATCATGTCATCCTGCACGAGATGTGCCATATGCTGGCCCGGCACAACATTGTCGGTCGGCCTCCACCCGGTGATGACGTACTCGGTGACGACAGCCCTGTGGGACGGCTGATTGAGCGCGCGAGGCGCAGCAGCCATACGGATCTGCAGGAGGGGATGGCAGAGTTGTTCGCCTCCAAGGTCCTGAGCTTGGTCATGGAGACTCCGGTGGCCGAACTCAGCGTGTTCGAACGCCGTGCGGCAGCATTATTCGGTGCGGGTTGATGTTTGACGAGATAACACGTCGGGTCATCATCGTTGTGGTATGCGCGGCGCTCGTCCTACGTACCCCGTCCATGATTCGGGACAGACAACAGCGTCCGCTGTGGCTATTGCTTGTGGTGGTGGCCGGTGGGTCGATGGTCATTCAGTCGTGGTTCGGCGTTGAGATCAATCGACTCACCGGGATCAACCAGTTCAATAACCTCTTACAGGGAGCGTGGGGCGTCCTCGACGTCGCCGTGACGCTGGAGTTCGTAGTGCACCTGGTCCGGGCCGCTGAGCGGTCCGGGCGGCGGTGTGCCGGCCGGACCGCCGTAGCGATCGTCACCGTTGCCGGAATGACACTGTTTTTCCTGCTCACACCGGTACCGCGGCGCTTCACATCACCGGCATCGTTGTCCGCGTTCACAGCGTATTCGCTGTTGGCGGCGAGCTATATGATCGTCGCAGCCGGGGCCGCATCCTGGCTGATATTTCGTCACCTTCCCTTAGTGCGATGCAGGACGTTGTATGCGGGCCTTCTCATGCTCGCGGTGGGCAACGCCACCGAGATCCCGTTCATGACCATCCGCACCCTGCAGCGGCTGACCCCGTACACGGATGCCGGACTGCTGCGGGCGGCACTGGTGTTGGATACGGTGCGATTCATTCTCCTGCCTGCCGGCTGCGTGACGGCGGCCCTCGATCCATTGCGCAGGACGGTGCTGCACTGCTACCGCCGTGCGCGCATCTATCCCATGTGGCATCTGCTGCGCATCGCGACCGCAGAACTGACATTGGCCCCCCCTGTTGCCCGTTGGCGCGACCTAGTCGTCGTCAGCGACGCATGGGAGCGGCTGCATCTGCGGGTGGTCGAGATACGCGACAGCATCGTCCACCTGTACGGCACGTGGGCATGGCCGCAACTGCTGGAGCAGGCGACCCATTACGCCCAGGCGACGATCCCTCCGAAACGGCGTCCCATCATCGTCACCGCGTGCTGGCTCGAAGTGACCCGGCGAGCGGCCCGCTCCGGCGCGCCCCGGCTGCACCAGGTTCTCGATGAGATGCCGTCGCCCGGGTTGTCGGGGAGCGAATCCGTGACCCGTGAGGAGATAACCCACCTCATTCGGCTACACCGAGCAATGCGATCGCGACAGGTGCGCGCGTTCGCATCTGACGTCGGCCGCACCGTGCCCACTGGTCCGCTCAGCGACAACAACGTGACGTGACGGAGCGGTAGATGGACAGCACCGGTCGTTGACGCTCGGACCGTTAAGCATCGTCAAATACACTTGACAGTCGCTTCGGTCGTACCAGTAGTCTCGGAGCCTGTGCATCCAGTTACTGGAAGTGTTGAACGAGACGCGGTGGCGCTCCGGACGTGCCGCCGGCTGCGGGGCACACGAGGTGGGTCGTCTCGGCACCGGGGCAGCACGACGCTGGACAGCGGTGTGCCATGCGCTTCTGACGCACACACCTCGGCTACCCGAAATTGCGCGCACGTGCTGTTGATCTCGACATCACGATGGGTATGGGGGCTTCTCCGATGACGAGCCAGGTCAGGTCTGTTGTACCCGAGCATGTTCGGGCGGATGCGTTGGTGTCTCGGCGCCCACAAGATCGTGACCGTGTGGTGATGGTGCCCATCGCTTCGTTGCTTGCTGCGGACTCGCCGCGGCTGGCCGGCGTGAGTGTTGATCACGCTCGCGCACTGGCCGAATCGCAGGCACACTTACCACCGATCGTGGTACATGGTGCGACCATGCGCGTCATCGACGGTATGCATCGCCTCCGGGCCGGAATGTTACGTGGCGAGGAGGCGATCGAAGTGCGGTACTTCGAAGGTAATGAAACCGAGGCTTTCGTACTGGCCGTTCAAGCAAACGTGGCACATGGCATGCCGCTCACGCTTGCTGAGCGCATCGCCGCCGCTATGCGCATCGTCCGCTCGTATCCTCAGTGGTCAGACCGGAGGATCGCCGCGACCGCGGGATTGTCCCCGAAGACAGTTGGAGCGTTGCGCTCGCGCTCAACTGAGGAAATTCCTCAGTTGAGCGCCAGGGTCGGTCGCGACGGTCGGGTCCGAAGAGCCAACCGTCGTGTGAGTGGCAGGGCCACCGACGAGGGGAAGGCGAACGGGCCTGACACCAAGCTGAAGGACGTCCGGGCGGTGGTCGGATCAGCGCCAGACCCGACACGAAGTAGGCATGATCCCGCGCAGGACGGCGGTCCGGGCGTACCGAAGCAACGTGGACCTGAACAAGGTACGACGACCCAACCAACAATTGGCGAGCGAACATCAGGCGCCGAGCGCGCGACCACCGTCCGCGCGCTCCGAAATGATCCGTCGCTGCGATTCACCGAAACCGGCCGGGCCCTTCTTCGACTGATGGATCTGCATTCCATCGGAGAACACGAGTGGCGCCAGCTCATCGCTACCGTTCCGCCGCACTGCGCGAACCAGGTGGCCGACCTGGCCCGCGAGTGCGCCGACACATGGCGAACATTCGCTGAGCATGTGACGCGCCGGCGGGCGGTGTGAGGGATTGATCTGCGGTCGTATCCTGGGGAGTGCGTAATCACATGTCCGAAGCGAAGCCGCGGTCGTCTGCGTCCGCACCGACACGGACCTCCTGAAGTAGTTCCCCAGATGATACTGACCTGCGGTTCTCGGAACGATTATGAAAATCTTGACAGATTCGCAACCCGGCGATGTCCTTACGGCACCAGGCTTCGGCATACTGCGATGGGTGCGTGAGCGCGGAGGGGGGCGTGACCTGCGGTTTTGGGCGTATCTTGATCGCTTGATGGGCTCCCTCCCGCTACGTTCGGGGTGTCTTATGCCCGGAACGTAGCAATTGAGTAGGAGCCCGGTGTCAGGGTACGCGCAGCAGGCCGGGTCGGGGCAGGCGCAGCAGGCGGAGGGCGTGGCGGGGGCGTTTGACCGGTCGAGGCAGTTGTTCGAGGAGGTCGTGGCGGGGCTTGCCGATCCTGGTTGCGGTGAGGTGACTCATGCTCAGCTTGAGGATCAGCTCACCGAGCGTTGCCGGGAGCTGACGCGCGGTCTGTTGCAGGACCACTTGGACTTGCGGGCCTGCCGCGAGCAGCGGCGTCTCGAGGTCGTGGCCGGCGCCGACGGTGTGGGGCGTGCCCGGGCGGAGAAGGGTCATCAGCGCGATCTGGGCACCGTGTTCGGAACGGTCGCTGTTACCCCGGATCGCCTACCGCGCGCCCGGCGCGATCAACCTTTACCCGGCGGACGCGGCGTTGAACCTGCCCGTGGGCAAGCATTCCCACGGGTTGCGGCGGCTGCGCACCCGCGGCAGCCGGGCGTGCAAGAACGCCTTGTGCTGGAAGAGTCCAGATGCCGCCACGTCTTGCCTGCGGTGTCATGCAGCGGGCAGGCGCCGCGCGCACAGTCCTTGGCTGGACACGCGAACCGGGCACCACGCTCGAAATCCAAGTACAGATCTAACGAAGTCCGCTCAACATCGAACTCGCTGCGCGTCACCCGCCACGGCCTGCTGCACCCCGACGCAGCTGTGAACACCTGGAGTACTAGGCGCTTGCGGCTGGTCGCAGGAACGCTGTGCTGAGCACGGAACTAGCGTCCACTCAGTGTTTAACACACTTGACACCCTGTCTTTAGTCCCCTTAGGCTTGGACACCTGAAGATTGGGGGGTCATTCACGTTCGGCACTGGGCAGCCAGTTCAGGGCCGTGGGCCGTCCGTGAATAATGCTCTGAATAAGTCTCTCGGGTGTGAGAGGAGGCTGTTGCGAGGGTACCAGTGCGGGGCAGGTCAGCGAACGCTCACGTTCCAGCCACTTCTTCGGCCCAGCCCGTAGATAGTCTTTTCTGATCCGGCGTCGCACGACCCCTGGTCGCAACGTAGGCGTAGACCTTCATCAAGCATTCAGAACAGTCGTGTTCGGTTGTCGTGTTGTCTTTCTTGCGTTCAAATATTTAGGCCTCTGGATCGGCGATCCACCCCTGGGCGATCCACCCCGTGTGGATCGATGTACTCATCGGTGTTTGAGGTAAAGGAGGTGAATACCCATGACGAACGAGGAATTCCTGGCCTCCCGTGAGATCGGCGAGAGCGCGACTAAGTGGTGATCTCCTGATGTGGAACCGCTTACGGGTGTGCCGGCCCTGCGCCACTGCCGGCGCACCCGTAAGCCGGACAGTGAAGTCTGCCTACCAGAAGGTGCGGCGGGCCGAATCGGCTCTGTGCGTGCGAAAGATGTTTCGGATCGTGTAGAAGGGTCAAGAATGCTGGAGGAAATGGCTCACGAGGCGGCGCTCGCCGAGCTTGACGACGAATCCTACCACCAGCGTTTGTTCGCCGTCGAGAAGGCGATCGAGGCGGCCGCGGATTCGTCGGACCTGGCTGCGGAGCTGGCTGTGCTGGCCGTCGAGCACAGAGACTGGCACATCCGGCGCATCGCGGTAGCGACGCTGGCGGACCGATTCATCAACTCCCCGCAGTCCCGTGCCGCGATCTGCGCCGCGACGCACGACGATGTCGACTGGGTGGCGTTCACCGCGATCCGTGCCGCCGGCGCGACGAAACTACCGGAGTCGGTCGAACACATGGTCCGGATCTCTGGCTGGCCGAGCAACTTCAGCCGGACCGACCATGGGCGCAAACCTGTCGGCTGCGGGGCGGCCTTCACGAAGCAGGCGCTGTGGGCGATCTTCGGTACCCGCGACCCGGAGGAGTTGCGCAGCCTTGAGGACTCGCACTTCGCGACGATGCGGGCCGAAGTCGAGGCGCGACGCCGTGAGCCGGATCTGCGCGACGCGGTGCTGGTGCCGGCCGGGCCCGCCATCGTCGGTGCGAGCCGCACCACGGTCGGCGCCTTCCAGATGGACGACACTGACAACCCACTGCGTGCCGTCGACCTGCCATCCTTCTGTATCGACCGGACCGCCGTATCCAACCGGCGCTACCGGGAATTCGTCGCAGATGTGGGCTCCTCCAAGGAGTTCGCGCATCCCGACGAGCCGGTGGGCAAGGACTACACACCGGCGCACTGGCGCGACGCACGGTTCAATGATCCCGACTTTCCGGTCGTTGGCGTTGACTGGTACGACGTCTATGCGTTCGCGGGGTGGGCCGGTGGGCGGTTGCCGAGCGAGGACGAGTGGGAGAAGGCCGCCCGCGGTGTGGATGGGCGGATCTACCCGTGGGGCGATGAGTGGGATCCAGACCGTGCCAATAGCGTGTACAGCGCGTACGGGGTGCCGGAGTTGACGAACCTCGCCGAACTGGAAGCGTTGCTGACACGGACCACGCTGGAGTGGCCGCTTGAACCGATGCGGCGCGCGGACGCATATCCGGAGGGCGCGAGCCCCTATGGCGCGCTGAACATGGCCGGCAACGTCTGGGAGATCACCCGCACCAACTTCTTCACCCGCGCGGACATGAACCCGTTCTTCAAAGGCCGGTGCAGTAACGAGTTCATGAATCGCCCAGAAGCGTTCCACGTCCTCAAGGGTGGCACCTGGACCTCGCCGTCCGTCTGTATGACGACCTTCTACCGAGGCCGGGACCTGATGACGGACCGCCACAACGAGGTCGGTTTCCGATGTGTTTACGCCATCGATGAGGGGGAGCGATGAACCCGGTAACTGCGGAGCGTGAGGCGCGGCAGCTCAGCATGGTCCGGGCCCTGCGGGTACTGGCCAGGCTCGGTTACGCCGAAGGGATCGCCGGACACATCTCGGCGTGCGATCCCGAACTCTCCGGCCACTACTGGGTGAACCCGTTCTGCGCTGACTTCACGGCGGTCACGGCGGACGACCTGCAACTCGTCGGGCCGGACGGCACGCTGGTGCGGGGGAGTGGACGGCTCAACCCGTCGGTACATCCGTTGCACGGTGAGGCGCACCGTGCGCGGCCGGACCAGTTGGCATTCGTGCACTCCCACGCCACGTATGGCAAGACGTGGTCGGCGCTGGGCCGCTTGCTGGATCCCATCACGCAGGACGCGTGCGCGATCTACGGCCGGCATGGCCTATACCGGAACTTCTGCGGACTGATTGCCGAAGTCGAGGAGGGCAAGGAGATCGCCGCCGCACTCGGCGAGTACATAGGTCTGATCATGGTCAACCATGGCTTCCTGACTGGCGGCGGCAGCGTCGAGGAGGCAACCTGGTGGTTCGTGGTGATGGAACGGTGTGCACAGTCGCAACTGGCCGCGGAGGCAGTGGGCAAGCCGATCCTCATCGAGGAGAACATCGCCCGGACCACCGGTGACGTGCTCGCCTCCGCAGAGTACGCGCGCATACAGTTCGACAATCTCTGCCAGTCGCTGTTCAGCGACATGGCACCGGTGCGATGATGCGCGGCCTGCGGTTGGGCCTCAACTTTCTGCCGACGGTCGGACCGAAGGTGACCGGCGCCCACGACTTTTACAACCAGTGTATGGACCTGTGCGTGCTGGGTGACCGGCTGGGCTTTAGCCACGTCAAGGCCGTCGAGCACTACTTCTGTGAGTGGGGCGGATACAGTCCCGATCCGATCGCCTTCTTGTCTGCGGTTGCGATGAAGACGAGCAGGGTCCGCCTGGTGACCGGTGCTGTTGTGCCGGCGTTCACTCATCCGATCCGGCTAGCCGCCTCGCTGTCGGTTCTGGACAACCTGTCCGGCGGTCGGCTGGACGCGGGTTTTGCGCGCGGCTTCCTGCCAAGTGAGTTCGAGGCATTCGGGGTGCCGATGGCGCAGAGCCGGGCGCGCTTCGAAGAGGGCATCGAGGCGGTCCGGCGGCTGTGGTGTGACGAACAGTTCCGTTGGGAGGGCACCTTCCACCAGTTCGGCCCGCTGCCGCCGCTGCTACCGCGCCCGATGCAGGAACCGTGCCCACCGATCTTCGTCGCGGCGACCATCTCACCCGAGTCCTTCGAATGGGCCGGCCGCCACGGCTATCAGTTGATGATCATTCCGGTGGTCGCCAGCCATGAGCACCTCGCCGACCTCCTCATCCACTATCGCGACGCCCGCGCGGCAGCGGGACACCTGTCCGCCCCCCGCATGCATGTGAGCTACCAATGCTACGTGGCAGAGCGCGAGGACGAAGCGGTCGAGCGGGCCGCTGCTCACTACGCGGCCTACCGCGACCTGCAGATCGAGGCCTACTCCAGTTGGGACGGTGTCGAGTCGGCTGCCTACCCGGGCTACCAGAGGATGCTGGATGCGGTGCGAAGTACGCAGTTCGAGCGGCTGCACGAGGATGACAAGGTCATCGTCGGCGACGTGGACGGGACCATCGAGAAGTTGCTCGGAGTGGGCCGCCGGTACCCGGGCGCGGAGATCAGCCTGCACGTCAGGTATGGCAACATTCCGCAGGCGGAAGCGGTCCGCACGGTGACACTGCTCGGCGAGCAAGTGCTGCCCCGACTGGCCGGGGTGGATCGATGACACGCGCCCCGGATACGCGCTCGGGCACGAGCGAGGAACCGCGGGTGGGCCTCGCTACCGGCCTGGCCGCTCGGATGGCGGGGGTGGCACCGTCCGCAATCGGCTCGGTCCTGCGGCTGGGCGACAGATCGGACGTCATCTCGCTTGCCGGCGGCCTCCCGGCCGACCAGGGGTTACCAGTCGCGGACGTCATGGAACTGGCGGCGCGGGTGCTGCGCCAGGGGACGCCCGGGCTGCAGTATGGCGACACCAACGGGCTACCGGGTCTCCGCGCGTGGATCAGCAGGCATCTGCACGCCGAGTACGGAATATCCACCGAACCAGACCGCGTTCTCGTCACGCACGGCTCCCAACAGGGCATCGACCTGGTCTGCAAGGTGCTGCTCGACCCCGGCGACATTGTCGTGGTGGACCGCCCCAGCTACCTGGGCGCGACGCAGGTGTTCCGGCTTTTCCAAGCGCGACTGCGCGAGGTGCCTCTGGCGGAGGACTCCGAGCTGGCCGAGTTGACGCGGGCACTCATCGCCGGGCTGCGCCCACGGGTGCTCTACGTCGTGCCCAACTATGCCAACCCGACCGGGATGAGCCTCCAGGAACGGCAACGCCACAGGCTGGCCGACCTGGCTCGACGGTTCAACTTCGTCATCATTGAAGACGATCCCTACCACGAGCTATGGTTCGCCGCCCGTCGGCCTGCGGCGCCCGCGATCGCCGCACTCACCAATCGGTGTGTCCACCTGGGTAGCTTCTCCAAGACGCTTTTCCCCAGCGCCCGGGTCGGGTACCTGAGCGCGCCGGTCGAACTGATCACGCCTCTGCGCCTGGCTCGCCAGGCGGCGGACCTCGGTAACTCGGAATTTCTCCAGCGCCTGACGTACGAACTGGTGCGGGATGACGGTTATCTACGTGGGCGGTTACACGACCTGCGAACGCTGTACCGGGAGCGCCGGGACGCGCTGGGTGCGGCACTAGCGCGCCACCTTCCGGGTGTCACCTTCCAGGCGCCCGAGGGCGGGTTCTTCATCTGGGCGCGCCTGGGCACCGGTCGGGTCGCGACCGACATGCTCCGCGCGGCGCTGGACCACGGGGTCTCGTTCGTGCCCGGCGAGCCGTTCTATGTCGATCGTCCCGACCACGGTATGGCCCGCCTCGCCTTCTCCGGACTGTCGGTGGAGTTGGCCGACACCGCGGCCGCTCGGCTGGCGCGGGCGTGCGAGGCCGCGTGAGTACGCCGTTCGACATAGACCGGTTCCTGGCGCAGCCGCTCGTCGCTCGGGTGGCGACCGCAGGGCTGGTGGTGCGGCCGGTTTGGTATCTGTGGGAAGCCGATTGCTTCTGGGTATTTACCGGACCGTGGTCCGGGCTGGCCCGGCGGCTACTTGAGGATCCTCGCTTCGACCTGTCGGTCGACATTTGCGACCTGCGCACCGGCCGGGTCCAACAGGTATTGGCTCGGGGCACGGGGCTCGTCGAACCGCTGGATGCGCTCCGGGCGCGCCGCAAGTTGGTGCGTTACCTCGGCCCCGACGAGACGGTCTGGGATGCCCGGTTCTCGCTCGCCGGTGATCTCGACGCGCGCGAGTTGCGCTGGGCGCGGCTGGTGCCGCGCAGGATCGTCGCGCGTGACCTGTCCTTCCGGCCGTCGCTCCCCATCACCTCGGCCACCGAAGCGACCCGCGCATGACGACCACGCCTCCCATTACCGCCGACGCACTGATCGGCCGGGTCGTCGCGAGCCAGCCGGACGATCCGGCGCTGGTCTCGGCCGACGAGACCGTCACCTTCGCCGAGGTGGACGCGCGGTCGCGCGACCTGGCCGCGACCCTGCGAGCGCTCGAAGTCGGCGCCGAAACGCCGGTCGCGGTCGCGTTGCCCCGCTCGGTCGACCACGTAGTGGCCACGCTGGCGATCTGGTCGGCCGGCGGCGTGTGCGTGCCGGTCGAACATGCCCTGCCGGAACGACGAATCGCCCGGCTGCTCGCCGCCTCCAGAGCGGAGTGCCTGATCGACGCCTCGGGCCGGGTGCAACGACTGCCGATCGACCCGCCGGCCGCACCCCGCACCATTGACGGTGCACCTGGCCGATCGGCGGAAAGCCTTGCCTACATCTTCTTCACGTCCGGTTCCACCGGACCGCCAAAGGCAGTTGGTGTCCCGCACGCTGGCATCGTTAACGAAGCGCTGTGGACCCGGGATGCGTTCGGTCTGGGTATCGGCGACCGATGCGGTTGGCTCGCCGCGCCGTCCTTCGCGCTTACCCGCTGGGCGTTATGGTCGCCACTGGCCGCTGGCGCCGCGGTCCAGATCGCGGCCGAGGGTGTCGAGTGGAGCAGACTGGGCCTGCGTGACTGGCTCGTGGCCAACCGGGTGACATGGTGCGTGGTGGTAACCGCGCTGGGCGAGCAACTGCTGGCGCTGCCGTGGCCCGCGGAGTGTGCGCTTCGCACACTGGTGATCGGCGGCGAGCAGCTCAGATCCTGGCCGTGGTCGGTCCCGTTCGAGGTGGTCAACTCCTACGGCGTCACGGAGACCTGTGTCCGGCTTGCCGCGTGGCTACCCCGGGACGCGGCGGCGGATCGCCTACCGCCGATTGGCGCGCCGGTGGCGAGCACGCTGGTGCGGGTGCTCGACCATGAGTGGCGGCCGGTGCCCCAAGGCGAGGTCGGGGAGTTGTTCGTCGGCGGCGCGGGGTTGGCCCGCGGCTATCTGGGCAGCCCCGGTTCGACAGCCGCGCGCTTTGTGCCGGACGCCGCGGGCCGGGACGGCGCTCGCACGTACCGGACCGGGGACCTGGTGCGGGTCAGCGCGGACGGCGCCCTGGAGTACGTGGGCCGCGCCGCGGGCGATGTCAAGGTCAACGGATTGCGGGTGAATGTCGTCGAGGTAGAGGCGGCGTTGCTGGAGCAACCGTCGGTCGAGGACGCCTGCGTGGTCATCCGATCCGACGTCGGGGACCGGGCGCGGCTCGTGGCGTACATCGTCGGGCGTCCCGGTACTCGCCTCGTCGCCTACGAACTCGCCGACCTCCTCGCCGAACAGCTACCCAGCGCAATGATTCCGAGTCGGTTCGTGCAGCTGCCTCGGATACCGCGACTGGTGAGCGGGAAGATCGACCGGGTCGGGTTGCCAGCCCCGACCGAGTCGAACCAGCTCGATGACGACCTCGTCGCGTCGGAGGACGAACTGGAGGCGGCCATCGTCGCGGCCTTCACGGAAACCCTAGACCTGGCGCGGATCAGCGTTCACGACGACTACCTGGGACTGGGCGGCACCTCGTTGGGCCTGTTCCGCGTCCGGCAACTGCTGGCCGAACGCCTCGGCGCGCGAGTTTCGGTCGCCGAGCTGTTCGAGTGCCGCACGGCGGCCCGGATGGCGGACCTCCTGCGCGGCCCGCGACCATCCGGCGAGGTACCAGTCCGGGACACGACAGTAGAGCGGCCGCCTGATCCGGGCGGCGCGGAGGTCGAGGACCCGGACACCATGGACGGCGATGCACGCGCAGTGCCGCTGTCCCGCGCGCAACGCCGGATCTGGTTCATGGACAGGATGCGGCAAGGTAGCACCGCGTACGTCGAGATCATCACGATCCATAACGGCCGCGCAGTGCGCGCCGATGTACTCCGTGACGTGATTGACGAGCTGGTCGAGCGGCACGAGGTACTGCGGTCGACCGTGACCCTCCGGCGACACCAGCCGGTCAGTATCGTGCATCCGCACAGGGCATCGCGGCTGACCACCATCTCCGCGGTGGCCGACGAGGACATCCCCGCCCAGCTGGCCGAGGCCGGACTGCTCGCGCCCTTCGACCTGCAATGGGAACCGCCGGTGCGGTTCGCGCTGCTGTCGCGCACGCCCGGCGACGATGCCTTGGCCGTCGTGGTGCACCACATCGTCTGGGACGGGCGTTCGGCGGAGATCCTGGTGACAGATCTTGCCGCCCTGTACGCGAAAGCCGTGTCTGGTGTGGGGCACTCGCTCCCGCCAATCACCACCAGTTACACCGACCACGTGCTCGCCGAGCGGCGCGAGCCGGCGACGCCACGGCTGGCGGAGTCTGCGGCGTACTGGCTGCGTCGGCTCTACGGCGTCACGCCAGTGACCTGGCGGCACCAGCCGGCGAATTGTAGTGGGCCACGTGGCGCGGCTACCGTCGAGCTGACGCTGCCACCCGATTTCCCGCGCACGTTGCGCGCCCTGTCCGTGGCGACCGGGTGTACGCCGTCGATGGTCGGCGCGGCCGGTGTCGCCTGCGCGCTGCGACCGCTGCATAGCGCGAGCGAGATCGCGATCTGCATGCCGGTTTCTACGCGTGACGGACGGACTGGATCGACCATCGGCTTGTTCCTCAACCTGGTGCCTCTGCGGCTGACCGTCCCAACCGGTACCACCTGGCGTGGGTTGCTGGCCGCGACCAGGACCGTCTGTCTGGAGGCTTGGGAACACAGCGACCTCCCGTACGAACGAATCGTGCGTGGCGCCCGCCTGCCTGGGCGCGCCGCGGGAACCGACTTGTCCCGGGTCACCTTCGAACACGTCCGACTGCCCGGCCCCGTCCCCGGGCCGGCCGGCGGCGACGAAGGGGAATGGCGACTGCGCTGGCACCCTGGCCGCGAGGCGAAGACTGACCTTTTCGTAGGTCTCATCGAGACGGCGGAAGGGTGGACGATCAGGGTGCTGTACGACACGGTGGTCCTCCGGGAGACGGACGCGGAGCGGTTCGCGACCCAGCTGCGCGACATGCTCCGGCAGATGGTCGACAACCTAGACGCGTCCGTCCCGCCGCCACGCGGCTCAGGGACATCGGTACCTGACGCCACGCCACCGACGTACGCAACGGTGCGGTCAGCCGCCGCCGCAGCTTGGTGCGAGGTGCTCGGTTCGGCGAGCGTCGGCCCGGATGACAACTTCTTCGATCTCGGCGGCGACTCGACGGCCGCGCTGCGGATCGCTACCAAGTTGAGTGCGACGCTCGACATGGACATCTCGTTGCGCGTCGTGTTCGACACCGAATCGTTCGCCGACTTCGTCGGCGTCATCTGGTGCGACGAGGGTAACCCGAACGGTCCGACCGGCCAGGGTGACGTGGCGTGAGGGATACGCAGGTGGTCATGGCGCAGAGAGCGCCCCACTGGTCGTACTGGCGCGTGTTACGCAACCCACGGGCCAGTGTGTTCCTGGTCGGCGCTGTTATCTCGCAGGTCGGCGACGGGATGATCATCACCGCGTTGCCGTTGGAGGCACTGCGGATCCACGGCTCCGTCACCCCAGCGGTCGCCGTGTCCCTCGTCCAACTCGCTCCGTACATCCTGGCCACCGTGCTCGCGTTCGCCATCGGGCTAAGCCCGGTCCGCCTGCCCAACCGCGCACTGTTGACGGTCGACTGCGTGCTGCGCCTCGGCCTATTCACCGGCCTCGGCCTGCTGGGCGTCACCGGAAGGCTGAACCTGTGGACCCTGGTCCTCGGGCTGATCGTCGGTTCGGTGCTGCGCCTTGTGGCGACGAGCTCCCGGCGGGTCGTCGTAGTCGGGATGGTGCCCGCAGAGGGGCGGTTCGCCGCCAACGGACTGGTCGCTACGAGCAACAGCCTGGCCCTTTACGTCGCCGGCCCGGTTGTCGGTGGCCTGGTGTCGGCGTTTGCGCAGCCGAGCATCGCCCTGCTCGCGAACGGGCTGAGCTTCTCAGCCCTCCTCGTCGTGACGCTGGCGACCGTGCCGCGCTTGTCGACGACCCTGCGCGGTCAGCGGCTCCCGGCGTCCGGCTGGCGGATCATTCGACACACGCCAGCCGTCCTACGGCTGTTCGTCGTGGTGTTCTTCTTCAATTTCCTATATATGCCAATCGAGGTCGCGCTTCCCCTATTCGTTCGGGACACGTTGCACGGTGGCGGTGCGGCTCTGGGCGCCGTGTGGTCGGCGTTCGGCGTCGGCGCACTGATCGGCGCGATCGCCATTAACTGGATGCGGAACATCCCGAGACAGATCCTTCTGGTCGCCGTGATCGCCGGCTGGGCGCTTTGCGTGCTGGCGCTCGGCTTCGCCACGTCGGTCGGCTTCGCCGCAGCGTGCTTCGCGGTCGGCGGATTCATTTACGCGCCGTTCTCGGCAACCTGTTTCACGTTCGTGCAGTCGCTGCTTAGCGATGACGAGCAGCAGCCGGTCGTGACTCTCTGGACCGCGGGCGCGACGATCGCGTCGCCCACCGGACTGGCCGTCGGCGGTCTGCTCGTCGGCGCCGTCGGGCCAATGGCCGGCATCATCGTGTCGGCGATCATGACCCTGGTCCTGGTACCGCTGGCCGGGCTCGGCCTGAGCGGCCGGAGAGTCAAAGCGGGCAAGGTCGACGGGCCACCGGAGGAAAGGACACCGGCGGATGGCTGACAACAATGCCGCGCGGCGCTACAGCGTGGTTGTCAACGGCGAGGAACAACACTCCATCTGGCCGACCGACCGGGAGATACCCCACGGGTGGCTGCCCGACGGATTCGCCGGCACCGAAGAGGAGTGTTGCGAGCACATCGACCGGGTCTGGACCGACATCACGCCGGCGAGCCTTCGCCGGCGGTGAGCCTCGACAGGAGGGGGTATTGGCCATGCGCGGTTACGACGCGACGACGTACGGCGAGACCATGGGCGATTTGGACGGGCTCGACTGGGCGAACGCGCACGACGAGGAGGCGGCGAGCGAGTTCCTCGCCGGCATCGCCAAAGGTGGCACCGCCCTGGAGCTGGGGGTCGGCACTGGACGCGTCGCCCTTCCCCTCTCCGAGCTCGGGGTCGCTGTCACCGGCGTGGACGCCTCGCCGAACATGTCGGCACGGTTAGCCGACAAGTGCCACGACACCTCGCTGCGGTTCGTGCTAGGGGACTTCGCCGACGTACCGGTCGACGGACCGTTCGACCTGATCTACTGCGTTTACAACACGTTTCTCCTCCTGGCGAGCCAGGAAAGCCAACTGCGGTGTTTCCGGAACGTGGCAGGCCGGCTCGCCCCTGGCGGGTCGTTCGTGGTGCAGACCTCGGTGCCTCGGTTCGACCAGCTCGCCCAACGGCAGTCCACAAAGGTCCTGCGGGTCGAGCTCGACCGGGTGGTCCTGATGGTGGCAACGCATGATCCAATGAACCAACTGGTTGAGCGGCAGCGAATCGTCATCGAGAACGACGACGGCACGAAGCTGTATCCGATGGTGTACCGCTACGTCTGGCCGTCCGAACTCGACCTTATGGCGGCGCTGAGCGGCCTGACGCTGGCGGGCAGGTGGAACGGCTGGCGGTACGAGCCGTACTCGGCCGTTGGCGGCTACGTGGTGGTCTTCCGACGCCCGGAGGAGACGCCATGACGGCGCGTCGACCGCAGCGGCCTGCGCTGGTAAGGATGCCGCGTCCAGACACCATGCCGTTGTCTTACGCACAGCGGGGAATATGGTCGCCGACGTTCACCCACGGCGCTCCTTTCTGCTGGCGGATTACCGGTGACCTGGACTTGGCGGCACTGTCCGCCGCGATCGCCGACGTCGCACTGCGCCACGAGAGCCTGCGGACGGTCTTCCCGGAGGTGGACGGGACACCGCGGCAGGTCGTGGTCCCCGAAGTGCCCACCCTGGACGTCGCGGAGGCCACCGATGGCTCCGTTGCCGCGTTGATGCGTCGTGGTTTCGACCTGACCAACGAGTTGCCGATACGTGCCAGAGTGTTCACCTCAGGCCCTGGTGACCATCTGCTCGTCGTCGTCGTTCACCGCATCGCCTGCGACGGCTGGTCTCCCGACCCCCTGTTCAGGGACCTGGGAGCCGCGTATGCAGCACGACGCGCCGGCCGTGCGCCGGAATGGCCGGCGTTGCCGGTGCAGTACGCGGACTACACATTGTGGCAACGGCGCTTGTTGGGCGACGAGAAGGACTCCGACAGCCTGGCCGCCCGGCGGTTGGCGTACTGGACGGAAGCTTTGACGGGGATGCCGGACCATTTGGTACTGCCGGTTGACCGGCCACGGTCGGTGACGCCTTCGTTCGCGGCCGGTATCACCACATTCCACTGGGACGCCGATCTTCGCGTCCGGCTGCTGCGGTTGGCGCGTATGTCTCGGGCAAGTCTGTTCATGGTGCTGCATGCCGGCCTAACCGCGCTGCTGACCCGGCTGGGTGCCGGCACTGACGTCGCGCTGGCGACCGTCGTGGCAGGTCGGGCCAATGAGGCACTACGAGACGCCGTCGGGCAATTCACCAACTCTGTGATCACGCGCGTCGACCTGTCCGGCAACCCCAGTTTCCGGGAGCTCTTGGAACGAGTCCGGACAGCCGACCTGGTCGCATTCGATCAGCAAGACCTGCCGTTCGAGCTGTTGAGCGAAGCACTCGCCACATCGCGGCCGTCGGTCGGCCACCCGTTGTGCCAGGTCAGACTGACCCTCAACGACACGCCCGACGTGACCTTGAGCCTTTCCGGTGTCCGCGTAGCGCCCGAGCCCATGGACACGGAGCCCGCCACATTCGACTTGTCCGTCAGGGTCCGGGAAGTCAACGAAGCAGACCGGTCAACTGCCCTGGCAGGCGGCGTGCGGTACGCCACCGAGTTGTTCGACGCCACGACGATCGAACGCCTCGTGCGGCGCTGGGAACTCCTGCTGCGGGCGGTATCGACCGATCCTGACGTGCCGATCGGCGAGGTTGACCTGTCCGATCAGGACGAACGGCAACAGGTCACCACATGGAGCACCGGTGCCTGGCCGCAACACGTCGATGCTCCCAACCTCGTCGAGGTCTTTCGACAGCGGGTCCGATGTTCGCCGGACGAGACGGCGCTGGTGTGCGGCTCGGACTCATTGACCTACCGCGAACTCGACGTCCTATCGGATGGGCTGGCGAGGCGGCTGGTCAGACGAGGAGTGGTATCGGGGGACGTCGTAGGGGTGCTACTGCCGCGGTCGATGGACTCGATCGTCACCACCATCGGTGTGCTCAAGTCCGGCGCCGTCTACCTGCCGATCGACCTCGGCTATCCGGAGGAGCGGATCGGGTTCATGCTGTCGGACGCGACCCCGGTCTGTGTGCTCGCGCCTCAGTCTGTTGATGTTCACGTGCCGGTCGTCGTGGTGGCCGGCATCGAACACGAGGACAGTGCCCCGTTGCCCGCGATCGTTGTGTCGGATCTGGCATACGTGATCTACACGTCCGGTTCCACCGGACGACCGAAGGGCGCGGCAGTGGAGCATGGCGCCCTGCTGAACCTGTACGCAAGTCATCGCCGACATGTCTTCGATCCGGCGTATCGGCGGTTGGGCCGGCGGCTGCGGGTGGCGCACACGTCGTCGATGTCGTTCGACGCCGCCTGGAGCTCGGTCCTATGGATGTTTGCCGGCCATGAGTTGCACCTGGCAGATGACGCGACACGGCGGAATCCGGAAGCGTTGGTCGAGTGGGTACGGTCCGCGCGAATCGACATGGTGCACAACACGCCCTCGGTGGTGCGTCAACTGCTGGACCTCGGGCTGCTGGCGCAGTCGCAGCACAGACCGGCGGTGCTCTGGCTAGGCGGCGAAGCCGTCGACCAAGCGTTGTGGGATCGGCTGCGTTCCTGCGAGGACGTTGTCGCGTACAACTTCTACGGCCCGACCGAGACGACCGTGAACGCGACCATGGCGGCCATCACGCGGTCGACGAAACCGGTGCTGGGCGGCCCAGTGGACGGGGTCCGGCTGTATGTGCTTGACGACGGGATGGCCCTCGTCCCGGTAGGTGTCGCCGGTGAGCTGTACATCGCGGGTGCGGGAGTGGGGCGTGGTTATGTGAGACGGTCCGGTTTGACCGGCAGTCGGTTCCTGCCCGATCCGTTCGGGCCCCAGGGTTCGCGGATGTACCGGACAGGTGACCTGGTGCGGTGGCGGCGAGATGGCTGCCTTGAGTTCCTCGGCCGACAGGACAACCAGGTCAAGGTGCGCGGCTTCCGGATCGAACTCGGCGAAATTGAGAACACGCTCTCCGCCCATCCAGCCGTGGCGCAAGCCGCCGTTATCGCGGACAGCGACGCACGCCTGGTCGCCTATGTCAGCCTCAAACCGGGCATGCAGGCAACCCACAAGGAGCTTCGCGGCCACGCCGCGACGAGCTTGCCCGACTACATGCTGCCCGCCACCTACACGCTGCTGAACAGGCCGTTGCCGCTGACCCCCAACGGAAAGCTGGATCACCGGGCGCTGCCCACGCCCTTGCACTCGTCCGCTGGACACACTCCCCGCACGTCACAGGAGAAAATCCTTGCCGGTATGTTCGCCGAGATCCTGCAAGTCCCCGCGGTCGGCCTTGACGACAATTTCTTCGACCTCGGGGGGCACTCACTGCTGGTCACCAGTCTGATCAGCCGGATACGCGCCGCGATGCACGTCGAGATCACCCTGCGCACGTTCTTCGAAGACCCCACGGTCGCGGGCGTGGCACGGGCACTGGTACATGCGAAAGTGGCTCGTTCGGAGCTGGCGGCAATGGTACGTCCAGATGCCGTGCCGTTGTCGTACGGGCAACGGCGACTGTGGTTCCTCAACCAACTTTATGACGCGATGTACAGCGTCCCGTACTGCTGGCGGGTCGTAGGCGAGCTGGACCTGGAAGCGTTGTCGGCCGCCGTTGCCGACGTGGCTGGCCGGCACGAGTGCTTACGAACCGTGTTTCCCGAGTTCGACGGGGTCCCATGGCAGGTAGTGTTGCCCTATGCACCGGAGGTAGGCGTCGAGGACGTCATGGACGGCTCCCTCGCCCAGTTCGTGCAACGTGGGTTCGACCTGACCACGGAGTTGCCGATGCGGGTCAGAGTATTCGTGTCAGGTCCTAATGAATTTCTTCTCGTGATGGTTCTGCACCATATTGTGTGCGATGGCTGGTCTCGTGGGCCTCTGTTCCGGGACCTGGGAACCGCCTATGCGATGCGTCGCGCGGGCCGGGCGCCGCAGTGGCCGGCGTTGCCGGTGCAGTATGCGGACTACGCATTGTGGCAGCGGGAGTTGTTGGGTGACGAGACGGATCCCGACAGCCTGATGTCACGGCAGTTGGCGTACTGGAGGGACGCGTTGGAGGGTTTGCCGGAGGCGTTGGTGCTACCGGTCGACCGGCCACGTCCGAGGGTGGCGTCATTCGCGGGTGGTAGTACGAGGTTCGATTGGGGCGCTGATCTGCACACCGGGTTGGTGCGGCTGGCGCGTACCTGTCGAGTGAGCTTGTTCATGGTGTTGCAGGCCGGTTTCGCTGTGTTGCTGACGCGACTGGGTGCGGGTACGGACATCCCGTTGGGAACCGCGATTGCTGGCCGCGTGGACGAGGCGTTGCAGGATGTAGTCGGATTCTTCGTGAATTCGCTAGTACTGCGCATCGATGTGTCGGGCAATCCAAGTTTCCGAGCGTTGTTGGAACGGGTGCGGACAGTGGACCTGGCCGCGTTCGATCACCAGGACCTACCGTTCGAACGGTTGGTGGAGGTGCTCAACCCGGTGCGTTCGTTGGCGCGGCATCCGTTGTTCCAGGTGATGCTGACGTTCAACGACGTGTCGCCGACTGGCCTTGATCTCGTGGGTGTTCGCGTGGCGCCAGAACCGGTGTACACGGAGGTTGCGAAGTTCGACTTGTCCGTCAAGGGGTGGGAGACGAGGAAGGCGGACGGCACGACGGCGCTGGAAGGCTTGGTGCTGTTCGCCACGGATCTGTTCGACGCCACGACGGTCGAGAGCATGGTTCGTCACTGGGAGCGCTTACTGCTGGCGGCGGTGGCCGATCCCGACAGGCCCGTAGGCGAGCTCGACCTGTTCGACGACCAACGGGAGCCCGACGTCAATGCGATGGCGGTGTTCCGCGAGCGTGCCACGGTGCTGCCCATGCCTGCACATCAGCCTACGGGCGGTACACCTCGCACGTTGCAGGAGAAGGTTCTCGCCCACATCTTCGCCGAAACCCTGAAGGTGCCCACCGTCTGCGTCGACGACGACTTCTTCTTCGACCTCGGTGGTCATTCCCTGCTCGCGACCAGGCTGATCAGCCGGATACGCACCGTCCTTCACACCGACATCACGCTGCGGACCTTTTTCGAGGATCCCACGGTCGTGGGTGTGGCACGCGCACTGCGTGAGGGCGGCCGGAACGACGACTTCGCGCCCATGCTGGTTGTCCGGGAGGCGCCCGCCGGTGGCCCAAGCCTGTTCTGCGTCCACCCGGTGGCCGGCATCAGCTGGCGATATGCTGCGCTCACCAGCTACGTCCCGGCGTGGTACGGAATCCAAGCCCTACAGTCTCCGAGCCTCACCGAGTCGAAGGACGCGCCCGAGTCCTTCCACGCCCTGGTTGATGACTACCTCGACCGCATACTCGTCGCACAGCCGAGCGGGCCGTACGCGTTGCTCGGCTGGTCCTTCGGCGGACTAGTAGTACACGCGCTCGCGTCCCGGCTACGGGCATGCGGCGCGGAGGTCACCCTGGTGGCTCTACTCGACAGCTACCCGCCACAGCGTCGTCCGAACGTTTACGAGGACGACCCGGTCGACACCGAGGTCCTGACACCGGCCATCGACGGCGCACTGGCGGAGGTCAGCGCGGTCTTCGACCCGAACAGCCCGGAAGGCCGGTCGATCTGGCGAGCCGCCATGGGCAACCACCGACTGCTAAGGACCTGCGTGCCGGAGGTCTATGACGGCAGCATAGTGCTGTTCCAGGCGTCGTCGCGGCAGGCGGCGTCCTCGGTCGCCAGATGGAAGCCCTATGTCGACGGTGGCATCGAAGTGTATGAGGCGCCGTCGGGTCACCACGAGATGCTCAGCCCCGACGCGGTGGCCACGATCGGGCCGATCCTGTATCGCCGGCTCAACAACCTGCCGGCATCGGTCCCTGGAGACTAAGCATGGACGCCTTCTCGTCGGTCTCGGACTCATTACCGCTGCGCACCGCGTCGGTCGTGCCGTACCTTCGCGGACAGACGGTGGCGGATTACCTGGACTTCATGCGCCAACAGCATCCACACCTAGCAGACACCCTCGATCTCGGCACGGGGGCGCTGAGCGAGGCCCGGGCGTGGTGTGAGCCCGGCGAGTTCGACGACAATCGTGGCCTCGGCCGGGGTGACAGTTATCGGCGGGCGCAACGCATGGACACGGTCCGCGAGGCCGGGGTGCTGCGGCTGCTGGACCTCGCCATCGGCGGAGGCGGCCTCGACGCGGGCGCGCGCTTCCTGGACGTGTTGGGTGGGGACGGGTTGATAGCCCGCGTGTGGAATCGCGTCTCCGGTCGCTCCGGGCCGATACCGATCTTGACCGGTGACGTGAGTCCGCAAATGACCCTCGCGGCCGTCGACTACGGACTGCCCGCCATCTGTCAACCGGCCCAGCGCCTGTTGATCCGTGACGGTGTGATGGACGGGGTCATCCTGGCCTACGGAACACACCACATCGAACGGCGTGACCGCCCGCGGGCGGTCGCCGAAGCGTGCCGGGTGTTGCGGTCCGGTGGCCGGCTGGTGCTCCACGACTTCGACGAGAAGTCCTCTGTCGCCCGCTGGTTCAGCGATGTCGTGGATCGCTACTCGGCCGCCGGGCACCGGTATGAGCACTTCACGCCGAGCGAGATCGAACGGTACTTCGTCGAGGCCGGACTCACCGACATGCGGTTGATCCACATGTACGACCCATTCATCGTCACCGGCGACACTCCAGAAACCGCACTGGATCGGCTGCTGGAATACCTAGTCGACATGTACGGCCTACGATTGCTGGTCAAGGACGCTCGCGACCGTGTCGCACACGAGCAACTGCTCGCATTGGTGCGCCAATGCTTCCTGACCGACCCGACCGAACTACCCGACGACGCCGACGACGGCGCGGTCTCTAAACTAACCGTGCGCCGTCACGACCACCACTACGTGGCAACTTTACCTAGGGTCGCCCTCGTCGCCACCGGCGTGAAGCCATGACGATCCATCAGTTCGATTATGATGCGGCACACTGGTGACCTGCTCGTCGCCGTGCTGGCCGTGTTGCGCGCGGGTGGTGCCTACGTGCCCATCGACGCGGACTACTCGTGTGAGCGGCGGCAGTTCCTTGCCTCGGACGCCGACGTCGTGCTGCTGATCACCGATCACGCTCCTGGGACGGGCCTGCCCAACCTGGATGTCCACACCATCCGGCCCGATGGCGGTCGCGCTGAGACGTGTCTGCGCGAGCACGACGTGTCACCGGAAAACCTTGCCTGTGTCATCTACACCTCGGGCTCCATCGGCACGCCGAAGGTGGTGATGATCACCCACCGGGGACTGGCCAACCTTGCTGTGGCGGCCAGCGCGGAGTTCGACATGCACGTCGAGGACCGGTACCTGATGCTCTCCTCCGTCTCTTTCTCGGCCTCGCTGGAGGAGTTGTTCCCGCCTGTCGTGCGCGGCGCGGCTACTGTGTTCCCTCCGGATCGCGCCGCCCTGTCGGCGGTGGCCGACTTGCTCGACTTCGCCGAATCGCCAGTGATCACGCTGCTGGAGCTGCAAACCGCGCAGTGGCACCTGCTCGTGCGCCACCTCGCCGAGACCGGGCGGTCGCTGCCATCGTCGATCCGGCTGCTGGTGATGGGCGGAGAACGGCAGCTGCCGGAGTTTGGCCAAGCAGTGGAACGAGACCCGTGTGCCGCTCGTGCACGTGTGCGGGCCCACCGAAACCATGGCCACCGCGACCTACTGCACCGTTCCCGCCGGGTAGGTGCCCGGCGACGGCCAACTTCCCATCGGCAGTGCGATCCTGGGTACCCGCCTGTACGTGACCGACGACCGGATGCGGCAGGTCAAGCCGGGCACCTCCGGCGAGCTGTACCTCGGGGGCGACTCGCTCGCGCGTGGGTACCTGAGCGGGCCCGCGGCGACCGCCGCCGAGAAGTTCGTGCCCGATCCGTTCTCGGGACTGGAGGGCGCGCTGCTCTACCGGATCGGCGATCTCGTGCGAGAGTTGCCCGACGGGCGGCTTGTCCTCCTGGACAGGGTGGATCAGCTGGTCAAGGTGCGCGGGTACCGGATCGAGACCGCGGAGGTGGAAGCCGCGCTGCACCGGCATCCCGCGGTCCGCGAAGTGGTGGTGGACCCGAGGGAGGATGTTCCCGGTCAACGCCGCCTCGTGGGCTACGTGACGGCCGAGTCCGAGGCGGTGAACCCCGCTGCGCTCAGGGACTTCCTGGCCGACAAACTTCCCTGCCACACGATCCCGTCCGCGTTCGTGCGCGTGGACGAGTTGCCGCTCACCGTGCACAGCAAGGTCGACAGAGCCGCGCTGCCGTGGCTGGCCCCCAGCGCCCGGACCTGAGCACCGAGTTCGTGCCGCCCACCGATCCCGTGGTACGCGAACTGTGCATCCTTTGCTCGGAGTTGCTGAAACTGGACGAGATCGGGGCGACCGACGACTTTCTCGAACTCGGCGCCGACTCCTTGCTCATCCTCCGGATGATCAATCGCGTCCAGGCGCGGTTCGGCACGAGGCTGACCCTGCGTGAGGCATTCCAAGAGCGCAACCGCTTAGGGGCCACACCCGCGCCGAACCGAGGAGTCAGCGTGCCGTTGCCGATAGCCGTGCTGCCTGGGCGAACGCCGCAGCAGTTGGTCACCGCGATCAGCGAAGCAGGGGGCCGACTCGTTGCGGTGGACCGGGCCGAGGGCCTGATCTGGTTGGGCGAGCGGGCTTCGGAGCTCGGCGGGGTGCTTTCCGGCGCACCGACGGTGCGCTGGGTCCAGCTGGCGGGGGTGGGAGTGGAGTCTTACCTGCCCTTGATGGACGCCGGCAGGCAGTGGACATGCGCACGGGGCGTCTACGGTCAACCGGTGGCCGAGCACGCGCTCCTGCTCGCGCTGGCTTGCCTTCGCGGCGCCACCGTGTCGGCCAGGGCACGTGCCTGGTGGCCGCAGCCCGCGATCAGTCTCGCCGGTGCTGAGGTCGTGATCGTCGGTGGTGGCTCGATCGCCCGCGCGTTGCTAAGGTTGTTGGAGCCGTTCCAGGTCCGGGCCACGGTGGTGCGACGCACCGACACGCCCATCCCGGACCTCACCGTGTCGCCGGTGGAAGCGATCGACCAGGTTCTGCCCCGCGCGCGGGTGGTGTTCCTCGCCGCACCGCTGACCGCGAGCACGAACGGTCTGATCGACCTGCGGCGCCTGTGGTCGATGCGATCCGACGCGTGCCTGGTCAACGTCTCCCGCGGGCAGTTGATCGTGACCGAGGACCTGGTCCATGCGCTGCGGAACAACTGGATCGCGGGTGCGGGGCTCGACGTGACGCACCCCGAGCCGCTCCCCCAGGGACATCCCCTGTGGGATTTGCCCAACTGCCTGATCACGGCGCACAGCGCGGGTGATTTGGAGCGTTCGATGAACGCCTTCGTCGACCTGGTCCGGCGCAACGTGCGGCGGCTGGTCGACGGCCTGCAACCGCACGGACTGGTCGACCTCGACGCCGGTTATTGATGGTGCGTCTAGGATCGTCGATCAGGTGACCACGCACCCTGGAGGCCGGTCACCGGGTCGGGATTGCGTGACAAGT
The DNA here is from genome assembly GCA_030854185.1 of Actinomycetota bacterium. Classification (GTDB taxonomy): domain Bacteria; phylum Actinomycetota; class Actinomycetes; order Mycobacteriales; family Pseudonocardiaceae. Next base: position 6,027 of record JALYTS010000030.1, on the reverse strand, counting down.
CCGGATCTGGTCCGGCCAGGAGCGTGCACCGGCCGGACCAAGTCATCCTCGACTGGCAAACACGCTGTGCGCGCTGCTGTCGACGAACCCGCTCGTCTGGCGAGAAGTCACCTCGTAACCGAGTCCCTCCATCATGGCGGCAGCCATGACTAGGCGCCCATCGATGTCGTGGACATCCACCAGCACCCGCCGGAGCGGGTGGGGTCCATCCGGAACACGGCCGTGTCCTCGGCGATGAATACCCATAGCCACCACAGGTGGCCGTCTTTGCCCTCGGTCTGTTCGAACACCCGCCAACTGGTCTCATCGGCGTGGACGTGCACCGCCTGAGCGTTCCGGGTGATGATCTCCTTCTCCAACGGGACGAGCAGGTCCGCGACCGCTCGCAGCGCCCCGGTCACGGTGCCTTCGGCATCCCCAGCGCTGCGGCGTCGTAGCCAGCGCCCGCGGCTGAACTGGGAACGGATGAACCGTCTCGCGAAGCGATGGCTACCACCCGCCCGCGTGAAGCATCCCTTCGCGGAAGTGCGCTTCGCTGCCAGCAACCCGAGGCAGGAGCCCAGTGCGTTAGTTCCGCTCGCTGGGATCTGTGCGGAGGGCCACCCGTAAAGGCAGTCCCTACCGCGACCGTTCAACGGTGTAACTCCTGAGACGGAAGAAGCACCTGCGACTGTTGTGGCGTTGGATGTGTCGGCCGAGCCGACGGCAGGCTCGGATGAGCAGTGGTCCGCATCTGGTCGATTCGGGCCCGGGTCGAGGTGCACCCACGGCGGCCGTTCTGGTCGACCTGACTTGTTGAGATCGGCGAGTTTGCGGATGTGGTGGGCTTGCAGTCCTGTCCTTCCCTCGTACAGTTCACACCGTCCGGGAGGAGCCGATGGATCAGCTCATTGCGTTTGACGGTGGCCATGATCGGCCTCAGATCGGTCATGATGGCGGTGCGCTTGCCGGTGAGCGGTATCCCACCCAAGCGGTCGACCAGCGGTTCTCCCTTGATCGCGGTGCACGGTGACCTGGAAACAGGTCCTGGGTTCGTCGGGAGTATCGAGGCTGGCCTTGTACTTGCGGGCCATCTCCGCGACGGTGGACTTGTGTTTCCCGGCACGGGTCTTGAGTAGATGTCTCCATGACCCAGCACAGCTTCTCCAGGCGAAACACGTCCTGGGCAAGAAGGTAGTACTGGACGAACCAGCCACATCCGATCCGACGACCCCCCAGGAACCCACCCGGCCCGTGGAACCGGCGCCCACCCGACGCGACAGCCGGGCACCTCACCCCGCCCACCATTTGAATAGGCGAGGCTAGCTGTTCCGCAGCACGGCACCGGGCCGACATCGGATCACGTTCAGGAAGCGATCTGGCGGCAACCCGGACGGGCCCTACGACGTGATGCACGCCGCCCTACGCGCTCGAGGAAAAAGCTCTGCGTACGCGACAACGCTGATCCGGCGAGGGCCTACGCCGCTCGACGACGGAACTCGACTGCCAGGTCCTCCTGCTTCGCGGCGGTCCTCTGCCGTGTCGCCTGCAGCTCGTGCAACTGCCGGTAGAGGGAAAGCTGCGCTGCCGCCTGGCGCATGGCTCGTGCTTCGAGCCGCCATTGGCTGAGCCACCAGCCGATGACCACGCCGGAAATCACCAACGCGGACGCCACCAGGACGATCAACCCAGAAGTCATCTCTACTCCTAGTCTCGAGCGGCGCCCCGGTAAGACGCCGGATCTGCCGTTGGTAGCGGACAGTTACCCGAGCTCACTGAGAGCTAAACCTCAACTTCCGGGCGAGTCAGCTTGCTGGGACACCCGGCAGCGTCCGCACCCGCGCCTGGAGCACGCCGCCTTCGACGCGGGATTCGAAGCCGGGCACCGGTGCCGTCGCCGGACCGTGCACCACCCCGCCGTCACGCAGCCGGAACACGCTCGCGTGCCACGGACAGGTGATGCACACCTCCCCGCCGACCTCGGACAGCTCACCCTCGTGCAGCGGCGCGGACAGGTGCGGGCAGCGGTCGGAGAGAACCGTGACGTCGGAGCTGATTCCGCCGCGACGCAAGACGAATACCGGGACGTCGCCAGCGAGCCTGCGCACCGGCCGGCCCAGCGGGAACTCCTCCAGCAGCCCGAGTGCCTGCCAGTCGCCAGGGCCGACGTGCGGTACCTCCTCGCCGTGGTTGGCGCCGGTGGCCTGCCGGTAACCCAGGTGACCGCCCAGCGCCGCCCCCGCAACGCTCAGCGTGCCGCCGAGCAGCGACAGCAAGCGACCGGTACCGCGGTCGCCACGCCGGCGCAGCAGCGATGCGGCGAAGCATGCGACCGCCGTCGCGTTCAGCGCGGCGTGCACGAGCCCGACCCGCTGCTGGTCTTCGTGGCTGTCCGACCAATCCGCCCAACCGGCGGCGACCGTCGGCACCGTGCTGGCCAGGCCCACGGCGATCAATCCGGACGACTCGCGCCGCCCGCCGCCGACCGCGTCGATCAGCGACGCGGACACGAATGAACCGAGCGCGACCTGCGCCAAGGCCGGGTGCAGCGGATGCCCCAGCCATACCCCGTGCAGCGCGTCTTTCAGCGTCCGGTTGCGCAGCAGCCGTTGCACGACGCCGCGTATCGCCGCTGCCGGCCGGTCCAAGGCCTCGGCCCGCTCGAGCCGGACGATGTCGTCGAAGGGTCTCATACGCGCAGGGTATGCGCGCCGGGTCACGATTAGACTCGCCCCGGACCGGTTGACCCTCGCGCGGTGGTGATGGTCACCAACATCATGCAAGATGCGGTAGTGACAGGTCAGGACGGATCTGAGCGGGTCGGAGTGGTCGCGGCCCGGTTCGCCGACCTGATTGAGCGAGATCGGCTCGCCGTGCCGTTGCCCGGACGTGGTCACACCGCGCAGCGGTGGCGGGCGTTGGCCGAACTGGCGGCTGACGATCTCGACCTGGGCCGCCTGGCGGAGGCCCACCTCGACGCGCTGGCCATCCTGGCCGAACTGCGCGGACCTGCACCGGCTCAGTCGCCGCTGCCGGGTCAGCGGTGGGCGGTGTGGGCCGCCGAGCCGCCCAACGGTTGGCTGGGCGCCGAATGCCACCCCGATGGCCGGTGGCGGCTGATCGGGACCAAGCGGTGGTGCTCAGGGGCCCATGCCTGCACCCATGCGCTGGTCACTGCCCACGCAATCGACGGTGGCCGGTTGTTCGCGGTGGATCTTTCCGAGCCTGGGGTACGTCCGGGACTGGGTGGTTGGAAAGGGTTGGGGATGGCCGGGAGCGACACCGAGACCGTGGAGTTCGACGCGGTACCGGCGGTGGCGGTCGGCGCCCCGAGGGCGTACCTGGACCGGGTCGGTTTCTGGCACGGCGCGATCGGCGTGGCGGCCTGCTGGTACGGCGGGGCGGTGGCGGTCGGCCGACCGCTGTGGAAGACCGCCCGCGGCGGCGGTCTCGATCCGCATGCCCGAGCCCATCTGGGCGCGGTCGACACCGCGTTGACCGCGGCCGGCTCGGTGCTGCGAGAAGCCGCCGCGGCCGTGGATCGCGGGCCGGACCCGGCAACCAGCGATCTCCCGAGCATGCAACTGGCACATCGGCGCGCGCTGCGGGTACGGGCGGTGGTGGAGGCTGCCGCGACCCAGACCATCGAGCGGGTCGGCCGCGCGTTGGGACCGCGACCGTTGGCCACCGACGCCACGCACAGCCGTCGAATCGCTGATTTGATCGTCTACCTACGGCAGAGCCACGCTGAGCGCGACCTCGCCGCGCTGGGCGACCTCGCCGCCGGTGCGGACAGCTGGCAGTCGTGGTGAGGCTGATCGAGGGCCCCGGCACCCCGGAGTCGAGCTGGCAGGCCTGGCCAGGGCTGGCCGCCCTGGACATCTTCGACCTGCACCCATTACCGGTCAGGGCCGTGGTCGTCGCCCCGCATCCCGACGACGAGGTGCTCGGAGTTGGTGGCACGCTGGCGTTGCTGCACACCGCCGGGGTGAGCGTGCGCGTCGTCGCTGTGAGTGATGGTGCGGCGAGCCACCCGCACAGCCCCACTGTCACCGCGAGCCAGCTGGCTGAGATCCGACGCGCCGAGCAGAACGTCGCCCTGGGCAGGCTCGGCCTGGATGGGATCCAGATCCACCACTGCGGCCTGCCCGACGGGCACCTGGATCGCTACGAAGCCGACCTGGCCGACACCCTCACCGGGCTGCTTGACGAGCACACCTGGTGCCTGGCCACCTGGGCCCGCGACGGGCACCCCGATCACGACGCCACCGGGCGGTCCGCCGCAACCGCCGCCAGCCACACCGGGGCCAGATTGCTCTCGTTCCCGGTGTGGACCTGGCACTGGGCCCAGCCGGCGGACCCGAGGGTGCCCTGGTCCACCGCTCGGCGGGTGCCACTGCCCCCGGTGATCGCCGACGCGAAACGGCACGCGGTGCACGCGTTCGCGAGCCAGATTGAGCCGCTGTCGGCCCAGCCCGGCGACGAAACGATCCTCGGGCCGCACGTGCTGGCCCGCCTCACCCGGGACTACGAGGTGATCCTGCTGTGAGTGCCAGCCTGCCGGCCGAGTACTTCGAATCCCTCTACGCCACCGCCGCCGACCCCTGGGGTTTCGCCACCCGCTGGTACGAACAACGCAAGTACGCCTGCGCGCTCGCGGCGCTGCCCCGCGCGCGGTACCGCCACGGCTACGAGCCGGGTTGCTCGATCGGTGTGTTCACCGAGCAGCTCGCGGCCCGCTGCGATCGGCTACTGGCTACCGATGTGGCGCAGGCACCACTGCAGGCCGCCCGCGATCGGCTGGCGGCACTGCCTCATGTCGAGGTGCAGTGCCGAGCGGTGCCGCAGGACTGGCCGCCGGGCAGCTTCGACCTCGTCGTGATCAGCGAGCTCGGCTACTACCTGGACCCCGTCGACCTGCGGCGGTTGTGGACCGCCGCCACCAACGCCCTCGAGCCGGGCGGCACGCTGCTCGCCGTGCATTGGCGTCATCCAGTAGTGGACTACCCCCAGACCGGGGATGACGTGCACGCCGCGCTGGCTGCCGCGCCGGGTCTGGGCCGGCTGGTCGAGCACGTGGAGGAGGACTTCCGGCTTGAGGTGTACCTGCGCACGCCTCCCACTGTGCGTTCAGTCGCCGCACAGACGGGCCTGCGGTGAGTCGCCGGTTCACCAGAGTCGGGGTCGTGGTTCCCGCGCACAACGAGGAAGTGCTCCTTCCCGGATGTCTCGCCGCGTTGCGGTCCGCCGCGGCCGTGGTCGACGTGCCGGTTCACCTGCTGGTGGTTCTCGACACGTGCACCGACCGCACCGCCGACGCCGTCGGTGACACACCGGTCCTCGCGGTGTGGGAACGAAACGTCGGCGCCGCCCGCCGGGCCGGTTTCGCTGCACTGATCGAAGAGCTCGGTGCCGATCGGGTCTGGCTGGCGAGCACCGACGCTGACACCCACGTGCCGCAGCGGTGGTTGGTCGACCAGCTGGCTCACGCCAACCGCGGTGCCGAAGCCGTGGCCGGCATGGTCAGCGTCGGGAACTGGAGCGAGCACCCACCCACCACCGCCGAGAGTTTCCAGCGGCTTCATCGCCCTATCGTCGGGCACTCCCACGTGCACGGGGCCAACCTGGGAGTATCCGCTCGCGCCTACCTCGCCGTCGACGGATTTCCCGCGCTGCCCGCCCACGAGGACGTCGCTCTAGTCACTGCCCTGGAACGCACCGGGCACCGGGTCCTGCACACCGCCGACGCGCCGGTGATCACCAGCGGCCGCCGCCACGCCCGTGCCTCCACCGGCTTCGCCGACTTCCTCATCGCGCTCGCCGAACCCGACCCCGACCCGGTCGGTTGAGCGCGGAAATGTTTCGACTGGAATTGCTCGGGCGCCACAGCGCCGCGAACCATTCGAGACCGCCGCCGGCGCACCGATTCCATGCCACTCGAATATGAACATGAGAAGTCCAGCAATCAACCAGGGGATGGCAGCGAACAAAACTACTACGGATAGTAGTGTAATGATGTCACTACCACCCATTCAGGTGGACGAAAAC
>JALYTS010000029.1 GCA_030854185.1 Actinomycetota bacterium | reverse complement strand
TGGGCGCATAGCGGGAGGCCAGCCGGGCCAGCGCGACTGCGGCAACGAGCAACCCGAAATCACGCAGCGCAATGTCGAAGAAACCCGGGAAGGTCAGCAGATCGACGATGATCCCGGCCAACCAGGCGGCGACCAGCCAGGCACCGAACCTCGGTGCCACCGCGACCGCGATCCCGGCCACGATCTCGATCGCACCCACCGCGTACATCGCCTGCTGCGCGGTGCCGGGCACGATGCCATCGATCCACGGGGCCAGGTAGCCCGGCCAGCGCACGAGGAGGTTCGCAAACTTGTCGAGCCCGAACAGGATCGGAGCCACCGTGAACACCGTGCGCAGCAGCAGGAAGGCCTGATACGCCGGGTCCGACCGGGCGACCGCGACGGCGATGCTCGATTTCGACACATCAGTAGCCATGGGAAACCTCCTTCTAACGACAACACTTCTCCTTGTTAGAGACGCTAGACGCTTGGACTTGTTTAGTCAACAGAGACTAGTTTTAGAAACGGGTTGCTGCCACACTCGACGAACCGCTGCGCCGGCACGGGCAGCGAGGATCACCCCTTCCCGGTCAGGGGCCTGGGTCGTTGGACCGCGAGTAGCTCTTCAGTAGCGAGCTGCGCTCGAGCTCGAGCGCGTGTTCCTGACCCGCGCGTTAGCGTCGCTGCGCGGCTGATCCGGGGTCGGCGGGTTCGAGGCGGACGCAGCAGTGGGGTGGGGTGGGGTCCAGGTGGGCGGTCAGTCCAGTGGAGCCTAGGCCGTCGAGGAGCCCGTCGAGCAGCGACAGGTTCATCCCGCACACGAGTTCGGTGTGTGCCTGTGCCAGGGTGCGGAAGGGGCAGTTGACGAGCGTGACGTCCCCACCTTCAGGACGACCTGCCACGCGCGGTTCGAAGCCGTATTCCTCGAGCACCCGCAACACGGTGTCCCGGGTGTCACCATCGCCGGCGCTGCGCGCCGTTTCGCCGAGTTCCTTGCCCAGCTGGTAGGCACGCTGGTCGAGGACCGCCCGCGGCGAGTCCCCGGAGCGTTCAGCGTGCTCGAGGGCGCTGGCCAACAGCTGCCCGGCCAGGTCGTAACGGCGCTGGGGCAGTGACACGGCCACGCGCTGACCCGACCGCCGGTACAGCTTGGCCGGCCGTCCCGCGCCGGGGCCCGTGCGGCCGGTGAGACGCTGGTAGACCGCCTCGAGCAGGCCCTCGTCCACCAGGCGGTCGAGGTGAAACGCGGCGGTCGTGCGCAGCAACCGGAGGGCCGTGGCAGCGTCGTCACGACTCACCGGTGAAGGTTGGCGAACCACGTAGTCGTAGAGACGGCGGCGGGTCGGCTCGTCGAGCGCGGCGATCGCGGAGATCTGCGCCTCCCAGGACTTCATTTCTAGAACCAACTCCTGTTGACGAAACAATGACCGAGTTCTAACGTTAACACATCGTGGATTTAGAAGGGGTCGGCGGCGAGGAGGCTGAGATGAGCGAGCAGCTAGTGGTAGTCGGTGTCGACGGCTCCCCGGCCAGCTACACGGCACTGCGGTGGGCTCTGGCACACTCCGAGCGCACCGGCGCTCAGGGCGAGCCGGTGCCGCCGAACGCCGAACGAGAGGCACGGGCTGAGCGCGAACTCGGCCAGGTCGTGACGGCCGCAATGGCATGGGTCCCGAAGGAGGCGATGCGGGTAGCGGTGCTGGAAAGGGTGGTCCGAGGGCCGGCCGGCCCAATGCTCGTCTCCCATGCCGTTAGCGCTGATCTGCTGGTCGTCGGCCACGGCCCCCGATCGATCGAAATGACGCACCGGTCGGTGAGCTGGTACTGCGTTGTGCACGCAACCTGTCCGGTGCTGGTCATTCCCCCCGCGATGGCTACCAGGCGAACACTGGCGCGAGCGACCGCGGAGGTGCCCGGATGATCACCGCGCCCGTCCGGCCAGGTCTCGCGCCCAGTGGCCACCTGGCCGTCCGCACCGTCCCGGGGATCGACGAGGCCGGCTATCACCTGACGAGGCCGCGCTCCGGCGACCGCTGGGTGATCAGAAACTCCAACGAGCACAGCTGCTGCATCTGACCGAGATGGCCCAGCGTCCGAACATCACACTGCAGATCGTGCCGCTCGACGCCGGTGCTCACGCCGCAGCAGGTGGCCCGTTCACCATCCTACGGTTCGCCGAGCCAGACCTTCCTGACATCGTCTACCTCGAACGCCTCACCAATGCCCTCTATCTGGACAAAAACGCGACACCGTGCACTACCCGGCGATCATGGATAATCCATGCATCCAGGCGAAGTCACCCAGCAGCACCATAAGCTTCCTACACAGCATAATCAACGAGAGTGATCCCACACCAACCGATCACACGGCTGCAGTCGTCGCCACGCTGACCGAACTCCACGTGCGTCCCAACGATCGGGTACTGATCATACTGCCCGACAGTCCCGGCTTCGCCGAGGCCCTCGCCGGCGCGATCCAGCAAGGTGCAGTGCCACTGCCAGCAAGTCCGCAGCTATCAGCCCACGAAATCGAGGCAGTAGCTGCCGAGGCAGGCACCCGGCTGGTGCTGGTCCCGGCGGATCGGATTCCCTCCCTGGCCGGCCTGGAGGCCGAGCCACCGGTAATAATCGATGGACCACACGGACGCTGGACAGCCGCACTGCGACTGCGCCAAGCCGGAAATTCGCCCGCCTCCAATTGAGTGGTTGAGCGAACGGCCAGTCGCCCGAGCCGCTCCACGGAGCCTCGCAGCGACCGGGTAGCACTGCGCGGATGCACCCGGTAACCACCCAGCACACCCGCCACGGCTGCGTCGGGACGGATAGCAAACCGGGCGGCGGTACAACACCCCTATGCGACTCTGTTGCCGCTATTGGTATATCCTGTCAGGACAATCCCGTTACGAGGTGTAGGAGAGTTCTGTGGCGCAGGTAACCAAGATTGAGTTGGTCGATGACCTGTCGGGCGACAAGGCCGACGAGACGGTCACGTTCGGGCTCGATGGAGTCGTGTTCGACATCGATCTCTCGGCGAACAACGCGGGGATCTTGCGGGACATCTTCGAAGATTACGTCAACGCTGGCCGCAAGGTCAGCAAGCCCACCCCCTCCGCTGCTCGCCGGAACATCACTGCGAGCACGCGGCAGAGTCGCGATCAGACCGCGGCGATCCGTGAATGGGCCCGCAAGGCCGGTCATGTCGTCTCCAACCGTGGCCGGATCTCCGCGACCGTGACGACCGCATTCCAGGAGGCACACCGCAATCTGGCCGAAGTGGGGTGATCGACGTTCGGCCGTTCGTTACCGTACCCGGCCGGGTGGCCGACGCGCGACACATCACTTCCCGGCTATGCTGAGTTAAGGGTGAGAAGGGCAGGCCCTTCTCACCTCGCACGATCTGGGCGTTTCTAGATATCGCCGGAGCTAGATTGCGGACCCACCCGGTCGCCGATCCGAACCCGGCACTGCGCGCGCTTCCAGTGGTTGACAGACGTGGGCGCTGCGCGTACCGTGCCGCCGCACCCCAGATCGTGCAGCATCATATCGTCTGGTCCCGGTGCCGGGAGCTGCTGGCGCCGCTCCATCCTTGACTGGGTGCTGACGCGACTCGAAGCCGTCTACACCCACGAAGACACGCGACGTCATCCGTCAGCACCGGCGTGACGTCGCCGTTCAGGCAACAGCCCGCGAGAACCTGCTCGCGGTCCTCAAGACGTGAGCGACGAGCGTGGAATGATGACTATGACCTTGAACGAGTCGGACCGCGGCTGATGGGAATCGTTGTCAATGAGGTCCGGAAGTCGCTGTCCGAAGGGGGTGAGCTACGACGGCGCAACGTTGTATACTACTTCATCCCCATGCGAGATGTGCTCAGGAGCAATCCTGCTCTTCAAGCTTCCTCGTGTAGTAGTCGGTGAGGCAACGACGTTTCGTGGCGACTAGGACCATCTTCGTCGACGAGGCGTGCCGCCCATGCGGGTAGCGCTCAGCCAGCTGGTTTTCGACCCGCGAGTCGTTCCACGATCCCTGCCGCGAACCTGTCGTGGCGTTCAATCCGGAACCCCGCGGCGCGGACCTGCTCGATGGGGTGGCGCAGGAAGTGCTCGCCCCCCAGCGGGATCGTCACCAGCTCGAGGACGCGCTGGCTGGCCCGCAGCACCCGGTTGGAACTGGCGACATGGTCGGCAAGCAGCAGAACTCCCCCGGGTCGCAGTATCCGTGTCATCTCGGTCAGCGCCTTGTGGTGATCGGGGATGGCGCACAACGAGAAGGTGCAGACCACCGTGTCGAAGGTGGCGCTGGGGATATCGAGTGCTTCGGCATCGCCCACTCGGAGCTCGACCCGACGGTCAAGTTCATCCGCCCGTCGCCGAGCGATCGCGAGCATGTCTGGGCTGAGCTCGATACCGGTCAAGGCGACGTCGGGCGGGTAGTGTTCCAGATTCAGGCCGGTACCGATAGCGACCTCGAGCACCTCACCGGTCGCCTGCTGGCAGATCCAGCGCCGGGTGTCGCTGAACAGGACGCGGTCGAAAAAGCGCATCTCGCGGTCGTAGGTCTTGGAATGCCGATCCCAGTAGCGGCGCCAGCGCGCACGCCGAGCGCTGTCGCTCACCATTCGACCACCTCCTGATACACCAACAGTACTGGAGCGTGTCCCGCGGATCCTTGAATCTGTGATTAACCTTACCGTCGCCGAGTTCGACACCATGGCTGTCCGCCGCGAAGGGGACAGCTCTCATGTCGAACTCGGCGACAACAGAGCACTCAACAGCCGGCATCCGACTCAGTCCAATAAGTCACGAACCCAGTGATCAACGGAAAACGCCCCACGGAAAACGCCCTAGCCGGCCGGAGAGCGGCAGGTCTCGTTGCTGGCCGTGCAGACCGCTGCAGCCTGGCGCCCGGCAGGTGAGCGCGGTGACGTCGAAGCAGCTGGGCGTTGCCTTGCCACGGGAATTGAAGTGGTGTCGCCGCTGACAGCTCAGTTCCCCTTCGAGGGCCCGCACCAGGCGGTCTCTACGCCGATGCCGGAGGCGGCCCCGGTAACGATCGCCTCCTTGCCTGTCAGGTCAATCCCTCAACCACTGTATCCCGCTTAGCAATCTCATCGATTGGTACTGCCAATCTCGATCATTCACGGGGTCGGTAGACCGTCCCCGTCCGGGAACGACTGCGATGCCATGCGTAGTCACGTACCGCAGAACGTGCGATACGAACCGAAGCTCGGCGGGGCCGGCGCGGCGTATGGCTCCAGGCCGGGTCGTTCATCGAACGGCTGCGCCAGCACGTCGAGTAGTCGTCCAAACGGTCCTAGGTCCCCGGTACTCGCCGCGGCCAGCGCCTCCTCCACCTGGTGGTTCCGCGGGATGTAGACAGGATTGACCCGGTCCATCGCTTCCGCGATCGCCCGTGGACTAGACGCCTGGGCCAATAGCTGTGCCTGCCAACGGTCAGCCCACGCGTCGAAGGCGAAAGGTTCGGCGAAGAGCGATCGCGCAGGTGCCGCATCTCCGCGCACCGCCGACGACAGCGCCCGGAAGCACGAGGTGAAGTCGACCCGCTGTGCATGCAGCAGCGCCAGCAGGTCGTCGATCAGCGCGCCGTCGGATCGTTGGGCACCTGCCACACCCACCTTGGCGCGCATCCCGTGGTTCCAGTACTCGTCGTAACGGTCGGGGAACGACTGCAGCACGTCGGTGGCTGCCGCAAGTGCCGTATCCGGCTCGACGTGGAACAGGGGCAGCAATGTCTCGGCCAACCGCGCCAGGTTCCACTGCGCGATGCGCGGCTGGTTGCCGTATGCGTAGCGGCCGCCGTGATCAATCGAGCTGAACACGGTGGCGGGGTCGAAGGCATCCATGAACGCGCACGGACCGTAGTCGATGGTCTCGCCGGAGATCGTCATGTTGTCGGTGTTCATGACGCCGTGGATGAATCCAACGAGCATCCAGCGAGCGACCAGCGATGCCTGGGCGTCGACGACGCTCTGGAAAAACGCGAGATACCGGTTTTCCGCCTCGACCGCATTGGGGTAATGACGCGCGATTACGTAATCGGCGAGGCGCCGCACGAGTGTCGACCCATCGTGCGCTGCTGCGTACTGGAACGTGCCCACGCGGACATGGCTCGCCGCGACCCGGGTGAGCACCGCGCCGGGCAGCACCGTGTCCCGCGCGACCTGACCGCCGGTCGCCACCACGGCGAGCGCCCGGGAAGTGGGAATGCCCAGCGCGTGCATCGCCTCGCCGATCGCATACTCGCGCAGCATCGGGCCGACGGGTGCCTTCCCATCACCACCTCGCGCGAACGGTGTGCGTCCCGAGCCCTTCAGGTGCAGGTCGCGACGGCGTCCGTAAACGTCGAGCACCTCGCCGAGCAGGAGCGCTCGGCCATCGCCGAGGCGGGGCACAAACCCGCCGAACTGATGGCCGGCGTAGGCCTGGGCTACCGGCGACGCCCCGTCGGGCGTGGCGTTGCCGACGAGGACGGCGATCCCGTCAGGTGCTCTCAGCGCATCGGTATCGACACCCAGCTCCGTGGCCAGCTCCTCGTTGAGCGCCAACAGCCGGGGTGCCGGCGCCGGTGTCGCTTGCCACGGCTCATACAGGCCCCCCAGCTCACGCACATAGGAGTTGTCGAACGCGAACATCAGGCGGGCAGCGACGCTCATAATCCCGAGACTAACGGGGCCGGTCGCCGCACCAAGTGGAGTGACTCCTCCAGCCAAAATCATAATCGAGTGGGCGCAGTGGGTGTCGAACGCCTTCCGAGCCCTGCCCGAGCCCTGCCCGAGCCCTGCCCAGCAGCTGCCTCCAAGAAGGCCGCCCCACCGAATCAGGAAGCGGCTTCCACGATCAACGCACCGTATGCGGCCGATCGGACCGACTCAGCACCCCTCCTGGCAGCGGCTTTGGTCTCGTACGACTCGCTCAGTGCAGCACCGCGTTAATCCTTCGGGGGTTCGTTCTGCCATGTGGTCGGGTCGTTGTGGTAGCGGCCGCGGACGCGGCCGAGCGGCTTGTTCGGGGGTGCCGGTCAGGGTTCCCGTCGGCGGGAATGTGTCGTGGTAGCCATCGACGGCGGCCTGGCAGAGGGGGCGAATTCTCCTTGATCAGCCAGGCTGAGGTGGCGCAGCCGGCCTGGTAACTGCTTCGCCCACTGTCGCCCGCGTTGAGGCGCTGTGCTGCCGCACCCCGTGGCACACTCAGGGACTGGGCACTGTGGACAGTTCCAGCAGCACTTTGCTCGCATCTGGGAGCGGCGCCCGGACCGGCCCGCAGTGAGGGTGCACCGACCACGCAGTCCGATACAAGAGCCGCCAGCGGCCAGTCGCGGGGGTCGCGAAAAGGGCACCAGCGGCAGACCCGACGCCAAGAATGCGTACGCAAACAAGTACACTTACCTGCATGCAGCCGGTACGACCTGGCCCATCTGCAGGCCTTCCACCGCTACATCTTCGGCGATCTCTACGATTGGGCCGGCGAGCTGCGCTCGGTTTCGATCGGCAAGGGTGACCTGTTCTGCCTCCCGCAACACCTTGGCTCCTTCGCCGAGGACGTGTTCGGCAAGCTCGCCCGGGCTGGTCATCTCCGGGGTCTCGAACGAGCGGTCTTCGTCGACGGTCTCACCGCGCTGCTGGCCGATGTCAATGCCTTGCACCCATTCCGGGAGGGCAACGGCCGCACCCAGCGCGCCTTTCTCGCCCAGCTCGCCCGCGACGCCGGGCACCCGATCCATTGGGCAGGGATGGACCCCACGGTGAACGTCGCCGCGTCTCAGGCGGCTCACCGTGGCAACAACGAGCCGTTGCGCGCGATGCTCAACGAGCTCGTCGGCGACGACGCCGACGCGCGGGACGTGCCCGACGAGCGAACCCCTGCCTCGCGGGTACGCTGGCACGGTGGGCAGGCCAGCCTGCCCGAGCACCTCATCGACCGTGCGGTCGCTGTCGCCGCAGGCGGTGCCCGGGCGGTAACGGACTGCCCGGACCGTCGGGTTTAGCCATGGAGTCCTCCTCCTCCGGCTGATCAGCCGCTCAAACCTAGAGCGGCACACACCTGGGCAGCAAACTCGCCCGAGCGTCAAGGCCGACCTCAGAACGGCGAGGATCCTGGAGCGCTGGGGGATCGAGGACGTATCCGATGAGGATATCGATCAAGTGCTCGACGATCAGTAAACCCATGCGGCGTCTCACGTCGGTGCGATTGTTGCTTTCATGGGCCAGGTCGTGTCCATGCTCGCGCGTCCGGTCTATGGCTATGCCGAGATCGACCGGTTACTCCGCCTGACGGCTTCCACTTCCACGAATGTGGAACGCATGCCCCCTCAGATCGTGGCCCGCGACCGAATTTTCTGCGAGAAGGGCTGCCGGTAAAGAGGGCTGCCGGGAGCCGCAATCGGTGGTAAACCACCTGGTCGGCGCACCGCCGCTGCAGCGCTTCGGTACTCCAGACAAGGCCCCACGCTGTTGACGATCAGTATTGTGATCAGCAACAACAGCTGCGTCGGCGGCTCATGACACCGTTCTTACCGACACCCCCACCACGTCACTGCGTCGGTCAAGAAGATCCTTCCCTTACGGACGAAAGTCGGGTGGTCGTGGAGGTGCACGTCCGCCCGGAGCCGCAGACTTCGCGCTAGTCACAGCGCGGCGTCAGGGAGTCACAAAGTCCTTCCACTTCTCACGTTCGGGGGCGCGGGGGTTGTTGACGATCGCGATCCGCCCGGCGTCGGAGAACGTCTGGACCGGACGGGTGGTCGTGTCGTAGCGAATCCAGCCGGGGTCGTCGGACTTGACGAACTCCACCCATGCCGCATGAATCGCCGTGGCCAGGCCCTGGGGTGGGGTCGGACCGGTGATCGAGCTGGCCGTGCTGAGCTTGTCGAACGTGAAGCCGAGCTCCAGCGCATGGCAGGCGCCGAGTTGGGGGGAGGCGAACAGGCCGTCTGGGTTTGGTACTCGGCGGGGCGAGCGCCAGGCGAACTCGTACATGTGGGTGGTCGAGGGTGCGGCCGCCCGTGCTTCGGCGACACGGCAGGCCGGGATGCGGAAGAAGAAGTCGGAGGCGATCGCGGAGAAGATCTCGAAGGGCTTGGCGCTGGCCGGCAGCTTGCCCTTGTAAAAGTCGTAGACACCGGGGACGGCCGAGTCTATCCCGTACGCCGTCAGCATATCTTTGAATTGTTTCTCCTGACCCAGGACCGCGATCGTCGGGGCCAAAAAGAGCCGGTACTCCTCGGTGTTGGTGCCGGCGAGGACCGGCACATTCTCGCCGGCGCCGGCGGCGATGGCGTCGATCGGGCGCTGCGTGAGCAGGCCGCCGTCGATGACCGGGAGGAAGGCCATGCCGCTCATGACCGTGGAGTCGCCCCACTTGTCTGTTCCGGTTGAGTGATGCCACTCGTTGGCAAACGAGTAGCACCGTTGGAGAGTGGACCTATCTCACGAATTTCGCGTATTCTTCGTAGGAATCCTCTGGTTCCCGTCGTCGTCGGCCATCTGGATGATCGCGACGATGTTGTCATCGCTGACCTTAGGATTGTCCTTGACGAACTCCTTCAGCAGCTCACTGGCGGTGATGTAACCATCACCGTCGACATCGATCGAATCGAAGCCTTGTCTGGCCTCATCGGTCGCGCCCATAGGTGTACCTCCATTTCGCTGACAGATATGTCATTACTCCGCCTCCTCACGAAGCGGAGTCTCTGGAAATCCAGGCTGATTCAGGCTGCGGCTGGGATGACATCAAACCAGTAATTCTGGCCGTACCGGTAGTTTGCCGTCTTGCAGGGTACCCGTGTCTGGCTCTTGACCGATGTCAATTCCTGACCCACAACTTGAGTTTCAGTAGCATCCCCTAAATTCTGTACAGTCCCAGACGGACAAAAATATACCAAACGGTTGGTTTTTAAGCACCGGCATTCACTCCAACGTCTCACCCCGCTCCGGCGCTTAGTGCCGCTGCCTGGTGATACTCCGCGGAGTATCGATGACAGCAGTCGCAACAAATCTTTTGTGAAGATGTTGCTCCGCTCGGGTGGTTGTCAGTCCGCATGGTTGCAAAGCGAAACCACAGCCGTGTTCGTGTACGGCCGATGGGGGTCGCCGCTACTGAGCGTGGTCAGTCGGTTGGATGGGCCTCGCGTCGTTCGCACCTGACCCACAGAGTCTCCACAGCTTTTCCACCGTTGGTGCACAGTGCCGCCCAGTTGTCCACATGTTGTGGAGGCCGTCCCGGTCGGCGCCCCCCTATGGTGTCGCGCCATGAGCCAGACGCCGACGTATGACCAGGTGCGTGGTGAGCGCATTAATGCGGATATTCCCGCCAGCGAGGCTGACACGCACGAGGTCGATTACTCTGGCGCACACCGCCTCCGGGCTGACGCGCCCATTGCGGCGGTGTGCGGCTTATCACCAGGATCAGGAGCTGATCACGTCGGAGGCTGGTCCTGGTTCGAGGCGGGCGAGCAGGGCTGTGTAGGTCCGGCCACAGCCACGCGGCCGGTCCATTCCTTAGCGGGGCCACCCGGTGGTGGGCACACACCGGCAGCGAATCAGCAGGCAGGCGCTGAGCCGCGAGGAATATCGGAGCAGGCACCGAATGCTCTTCTTCCGCCACCAGTCCACGCGCGCGACAGGCAGCAGCCCGGGCGCTCGGCGCCAGCCGCTACGCGAAAGCCGACCCCTTGAGTTTGCCCCGGCTGATTGACCGGGCGGCCGCAATCGCCGCCGTGTTGGCTGAGTTGGACGTACACCCCAACGAGCGAGTGCTGATCATGCTGCCCGACGGTCCCGGCTTCGACGAGTCTTTCGCCGGTGCCGTTGGCCAAGACGCGGTGCCCCTGCCGGTGAGTCCGCAGCTTTGCGCACACGACCTTGCCGCAGCCGCTGTCGCGGCAGGGGCCCACTTGGTGCTGGCCTCGCCGGATCAGCTCCCCACGTTGGCCGAGTTGGACGCCGAGCCAGCGATATTGATCAATGGACCACGCGGGCCGTGGATAGCCGCGCTGCGACTGCGCTGAGCACAGCGGTCGGTCACCAAGTGCGAGTATTCCGTCACGTCGGCACAGCGGAGAAAATCTCCCGCTGCGCCCGAATGGACTGTGCCGAATGGGTGCCCGAATAGCCCGCACGTGGGTGACGTGAGCCCGGTTTACGCAGGTCACACAGCAGGGAAGTGGTTTACGACCGCGCCGCCCTCTCAAGGCGGTATCCGGTAGAACAGCGAGTGCGGCTAGCCGGTGAGAGGAGGATCAACCTGGACTAGCCGAGCAGGGTCTCGATCAATCGAGCTCGGCATCGTCGGTACCGACCCGTGTAGCCACGTCACGCCAGCGGCGGCGGCGCCGAATGATACGAGGGGCGCAGAAGGAGATGACTCCGCCGGGCACGCTAGGTCCGACTTTGATAGTTCTGTCCGATACCACGGCGCATAGCGCGGGAATGTCTCGGCGAAACCAGGGCCGGGGTCTTGGTTGGCCAGCCGCCAGATGCGTTCCGAGGTATACCAGTGGTCGGTGCAGATCCTGGCGAGATGCCGTTCGCTAGCCTCGTTCGTGCGGATTTCCTTGCGCGCCTGTTCGGGGGAGGTGTGCCGGTTTGTCCAGGTCAGACCGATGTTCCTGACTACTGTGTCGATCATGGTGCGGAGTACGGTCGGGGTCGGGTGGTTGGCGTGCAGGATGGTGCCCGGTGGCAGTGCGTCGGCGCGGGTAGCTAACCCCGCCACAACGCCGGCCAGGTCGTCAACGGCGATCGTGGACAACTTCACCTGATCGGTGTCTTGCAGCCCTCTCAGCAGATGGACGAGTTTGACGAGCTCGGGCACGAACCAGCGGTCGCCGACACCGTAGATGAGGTGGGGTCGTAGGACGACGCCACCGGCGGCTCGGACCGTGTCCTCGGCCGCCAACCGGGTTCGGCTCGCGGGTGACAGCGGTGCGGGCACGAGATGTTCCGGTTCGACGTTGCGGTGTGGGCCCTGGCCGTAGACGGCCGCCGTGCTGATGTAGATGACCCGTCTTACCTCGGCCCGGGCGGCCTCGCGCAGCAGCGCGGTCGTGCCGCGGTCGTTGACCGCAGTGCACTGCTCCAGGTCAGGTCCGACGCATGAGGCGGCGTGCACCAGCGTGTCGATGCCCTGACAGCTCCCGATCAGTGAATCGGGCTTGGTCAGGTCACCGAGCAGTTGTCGCGTGTCCGGTATGCGAACCGGACCGCGCACCAGCACGCTCAGCTCGATGTCCGGCCGACCAGCCAGCGCGCGGACCACCGCGCTGCCGATGAACCCGGTCGCGCCGATGAGCAGAACATGCCGGCCTGGTGGAACTCGTTGATTTAGTCGGGTGGGCCGGTCGTGCGGCATTCGTGGTCGCTCCTCAAGGCGCGCCTACGGGTGGTGGCCTTTCCGGGACTGATACCTTGCCCACGTGACATTATTGCGGCGTGGGGACATCATGTGGTTAAACAGGCTCGTGCAGCGGTAACGAGGGAGCAGATCCTGCGGGGCGCGGCCGAGATGTTTGATCGGTATGGATACGGCGCCAGCCTCAGCGACGTGATCGCCCATGCCGGCGTGACCAAGGGAGCGTTGTACTTCCACTTTAGTTCCAAAGAGGACCTCGCGCACGCTGTGATCGAGCAGCAGCACGCGCTGTCGGTCACTCCGGCCCGCCAACGTCTTGACGAACACGCGCCCGGTCTGGAGTCGGTGATCCGACTGTCCCAGGGCCTGGCCCGCCAGCTCATCGACGACGTCATCGTTCGGGCCGGGATCCGGCTCACCCTCGAGCACGGCACGTTCGGCGCGTCCGCCTCGAACCCGTACCGGGATTGGGTCGCGGTGACCGAACAGCTGCTGCGCCGCGCCATCGACGAAGGCGATCTTCGTGATTCGATCAAGCCCGCGGCGTTGGCCAGGTTCGTGGTCAGCGCGTTCACCGGCGTGCAGCTGCTTTCCGACGTGCTGAGCGCTCGACAGGACCTGGGGCAGCGGGTAGCCGAGATGTGGGACATCCTGCTGCCCTCCTTGGTGCCGGCCGGCAAGCTGCCCCACTTTCGGGGTGTAGCCGCTACCGGGTCCACCACTCACAGCGGCGAGTTCGATTCACGCTGAGCAGTGGTTCGCGGTCGAACAGGGCTGGGCATCCAGCGTCGTGCTACCGCACTTGAGGTTGGTGATTGTCACGGTGCCCTGGGCTGCGGTGTGACCGGCCTGCGCGAGCACCATCAGCACGCTAGCGCTGGCCGCGGATCGCTGCTGCACCGCGGCTCGGACTGAGCTGGGCTCGCCGAGTTCGATGAACCGTGAGAACGTGATATCGCAGGTCGTGAGCTGGGCGTCAGGCCAGCCCAGCACCGCCCGGCCGGCCTGACGCATCCCCTCAAGGCCCAGCATTCCAGGTACGTGGTCGAGCGGATGATCAAACAACACCGGGTGCTCGGTGAGAATCCGCAACGGCCATTCCCCTGGCTGCCAGCACTGACCGAGCACCACATCGTCGGCTTCGAGTAGGCCGATCTCCGCCGGCGGCACCGGTGCCGGTTGCTGTTGCCGCGATATCACTTGTAGACGCTGTGGCGATCGTATGCGCTTGTACAGCAGCGGCCCGATGCAGCGAACCCAACCAGCGCCCCATCCAATCGAGACGTCGTCGCGAAGGAACTCCACATCGAGCCGCACAGCACTGGCTGATCGCGTGCGCCGACGCAACTCCTGAGCCCGCACCACAAGGACGATCTCGGCGGGTGCGGCGCCGACCCACAGACCATCAAGGTCGGCATCATAAGCCATCCGGTCCATCAGGAACCGATGCTCCGGTGGCACCTGGTATGCCTCGTGGCACAGCAGGAGGCCGACCTGCCGGATCGTCTCGGCCAGCAGCAACGGATCGTGTCTGCCGTTGCGAACACGGTAGAAACTGTGGCTACGCGACCACTGGGCCGCGCAGACAAACGCGTCCGCGCCGGTCCGGCACCAGTCGGTGAGCAACACCTCAGACACCGCGCGCCGATGTACAAGGTGCCGCGCAACGGTGGCGCTGAACGACAGTCGATCACGCTGGGACACCAGCTGGTCCAGCCTGTCGAGCATGGTGATCGTGTCCGTGCTGTCCATGTCGCCTCCCCGACAACCTGTCTCCGGCAACGTCGACCCAAAGAGGATGACATGAAAAACCGACCGCCATGGCTTTTTTCTATGATCTCGATCTCGCCTGATCGAGTGAGACCCGAGATCATAGAGTCTGGTCACCGTGAGTGTTGGCCAGTCCGGGATAGAGGCATTGTTCGGTGAGGTCCAGTCAGGGTTCGACGGTTAGCATAATCATGGAGACCACGATGATGATCGACTTTGCTTTAGTACACACAAGAATGTAGTAGCTCTACTCGACGGTTGACTACTATCCTTTATAACTCGGAAAGCGTACCTGACCTTCTCGGCGCTAACTTGACAGTGTCGCCGGCACAAGGCCTCCGCCGGGGCATAACTGATTCGTGGACGTTCGGGCAGGGCCAGTTCGCGGGGATGGAAAGCTGCCCGGTTGCGGACACCGCAGCGGGTGACCCGTTTGATGTGTATGACACCCGGCCCGGCGGCACGGACCTCCGCAAGTGCGCGCGCCGGGCCGGGGCTCCCGAATCACCGACACCAGCAGCAGTAACCAAGGAGAACGGAATGGTACAGGTGCACAACTGTGAGTGTGCACTGCGCCCAGTGCGGGTACAGCGCCCGGAAGACCGACCGGTCGGAATCACCGAGGCGAAACTACCGACCGGTCGGAACTGAAAAGTTGGTAGTTCTTGAAGAGCGTATTACGTGTCGCGCTCCGGTGTGTCGGCGTTCAAGTAATTCCCTGGTCTGGGGTGCTGGCGTTCACGTAATTCCCTACCGGTCGTTCACGTATTTCCCTGGTTGCAGGGCGTGTCGTGGCTGGCGGCCTGTTGTCTGCAGGTAGCACCTGCTCGTCGTCGTCGATGACGAGAGCAGGTCGGATGGTACGGCTATCTGGGTCGCTGGTTGGACCCGCTGGCCGGGGACCTGTATGGCCGACTGCGCGCCGCCCAAGGGATCCTCGCCCTGGCCGACATGCACGGCGCGCAGCATCTGGACACCGCGTGCGCGCGGTCGCCGGCCGTGGGTGACCCGTCCTACCGGACCGTCAAAGGCGTCCTCGCCCTCGGCGTCGAGACCGTCGGGACCCCCACCGCGCCACCCGAGGTCCCAGGCGGCGAGTCACCATCGGTAGCGACCCCGGCGCATCTGCATAGCCCCGACGGACTGTTCGACCACCCTCCACAAGGAAGCTCAGGCTGCTCGCCGCCAACGGTCAACTGAGCTGACTTTGGAGTATCAGCACGCTGGTCAGGGCGTCTGGTCGATCGCATGAGTTCAGTGTGGTCGGTGTCGAATCGGGGTGGCGGCTGGCAATTAAGTGCAACAACCCAGTAGAACCACCAGGTACAGCAGCCGTGGTGCATACCGAGGGGAACGAGTGTGACCCAATGGACCGTCTGACATGCACCTCGGCAGCACCACCAAGACGGGCACCAAGCCCATCACTGTGGCTCAGGCCGCCGACAGTGAGCTCGACGTGACCACAGACATCGAGGGTGGCCCAGGTGGCGAGGACCTAGCCGACGTGGAGGTCGAAGAGATCACCGTCGAGGCCGAGGAGGAGGACACCCCCAGCGGTGCCGGCGTGGAGGAGGTCGTGTGGGATGAGGAGGAGTCCCAGGCGCTGCGCCAAGCCCGCAAGGACGCTGAACTGGCTGTCTCGGCTGATTCGGTACGGGCGTATCTCAAGCAGATCGGCAAGGTCCCCCTGCTCACCGCCCAGGAGGAGGTGGAGCTGGCCAAGCGCATTGAGGCCGGGCTCTATGCCGCCGAACGGGTCCGCAGCACTGAGGACACGACTGAGGAGCTGTGCCCGCAGCTGCGTCAGGATCTGCGGCGGGTCGTCCGTGACGGTGAGCGCGCCAAGAACCATCTGCTGGAGGCCAACCTGCGGTTGGTCGTGTCGCTGGCCAAACGCTACACCGGCCGCGGTATGCCATTTTTGGATTTGATCCAGGAGGGCAACCTGGGCTTGATCCGCGCAGTGGAGAAGTTCGACTACACCAAGGGCTACAAATTCTCCACCTATGCCACCTGGTGGATCCGGCAATCCCTCAGCCGAGCGCTGGCTGATCAGGCCCGCACCATTCGCATCCCGGTGCACATGACCGAGGTGATCAACAAGCTCAGTCGGATCCGGCGCGAGCTGCGACAAGGCCTGGGCCGCGAGCCCACCCCCGCAGAGCTGGCCACGGAGCTGGACATCACTCCGGAAAAGGTGCTGGAGATCCAGCAGCACGCCCGCGACCCGATCTCGCTGGATCAGACCATCGGTGATGAGGGCGACTCCCAGCTCGGCGACTTCATCGAAGACTCCCAAGCCACAGTCGCAGTCGACGCGGTCTCCTTCACACTGTTGCAAGACCAGCTCCGCTGCGTGCTGGGCACGCTGTCCGAGCGAGAGGCCAGCATCGTCCGGCTGCGATTCGGGCTCATCGACGGGCAACCGCACACCCTCGATGAGATCGGCCACGTCCACGGAGTCACCCGAGAACGCATCCGACAAATCGAAACCAAGACAATGTCCAAGCTGCGCCACCCCTCACGCTCCCAGTCCCTACGCGACTACCTCGGCTGACCCACTCCCCAGAACCACTGCCCCGCCTTGAGAAGATCGTTCTGGACCGTCCTCCAGCGCGGTGCACAGCGGGCAATCTCCGGGATCGACGCGGGCGACGGGGCGAAGGTGGCATCAAGGCACACCGAGGAATCGCTGTTGGACACGCCCACACTGCTCGGACCGACCACCGACATCCCGTAACGGCACACCGACGCGAGCAGCCGACCGCGTCGCTGCGGGTCCCTAGACCGCCCGGCCGAGATCACCACGAGGGCCCGCACCTCCCGGCTGCCCGCACTGCTGACCGGGGCCGCGGTGATGCTGTTCGGCGGCAGGCGGGATGTGAACGACCTCGCCCGGCGCCAGCCACTGCACCTGTGGAACGGCGAAGACGAGAACCCGGGTAGCCAGATCACTCCACGCTTCCCCCAAGTGGTTGGCCTGCTATCTGGTCTGCGAGGACTGCGGTCGGGATTACCCGCAGGCCGGCGATGAATAGCCTGGACTCTGGCTGCCTGGTGTCGCAGCTGGCCGACACGGGGCAGCGCCGGCTCGGGGTTACTGTGGCCTGCGTCGCTAGCACTGCTCCAAGGGCCTGACCAAACAGCTCATCGTCGTCCGAGTCGAGCGGCCACCGGCCGCGTCTACGACAGACGCTCCGCCAGCGCGAACGGGCTCTTGGGCCATAAGCCGGGGGTTCGTCACCGTGAACGGCGGCCCAGGCTTCGTCCACTGACTCGCCAGGTATCTACAACGGTCTCGGGGTGCCTCGGCGCGTCCGCGAACTCTCCGCGCAGCGCAGTCGCAGTGCGGCTGCCCAAGGCCCATGGGGGCCATCGACCAGTGCCGGTGGCTCGGTGTCGAGCTCGGCCAGTGCGTTGATCCGGTCCGCCGTGGCCAGCACCAGGTGGGCGCCTGCTTCGGCGGCGACTGTGACGAGGTCGGGTGCTGTCAGTAGCGGGTTCACCGGCAGTGGCACTGCGCCCTGCTGCATAGCCCCGGTGAAGGACTCGGCGAAGCCGGGACCCGTCGGGCAGCATGATCAGTACTCGATCGTCAGGGCGCACATCGAGCTCGCCGAGCGCGACGGCGACTGCGGTCGCCCGGTCGGTCAGCTTGGAGTAACTCATCAACTTGGGGTAAGTCATCAGGTGGTCACCGTGGCGAGAGGGTTGTCGTGTCGCGAGGGCCGGCTTGTCCGGCTACGACTTTAAGTGGGTGACTCTAGCCCTATTAGGGTCCCCGATGGGGTGATATGCACGGCATGTTCATCTCTTCGTCACTACCGGACCCACAGGGGTACCCGGCAGCCCAGACACACGCTACGACCGAGTGGTCCGATGAACTATCTGTCACGATGGCGCGATCGATGATCACACCAGGTAGGGGTTTGAGGAGACTTCCCAGTTGTAGGGTCAGCATCCGCATCCAGGCCCGGCCCCACCTCCGCGAGGTCTGCTGGCTCCGGTGTCTTGCCGAAGACGTACTCACCGTCGGGGCCCGATGGTGTTCAACGCAGTCATGACTCGCATCTGGACCCATCCCATGAGAGCGATGGTCAGATCAGCGGGAATGACCACATGGGGATGCGTCCCGCCACCCTTGACGTGAGCGTCGGCGACTCTGGACATGTAAGAGTGGAAGTCACCGTCCATCCGGTTTCCCGAACGACTACTGCCTCGTAATCCCTAAATCCAGCGAAGTCGGCAAGTGGGGCGAATTCGGGTGTTACTAGCCGATCGTACCGGTCCATCTCCTGGGCTTCGTGGATCCCACGGCTTGCGGTCATGATCCGTTCCCCTTCTCCGGGATCTATCGCGACACCGACCTCTTGGCTCCGACAGCAGCTCGACGTAAAGGCTAGAATCCTTGAGGCGGCGATAAGGAATCGTGACATTTCCCTGGGTGGATCGTAACGACCCAGTCATTACGCTGTAGTTGCATTCACGTGAATAATCACAAAGGGGAGTTAAGTCTCTGTTACCAGTTCGTGACCCTCGGTAACGATCAGGGCCGTGGAGTGCCTCAACAGCATCAACCGCTTCCAGGCCAGCAGCGGCCCGACCGTGCGCCACACTGCACCCCGTGGGCGTGGCCGTATCGAGCGGGCCTTCCTCGGCCAGCGCGGTAGTCAACACGACGTCGACCCGGGTGGACAACTCTTCGGCGGAGACCAGTGTGGTGAGCCATTCGCCGGAGACCACGTCCAGGATCGCGATCGCCGCCCGGGTGCGCGGCTGCCCCGGACCGACGGGACAAGCAGGCCGATGCGAAGGGAAGCCTCGTCCGTCGCTGATGAGCAGCTGCGGGGGTTGCTCACCAGCGGGGCCCACCGCCGGCCGAAGACCGTCTCCGCGCTGGCCAAGACCGTGACCCGGCGTCGTGGTCGATGCGGCTCGCCGTAGTCTCTGCGGATGCTGCAGGGCCCGCCATCGACTGCGCCGAGGATGGTCTTCGCCGACCAGCCGTTCCGGGAAGACCACACGGAGGGCGTCCGATGCTCTTCGCCACCTCTGCGGTCCAATCGACCGGCCAATCTGGCAAGTCTGCGACCAACAATCCCGGCAACGTATCGCCCACGCATGGTCCATAGCGCAGCGGCACCTCACCAGCGGGTAATCGTCAAGCGCAGTGGCCGCGGGTTGTGGACACTCCCAAGCTGTCCACAACCCTAGAAGACGATCCCTCCGCGTCACCGCCCGTGCCGCCAACGTGAAAGTGTGGCGCTCCGTTCGCACCGGAGGTGACACGAAGACACGGAAGTCACGGCGGTCGCTTGCCCTGCCGCAACGCGCAGTCGACGCATTGAGGACGCACCGAGTGGCTCAGGACGCGGCGCGCCAGACCGCAGGGAAGCGGTGGCATGACCATGATCTGGTGTTCCCCACGACGTGCGGAACTCCACAGGATGGCGCCAATGTCCGGCGCGACTTCCGACGCGTCATAGCGGCAGCCCGTCTGGTAGCCACCGAAGGGACCCACGCGAGCTACGGCACAGCTTCGTCTCGCTGCCATCCGACGACGGCATGCCCATCGAGCAGATCCCACGCCTGGTCGGGCACAGCGGAACGTCAGTGACTGAACTGGTCTACCGGAAGCAGATCCGCCAGTAGTCGAGGACGGCGCCGTGACGATGGATCGCCTGTTTCCCGCCGGCGACCGGGACGGGGCAGCGTAGTCGCTCAGTTAGTCACCCGAAGATCAGTCAGGCCCCGTCCACACCACGACGGACGGGGCCTGACCTGCGAGCCGCCTCGGGGAATCGAACCCCGGACCTGCTCATTACGAGGGGGCCGTACCACGCCTCCTAGGGCGTCTACCAGCGACAACAGGTGCAGGTCTCACACCTTCAGGTGGCTTAAGCGGCATCGTTCAACCTGAGTTCGCACCACGTTTGATTCCACGCCCGCCAGCGCTGAAGTCGTACTCGGCGAAGCAGCAGCATGCCAACCACTACACCGTGTTCGCCGTAGTCTCTGCGGATGCTGCAGGGCCCGCCACCCACGCCACCACGCGTGGCTTTCGCGGACGAGTCGTTCCGCGAAGACCCGACTACTGGCTGCTATGTGCTGGCTGCGGCGGTCCTAGAGGAAGAGTCGCTGCAACCTGCCCGTGAGCTGATGCGGCGCTTACTGGGGTCGCGGCGGACGAGCAAGCTGCACTGGCACGAGATGGACCGACTTCAGCAGAAGGACGCCGCCTACAGCGTCGCAGGCATCGAGGGTTTCCATGTCGTCGCAGTCGGCGCTCCGGTACCCCACCGCCGCCAAGAGCGAGCACGCGCCGCATGTCTAGCCGCGCTGGTCAGTGAGTTGCATGGGCGCGGCGTGGAACACCTGCTCATCGAGGCACGGGCCGCCAAACTCAACGACCGAGACATCAGAACCGTGCAAGGCGCCCGCTTCACCCTGCCCCAGGCCAGCAACTTTCGCGTCGACCACTTACCCGGGTCCGCCGAGCCGCTGCTGTGGATCGCTGACATCGTTGCGGGTGCCGTCCGGTCCAGCCGTCAGGGAGGCCCTACGCCACTGGAACTCCTGGGCGAACGAGTTCATATCCTGGAAGTACCTACCAGCTGCTAAGGCCTGATCCTGGACACGCGTAAGGCCAGGCTCCCGGTCTGCCCCAGGTCACCTGGCCTTGCGGCTCACCAGACACCCACGGTGCCCAGTTGGGATCAATGGTAACCACTGAATCGGCCAGCGTCATCCCCAGTCCGCGCTTCCGCCGCTTGTTCACGAGTCCTGGCGACTGACTCGACCTACCGCGCCCGTCCAAAAATAGTCCAGCGATGCCCAGATGATGTCGACATGATAACATCGTCGCCGTCGATCGAGGAGGCGCCAGTGAGCATCGCTGTCCCCCAGATGATCACTCTGGTGCGTGAGGCCAAGCAGTGGTCGCAGCATGATCTGGCGCGGGAAGCAGCGCTGTCGCAGGGGTACTTATCCAAGGTAGAGAACGGTCTGCTCGCCTTGAGCGGGGACAAACTTGACAAGGTCGCGGAGGTCCTAGGCTGCCCGGTCGCCTTATTGGTCACCGACGAGTACGTCCGCGGTATCGAGGTCACCTGCCTGCACAACCGCAACCGACGCTCGAAGCTCACCATGGGCGCGGTGAAGAAGATCGAAGCGACGACGCATCTCACGCGCCTGACGGTCGAGCGGATCCTTGCTGGCCTCGACATCGAGACAAGGGACCGACTCGAACGCGTGAGCGTCAGCGAGTTCGGTGATCCAGCTGGCGTGGCCCGCGCACTGCGGGTGCGGTGGCACTTGACGAGGGGTCCGATCCCGAACGTCGTCGAGTTGGTGGAATCCCTCGGCGTGGTTGTGGTGGCGCGCCCACTGGGGACGAGGGCTCAAGACGCGGTGAGCACCTGGCCGCATCACGCAAGCCACCCTCCGCTGATGCTGATCAACTCCGGGCTGTCTCCGGATCGCCAGCGGTTCACCATCGTGCATGAATTGGGACATCTGGTTATGCATCTGTTCCCCGTCGAAAACCAAGAGAACGAGGCGAATCAATTCGCTTCTGAGTTTCTAACCCCGGCCGCCGAAATCGAGCCGGATCTGCGCGGGCTGACGGCCGGGGACTTTCGGCGGCTGATGGAGTTGAAGTCGCACTGGAAGGTATCGATTGGTATGCTGATCCAACGCGCTAAGGATCTTGACTGTATCAGCGACAGGCAGTTCAAAGAATTCCGGGTCCGACTTTCACGCATGGGCTGGCATTCCAGCGAGCCGGTCGACCTTCCCACCGAAGCGCCCTCCGTCGTCCAGCGGGCCGTCACCATCCACAGGTTCGAGCACGGATACACCGAGGAGCAGCTCGCAGAGACCGCTCTGATGACCCTCGAAGCGTTCCGCCGCCACTACCTGCCCGGCAGCACCCAGTCCGGGACACGCACCACACTCCGGCTGGGGACGCCGTGATGAGCCAATCCGCCGCATCCGCGCCGAGCCGGGTCACCTCCCTTCGTCCCCTCGAAGGCATGACCACGGCACTGTTGGTCCATACGGTTCACCTGCCTGATAAGGGGCAGCCGCGAGCGGGGGTCGACGCAATCCGCGAGCTGTTGGATCAAGACAGCATCGGTGTCGTCTACACGATCCCGCGGTGCCGAGGCCGGCTGGCAATTGCCAGCTGCTGTGTCGATCAGACAAGGAGGCGGTCTCCGAACGCGGACATCCTGCTCGATGCAGACCTTTACACCGGATCTAAGCAGCGCAAATACGCCGCCGAGGGCATCCAGCAGGGCTGGCTGGATCACCAGCACCGTGACGGGTTGCGCTGGGCGCTGACCGACTCGGGCTACGTGGCCCGTGGTGACCTCCTGGGGCTGGAGAAGATCCTCGATGAGGCGGCCCGAGCCCACCGCAGCGCGCAGGCCCGAAACCGGAACCGAGGCGTGATCGCGGCGCTGCCGTTGGCGAGTTCCTGGCTGACCAATGAGGCGGACACCCTGGCCCAAGCCGTGCACAGGGCGAGTACGCCGGTAGCGTTGATGCTCGAGGACGAGAACGACCCGTTGAGTCGTAAGAATGCGGTGGCTGGTCTCGTTTCGGTGCTCCGAGTCGACGTTCCGGTCGCGGTCCTGCGGTGCGATATGTCGGCGTTGGGCGCTCTGGCTTATAGCGCGGCCGCGGTCTCCGTGGGTGATTCCTCGGCATTGCGACACTTCTACCCGATCACAGATAGGGGTGGAGCATCGAGGCCGCCGTTGGCAACACTCGTTCCGGAGCTGCTCGGCTACTACCATCTCAGCAAGATCGACGACGCGATAACGGTCAGTCCCGACCTGTTGGTGTGGATCTGTCCGTGCCGAGTGTGCGGCGACCAGCGGCTGGATTGGATCAATAACTCCACGAGCGCGGACGTCAGTGCCTTTGAACACGCCGTCAGCGCTCTAGCCGATATCGCGCGCCAGCTCTTCGGGGACACAGTGAGGGCCGAGGATCGCCCTCAGCGCTGGTACCAGGCCGTCCAGCGCGCACAGATCAACCACAGCGAGGTGAGTGCCAGCACCGGGCAACCCTGGGAACCCAAGGATGCCCTTGGCCGCTGGATCACCCACTACGCAGAGACGGCTTCGCCGACAGGAGTCCCTGACTGAGGGCCTCCGCGAACAGGTACTCCTCGCGATAGCGGACCGCGACAGTGCGCTCGGCGGACGGCGCAGGCCCTGACCGCCCGCGAACCACAACCTGCGCTGACAGATGCTCATCCACAACCGCCACGGTGATCCCCCGGTAGTCCGCCTCGCTGAGCCGAACAGACGTCGGCACCGACCGACACACAATGAGGCTCGCGCCGTATCCGGCGAGCCACGCCGATGTCGTCACCGCGCGCTGCAACGCTCCCGTGGCCACGAACCCAACGATCCTTAGTGGTCGACCCGGCGACCACGCACCCATCCCGGCTGTCCAGGACTCCCACATCGCCAACGTCGAGCGATCAAGCTCAGGGCCTACGCCGGCGGCCACCCGGTCCAGCCCCGCCGGAAGAATCTCAACCACAGGCTGGACCAACCGCCCCGACAACCGCGTCGGACCGAGCAATAGCCCCCGCCAGGCCACCACCGACACAGCCGCCGCAACCATCGCACCGGAGATATCACCCAGCGACCTGCCAACCTCGGACGACCCTAGCGGGCCAACCGCGAGGCGCAACATCCTCGCATCCTCTCCAGACGACGACCCTGACTCAGCCCACCTGGGCGATCTCAGTATTGATTCATCGTCGGCCTCGAAGGCATCGGTGGGAAGGCCGGTCACCGGAGAGCATCCGATTGGCGCCGCAGACCGGAGAAGATCCGGGTCAAAGGCTCAGCGAAATTGCTGCAGTCGTGCCCGTCTGCCGCTCCACGCCCCACCCCCACAGCTGTCGACCTGGTCTCAAGTGCGATCCGGGATGGTCACCTCGCCGCTCCCGGCACCAGCGGCACCGACGAGTAGACGCTCGGGCGGGCCGGTGGTTGACATGTGCACGGCGGCCTACCCGCGCGCGAGCCCGCTCCAGGAGCAGGAAGCGGCCCCTTGTGCCAGCGGACCGGCCCATCTGCTGCCTCGGCAGCTCTCCCGGTTCGTCCGGTCACCGGTGGTGCCAGTGCCGACTGTTGGTAGGTGGTCAGGAGGATCACGCTTCGGCGTGACGCCGAGGGTCCGGCGACCGCGCCGCCCATGCCTCGTGACCGAGCATCTTGATTTGGGCGAGCAGGGCCGTCGGTGAAGCCGCCAGGTCGAGCGGGCACTCGACGATCGAGATGGCGGTGTGGACTACTCGGCGGGTCACCGGGCCGGGGGAGCCGCTGGCGTAGACCAGCCAGGCGAACGGCACCTGGAGCGCCGTGCAGTACGCAAGCATTTGATAGTGGTCGGCATTGGGGTATCGGCCGCTGCCGGATTCGATCTTGTACTTGGCGTCGGCGATGATTCGGGCCACACCGTCGACGAGGTGCACCACGTCGACCCTCATCAGCACGCCACCGGTCTCGTCCAGCCTCGCGGGGTATTGCGTCCGGGTGTGTCCGGGCAGCGGCGCCCACGCCTCGGTCAACGCGGTGGCCACGAAGTCCTCGAAGACTTTCGCCATGTCCACGACGAATGCGGCCACGCGTAGACCACCCGGGCCGACCTCGAAGGACTGGTGACGCAACACGAGCTCGGCCAACCGTAGCGCCGCGTGGTAGCGCGCATTGAGGCGGTGCGGACGCCACGTGGGCCGTGGCGCACCGGACACGAGCACTGTCACGCCGTCGAGCCGGGCGTCCAGATGAGCCAACCGGGAGCGCACCGCAGCCGACACGCGTGGCACGGCAAGCATCCGGCGGACGGCGGAGCGGAGAATCCGGTTTTCGACAATGTCGATCGAATATTCGTCGTAGCGGACCTCGATGGGCACCAGCATGCCGGGCCGGCGGGCGATCTGGTCGGCCACCCGGATCCGTCCGCGCACCAGCGGCAGCGCCGCCTCGACAGTCACGTACCCCTGGAGCACGCCGAAGCCCAGCGCGCGCTCGGCGTGCCGGCACACGGTCTCGGCGATCGCCGGCCATAGGTCGTCGTCGTGGATTCCCGCCACGTCCTCGGGTCGGAACCCGGGATCGGCGGCGTAGCCGAGCAGGAACAGCAGCCGGGTGATCCCGACCTTCGGGGTGACAACCACGTCCACGCCGTCAATGTGCACCGCACCTACTCGCCCCCGAGGCACCAGCCGCCACACGGCCGGCCCGACAGGTAGCACGTGGACCAGCCCAGAGGCCTCCAGAGCGGTGGCTACCGCCGGGGAGAGGGTGACCTCGATGCCGGCGCGGTCGTCCTCGGCGAGGGGCGGAACCACTCCGGACGCCGTCACGGTCCGGGAGGGCCCGCTGAGGGTTCGGTCCGCCCAGCGGCCTTCAGCCGGATCGCCGCCAAGCCGAACCGTTCGTGCACCTGTCGCCGGCCTAGCCGCCCGTAGTAGTGCTCCTCGAGCAACGGCAGGATGGAGTACTCCCAGATCCGGTCCAGCCCACCGTCGTGCTCCGCATCGGGTGTCATCAGGTAAGACGGGCCGATCTTGTAGTCCCGGTCCTCGGCGCCGATCTCGGAGTTGAGCGCGGCCAGCAGAACCGCCCGCTCGTCGGCGTGCTTCCCGTTGGCGGCCAACCAGTTCGGCAACAGGTGACACACCGGCGGCTCGTCGGGGTGCAGCTCGACGAACGCGAAGCGGCGCCGCATCGCCGCGTCCACCAGCGCGATGGAGCGGTCGGCGGTGTTCATCGTGCCGATGAGGAACACGTTGGGCGGCAGGGTGAACGGCTTGCCGGGGGAGTACTGCAGCCGGATGGTGTCGTTGCGGTACTCCAGCAGGAAGTACAACTCGCCGAAGACCTTCGCGAGGTTGGCACGGTTGATCTCGTCGATGATCAGCAGGTAGGGCCGTTGCCGATCGTCGCGAGCCGCCGCTGCCAGCTCCCGGAGTGGCCCGGGGTGCAACTCGAACCCCACCGTGCCATCGGCGGCCTTCATCGGGCGGTAACCCTCGAAGAAGTCCTCATAGGAGTACGAGGGGTGAAACTGCACGAGCCGGACGGCGTCGGGGTCGGTGAGGTGGCGGGCGAGCCACCCGATCTGCCGCCAGATCTGGACGTAGAGGGTTGATCGCTGGGTGACCCGCTCGGCGAACGCACCGAACTGACTCGTCCGCTGCGCAGTAGTCCTCGATGGGGTACCTTAATAAGGGTGTCCAATTTGACCACCATCAAGATACCCATCCAGGTGCGGGATCGCTTCGCCGCTGCCGCTGAGGTTCGCGGGATGACCGTGCGCGCACTGCTCGATCAACTCTCTCGTCAAGTAGCCGACGCGGCGCTGATGGAGCAGGCCGCCCAGCAGATGCGCCAGCTGCGCGAAACCGACCCCGAGGCCTGGGATGACTACCTCGCCGAAGGTAGTCACTGGGAAGCAGGAACCATCGAGCGGCTGGATGCCTGACCGCGCCGAGGTCTGGCTCGCGGACCTCGACCCTGTCGCCCCGGGCGAACAAGGCGGCACCCGCCCTGTTCTCGTGGTCTCGACCAATGCGTTCAACGCCTGGCCGGTGGGATTGGTCATGGTCGTCCCGATCACCACCCGCGACCGGGGGTTCGCCCACCACATCCGGGTCGCCGGAGGCGGCATGGACCGGCCATCGTTCGCGATGCCCGAATACCTACGGTCCATCGCGCAGCGCCGGCTGCAACGCCGCCTGGGAACCGCCGAAGCCTCCACCCTCGCCACCGTCGACGACTGGCTCCGCCGCCTCACCGGCTTGTAGCAACGTCCCGACAGCCGCGCCCACAATGCGTCGCTCTCAACACGCCCCGGGTACCCGCAGCGCACTCAGGAGTTGAGCAACTGAGACACCCGCTGCGGTGAGATGCCCATGACGCTGGCGATGTCGGCACCTGACAGGCCAGCGGCCTTGAGGTCGCGGGCAACCTTGCGGGAGCAGGCCGCGGTATGGCGTTGCTCTTGCTCGGCGTGCCGTCGGTGTTTCCTCGCCGAGGTTCGTGGACCGCGCGATCGGGCAGGGGCCTGACGTTCGCTCGGCTCCGACGTTGGTTGAGTCGAACGCTGGTCAGGGGTGGAGCCGCCTCGGGGAATCGAACCCCGGACCTGCTCATTACGAGGGGGCTGAGGACCGACCGACCCGGCCGCTATCAGCGGCGACACTTCTTCCGTGACGGGCGCGAGGCGCTGCGACCCGCCCGATCCGCCACAGTTGGGTGAACACGTTGGTGAACCGAGTGTCCACTCTGGATAATCACTCGGTTCGGCTAATCGAGGGACTCTATGCCGGAACGCATCGTGGTCTTCGGCCTCGTAACCCACGGGTGCCACCACCCAGAGGCTCTGCCAGTTCTGTCGCCACTGAGCACGCCTATCATCGTGTCGCGGACGCCGTCTGGTGGCCGGGGCCATGGCGGTCGTTCGTCGGCACGCGGTGGCGCCCTCGTCGAAAACCCCCCATCCCAACGAGGCTTCCAGGGGTTGGCGTCGGGGCACACACCGCCCTGGCAGCCCCGTAGCCAGATTTGGGGCTGTGGCAGCGTCATCAAGCTGAGCCGGTAACCGAACTGCGCAACGACGCCAACCACCTGCTGACTGATCGCTCGCCAGGAACTGTCAGACCTCTGCCGTACGATCTGCGGCGTTCGTAACCGCTGTCCCCGGAAGGAACTTCATGGCCGATCCGCGCGCATTCGTCAGCTTCGACTTCGATTACAACCAGACCGAGAAGAACCTCTTCGCTGGGCAGGCGAAGTCCGACTCGCCGACCCCGTTCACGGTGCAAGACTGGTCGAGCAAGAGCAGCCTGCCGCAGCCAACATGGGAAGCCGAGATCAAGAGGAAGATCAGCAGAACCCACATGTGCGTCGTGCTGGTCGGAACAACCATCGCCAGCGCCACGGGCGTCGCGAAAGAGATCGCAATGGCCAAGGAGCAGGACGTCCCGGTCTTCGGCGTCTACGTCGGCAGAGCTACATACACCAGCGCCCTCCCCACCGGCCTAGCTCGGAGTCGCACTGTGCCTTGGGACTGGGGCAAGATCGCGGCAATGGTCGACCAGTGCATGACCGAGGGGAAGAACAACAGCTGAAACGCGGGGGAACGCGTCGGTAGGAGCAGTGGCTCCTACCGACGCGTTCCCGCCGGCCAGATCACTTGCACTTCGCGGCCCTGCTCACGGGCGTAATTGACGATGTCGGCGGTTCCGCCAAGCCCGCGCGCCGGCTGACCGTCCCACACAGCAAGTAACCGCTGGCAAAGGTCTACTACGCGGCAGCCGGCCGCGAAGTAAGCACCCTCGGAGGGCTCCTCGAACGGCATCGTCTCGATCGTCAGCGCTTGCCCGAGGAGGTGTCGGTATGTCGTCCGGTCGTCCGCTTTGAGTGTCTCCTCGTAGGCCTGACAGGGCAGCACGACGTGCAAGTGCCCGCCTGCGGCGAGGACCTCGATGGCAAATAGCTGGTCGCTACCGGCGGCGAGCGAAGTCACTCCGGTCAGTCCCGCGCCGGCCTCCACCAACGCCTCGCGGAGCCCTGCGATGATCGACCCGAGGGCAACGGACGGCAGCACCCGGTGGCCGCTGACGCCGAGACGGGTAGGCTCGCCGCTCGGTCCCGATGGCCTCGTCATAGCCAGTCCTGAGCGGCCATGTGCCGGTAGTGCCGTCCCAGCGGAGTCAGTCGGCACGCTGTGCAGTTCATCGCGGCGAAATAGAGGTGCTCGGCGTCGACTGGGTCGACGAGCTTGGCAGCCCGGCAGTGCTGAAGCACCGCGAAGTCCGCCTCATGCTGGGTATCGTGGGGCTCAGCCGTCGGCTCGTAGGATGGGTCGAGAGGCAGGTCCGCTTCGGCGGATCCGAAGAGCTCGGGCAGGCGCCGCAGCTCTTCTAAAGGCACTGCTGGCGCGCACTTGCGTAGCTCATGTAGCCGGTCGACGTTGGCCTTGAGCGTCGGCCGCTGCTCCCAGGCGCCGAACGACTCAGTGAGGTAGGCGAACAGCCCTGCAAGGTTGACCTTGCCGAGCACATCCGCGGCGCCGCCGTCGAGGGCACCGCTGAGGTAGGTGGAGAAGAGCCCGCGGCCGGCGGCGGTCTCTGCCGAGGTTTGGTCGCCCCGACTGGCGGTCAGCATCGACAGACCGGGCCGCATGGCAGCTGCTGAGGCGCCAAGCTGCGGGACACCACCAGCGCTGCCGGAGAAGCAGCAGTCGAGGATCATGACGACCTCTCCGATCACGCTGGCCTCCACCTGAGCGAGCAGCTCGGACAGCTTGACCCCGGGGCTCTGCCGGGTTCCGTCGGCGGCGACTAACGTAACGTCGTTGGCCTCCTGCGCTCCGTGGCCTGCGAAGTAGAACAGCGCTACGTCGGCGCCGGGCGCGAGCAGTCTCTCGACGGCCTCAAGCATGACATCGCGGCTGACCTTGGCGATGTTGCTGGTGCGTGTCTGGCAGTCGAAATTCGGGGTCGCGTCCTCGTGTCGAGCCAGCAACGGGGTCAGGGCCATGACGTCGTTGACGCATCCGCCCAGCGGCGACCAGTGTTCGTACTCGTCAATCCCGACGAGCAAGGCACGCTTCATGCCGTACTACTTCCGCCCGCCGCCGACAAACCGGATGCGGGTGGAGTCGGCGGCGTGCACGGAGGTAGTCCACCACAGTTGGTTGCAGGCTCGATCCTGCGGGCAGCCCTTCGGGATCGTTCAGCGAGCAGTCGTGGTCGCGACCGGGACGCGCTGTCGGGTGACGAGCGACGGGCGGTGACAGCCGAGCCTTGTTTGCGCTGGAATGCCGTGGCGCAACCAAGTTTGAACCTGCGGATCCTCGCTTGTAGGCACCCCCATCTGCCTTACGCCGTCCTCTACCATCAGACCCCTAGGGGCGGAGGCGGCGTGGTGCTCGCGGCTAGATCTCCCGGGGGGCGCCCACGCTGGTGACGGCTGCCGTGGTGTTCAACTGATTCATGTGGCCCGGCAGGGCTCGCTCGATCGAGCGCGGCAAGACACGGCCGAGAGGAGATGTGCTGATGGCGGACAGCCTGCCGACAGTGTGGACGCTGAAGCCGCATACCAAGGCGAAGCACGACCTGCTGTGCCGCTACCTCGGCGGATGGTTTCCAATCCTCTCGCGCTACCGCGGACGCGTGATCTTTCTGGACGGCTTCGCTGGACCCGGGGTCTACGACAAGGGCGAGCCGGGTTCGCCCGTGCTGGCCCTTGAGACGCTGCTCAATCACTCTTACCTCGGTAGCATGGAAGACTGTGAATTCCTCTTCGTCTTCAACGAGTGGGACACGGAGCGCTACGCCTCCCTCGAACGCGTTATCGATGACCTCAAGCAGCGTCGTGGCGGGCTTCCATCGAACGTCAAGGTAGGGCTCTACAACAAGAACTTCACGGAGCTCGCGGCCGACATCCTGGAGCAGATTGAGGGCAAGAGTCTCGCTCCGACCTTCGCTTTCCTCGATCCATTCGGCTATAAGGACACACCCATCGAGGTGATCCAGGGGCTGCTGTCATTCGCAAGGTGCGAGCTCTTCATCTACTTCGACTTCAATAGCGCCATGCGCTTCTCCACCAGTGGTGTCGTGGACAGCCGGTTCGAGGCGCTCTTCGGGACCGACGAGTTCAAGGCCGCTCCGGAGTCCGGCGAGCAACGCAAGGTCTTCCTACACGACCTCTACCAGCGGCAGCTCAGCGACGTCTGCGGTTTCGAGTACGTGCAGAGCTTCGAGATGATCAACGAAAAGAATCGGATACCGTACTACCTCTTCTACTGCACCCGCAACCTCAAGGGCCTGGCTACCATGAAGGAAGCGATGTGGAAAATCGCACCGACGGGGGACTACCGCTTCTCGGACATGCTCGCCGGGCAGCCCATCCTCTTCGGAGAAGACGTAGACACACAGCCACTGCAGGATGAACTCGGCCGGTACTTCGCCGGGAAAAGCGTCACGATCA
The DNA here is from genome assembly GCA_030854185.1 of Actinomycetota bacterium. GTDB lineage: Bacteria > Actinomycetota > Actinomycetes > Mycobacteriales > Pseudonocardiaceae. Next base: position 13,227 of record JALYTS010000029.1, on the reverse strand, counting down.
CCCAGGTCGAGGACTATGTTGTCGGACACACGCCCTTCGCTAAGACCCACGTCAAGAAGAAGACGCTCAAACTCATGCAGGAGCAAGGACAGATCGCCTCGCCTAACCAGCGTCGCCGCGGCCAGTTCCCCGACGGCACACTGATCCAATTCCTCTAGGCACCGACTACCGCCCGCTGCGGCATTCCGTCCCACAGGCGACCGTCGAGCTGGCGCCCGTTTGCCTTCGACGTGCGGCCGCCCCACTGCTTGAAGAAGAACGGGACACCCTCGGCCGTGCATGCGTCGCGGATGTCAGTCACCCACTCCGGCGTCATCGGCCTGTGCTTCTTACCGGACTCGCCACCGACGATGACCCAGTCGATGGCGGTCAAGTCGAGGCCGGGCAGTGGCCCGATCAGGGGCTCGCACGAGAGGAACTTCACCGCCGCCGGCGTCGCCCGCAGGTCGTCGACGCGGCGGAGCACCCGCTCGTCCTCTACTGAGACCCCCAACCACAAGTTGGAGGGCCAGGCCAATTCGTCGGCCATGCGCAGTAGGCGGGTCGAGCGCTTGGTGAGGACCTGGTATGTGTGGTGCGGCGTATCCGCAATGACGTCGAAGACCTCACGTACGAATGCCTTGGGTACCTTGGCGTGGAACAGGTCGCTCATGGAGTTGACGAACACAAGCCGCGGCGATCGCCAACGATAAGGCTGATCGAGCGCGCGGGGATGGGTCGTGACCGCGAACCCAGGGCCAGAGGTGATCGGGTTCCCATCGACCTGGTACTTCTCGGCGCCCATGGCCTTGAGCCGCTTCGCGAGCGCGAGCGCGTAGCAGTTGTCGCAGCCCGCCGAAATGCGGTCGCACCCCGTGACCGGGTTCCAGGTCGTCTCGGTCCACTCGATCTTGCTCGCAGTCGCCATCCCGCCCACCTCCAGCTAGTCAATCATTCGAACACATGTTCAATGACTTGTCCAACACTGTGGCGCGGTCGGTGGAACGTGTGAGGCGCGACGGTACGGGTCTCCACAGGCAGGGTGAGATCGAGTTCCGGCCGGCCTTGGTACGACAGAGCTCCCACGCCCGGCGGGGGACGCCCGATGCCCGGCCTAACCGCCACAGTTGGTGAGCAGGTTCGTGTACTGACGTCTATTGGGGAGAATCAGTCCGCCGCCTTTCATGGCTGCGAGGCGTTTGGCGTGCTCGGTTGGCCGTAGGACGACACGACCTCATCCCACCATGTTGACGGCACCACCTGCTGGGCACGTCGCGCCAAAGTTTGGCCCGTAGCGGTCCGCATCGCCGCCGCCATGCTGTCGACCCACGGTGCGAGCTGGGTGTAGCCGTGGGTCTGGTACTCACGTGCACGCAGCAGGCAGTCGAGCTTGTCGGCGTCCTTCGCGTAGGTACTTTCCAGGGTAGTCAACTCTTCAACTTCAGCGATGACACCGCGAATCGCGGCACTGAGTACCGCTGGCAACCCCGCCGTCTGGTCCTTCACGACCTGCTGAGGGTCGCTCGCGCTTGGCAACCGAATGCAAGTCGGTGGTGCGCGTCTCGGGAAGGTCGTGGAACACCGCCAGTGTGCATGCCCGGTGGGGGTCGGCGCCTTCCATAGTGGCGATGATGTAGGCCAGCACTGCGGCCCGGTGCGAGTGCTCGGCTACTGATTCTGGGTCCCTGACACCTGCTAGTAGCCACCCGGAGCGCGGCGACCGGGACAGGTGGCCCACCTGATACGCGAAGGCCGAGATTTCATCGTGCTCGCCCATCATTCACCGTCTCCATTTCAGAAGGTAACTGATCTGCTCTAGATCACTCCGAGCTCCGTTAGCGATCTCCTCTGGGGTATCGAGGAGCTCCGTCACCCGTTCATGAAGTTCTGCGGCAGCCGGCGCATCAAGCAGGTGGGGACGACGGGCCAGCAATGCCCACACCGCCCGAATGCACAGCTCCAAGTATGCCGTAGTGGGAACGAGACCTGCCGTGAGAGAGGCCAACAGGACGTCTCCGCGCCACGAGCCGAGATCCATGTGGGTGAGCATCGTGGCGTGGTGCAGCCCAGTGCCGCTGATCCGGTAGCCGGTGGCTGCCCGGGATGGGAGCGATCAGGCCGCGTATGCGCGTAGTCGCCCCGCATCCCGAAACCGACCACGATACGGCTCGTCGGGCTGGGGAAACCCGTAGCTGGCTTAATGGTCTGCGCCATTAATTCGTCGGAGGTAGCTGCCAAGCGATGGGTTCGTTGAGGTAGAGGCCGCAGGCGCAGCCGAGGGGCACGTCGAGTCGATCGCCATCCCGAGCAGCGTCCGCCCCACGGCCTACGCCGGCGCGGCCAGACGCGATATCCCTTGTCGATGCGGTGAGAGCCGCACGATCTCGCCCAGGGCGACGCCGGTATCGTGGTGTTCTATGCCTACCTTGACCACTGCCTACCGGGCGACGGGTGGGGACGCCGTGGGCCATGGCTTCCTCAAGGCCGGTGCCGCGCGGGCGCAGCGGCTGGGGGGAGGCTGCCACTGGCGGTCTGTTCGGTGGGGCTGAGCGGCCTTACGTTCGCGGCGGCATCGCTTAGCCGTGACGACGCGCGCTATCGGCGGCTGCTTGCCGTGCTCGACGAGGAGCTGGTGCCGCGCGCCCGTGCGCTCGGTAACGGGTTGAAAGACACTCGCGAGTCCGGCGCCCCACACGTGTTCTACGTCATGGTTCTTCCTTGGCAGATATGTCCCTGAATCCCGAGACAACTACGAAAGGTGTCGCATCATGAGTGGCGAAGAAGTCTCCTTGGAGGAATTGCTCCAAACTCAACAGATGCCGAGCGCGGCCGCCACAGTCGAGGCTGTCCCCGGCGACGATTTGATGGTAAAGGTCACACCTTTCGTTGCGAGTGCGAGCGGATGTGCCTGTGATTTCGCACTCAACATCCCGAAATCCGCTATTGCGTCGCTCAGTAGAACTGGCTCGGAACACTATTGTTGCGGTCAGGATTTGACTGTTGTCAACATTACCGTCAGTGACAACGCCTACACTCATATGTTTGAGCAAATGACGAGCAAAGCTAGCGCCACTCGTGCTCCAGTTTTGCCTCGGCCTGGCAGTGCACATTTAAGATTGGCTTTGCAGCGGCGAATTCCCGTACGTCAGAGCGGACCACAATATCTCACTCCTCAGCAGGTTGACGATTTGGAAACTTGCCTTCCTTACTGCGACAGAATACTCGACGGGTATGACCAGCTTGACTCTTATTATCAGTGCCAAGCCAGGAACGCCTACGACTCATGTGTAGCTGGTTGTCACGGGTACGCAGCCCATCACAGGACGTGTTTCCTGGTACCTATACGTTAGTAGCCCGGGGCTGCTGCGCTGGGCCGCCGTGGAGGCGGGAAAATGGGGCCGCGTCGTCCGGGACGCCTATCGTACTGTGATGCTCTCAAGCTCGTGGGTCAGGATGGTGCTGGGGACCACCGACAGGAACTATCGATTGTTGCCGTGAGCACGCGGACCAGACTCTTTGGCCTGTGGTCCCTCCGGACGGCGTGACCTGCTGTTTCGTCGTCTCCGGAGGGGTTTCGTGGAGCTGCTGCATGAGCGGGCGCTGAATTGGATATCGGCAAGAAGGACCGGCCGATCTTGCCCATCCGTGGCTTACACAGTTGTAATGACACGCCCGTTCTGTGCTCCGGCAATGTCGGGATCAAGCGCCGCGAAGAACTCCTGCTCCTGTAGTTTCACCCGCTCCCACGGTGGGTTGCCGAAGAGGCAGGAGAAGCCGCCCGTCCAGCCCTGCGCACCGGGCTCGGCATCATCGGCGTCGGTGACGGTGAAGACCTCGGGGAATTCCAGGTGCCAGTGGAAGAATCGGTATTCCGCGGCGAGCCGGCGCGCCTCGGCGCGCACCGCCGGGCTCACGTCCTCCGGGGCGGTGGCGAAGCCGCGAACTACCCCCGCGGTCGGCAGCTCCACCCCGCCGAGCACGAGCTTCCACACGAACGCCGCGCACAATGCGTCGGCCTGGTCACGCCGCCGGGTGAGCTCGTCGTCGGCGAAGACGTAGGCCTCCCAGGACTCGGCCTGCTGTCGGACCCTGGGGGCGGCCTCGGCCAGCTCGAGCAGAGGCCCGCGCTGTTTGACGAGCTCGGCGTTCGAGAGCAGTGAATCGACCTCGTCCAGCCGATACTGACCGCCGCGCTCCGCCTTGTTGCGCTTGCGGGCGGCAGCCGCGATTTTCTTACCGTCCCCTTCGATCTCTTTGAAGGCCTCGTCGGGCACCTCGGCGGCGAGCAGCGCGGGTGTGGTGCCCAGCAGGCTGTTGCCGACGCGGATCCGGGCGTCGAGAAACCCCAGCGGCCTGCCCGGTTCGAGGGCTTCCAGCCATAGAGACACCTTGGCCAGTTCGGCCGCCAGGTCGTTGGCGTCCACGCCGTAGACGCAGTGACCCACCACGTCCCGCAGGGCGTGCGCCACCTCCCGGGCGGTGGGTTCGTCCTCGCCGGAGCGCTGCTGCGCGAGGCGTCGGGCGATGCGCCGGGCGGCGGCGACGAGGAAGTGCCCGGAGCCGCAGGCCGGGTCGCAGACCGTTAACGTGAGCAGGCGTCGCACGGCGTCCACGGAGTCCTGGGCGTTTTTCACCGCGTCGTCGAGCAGCGGGTCCAGCGCAAAGTCCAGCAGGGCGCTGACCAGCGCGGGCGGGGTGTAGTAGGAGCCGGTGGTGTTGCGCTCGTTGCCGGCGACGCGGTCCAGCCGGAAGCCGCGGTCGGCGAGATCTATCCGGGGGACCAGCTCCAGCAGCGACTCGTAGACGCTGCCCAGTTCCTCCGCGCCGAGGTTGCGGTAGTCCACCGGCGTCACCCGCTGGCCCCGGACTGCCATCCAGCCGAGCGAGCGCATCGCGGCGAGCAGGTCGGAGTTGGCCAGCGCGCAGCCACGTAGGTGGTCGACCCTCCGATGATCCTCGCCAGTCAGTGGCCGGTCGGCGGGGTCGAACAGGCCGGCCAGCGCGGGCAGCCCCAGCTCCTTTGAGCCCTTCCCACAGGTCGGTGTGCGGGCCGCCGGCGCGGATGCGAGCCAGGCGGCGCAGCCGCCCGATGGAGAAGAACCGGGTATAACGGTCGATTGTCTCCGGGGACGCGGCCGGGGCAAGCAGCACCCCGCGGTCCTCGGCGACGGACAGGAACAGCAGCCGGTACGCCAGGCGCAGCAACGCCCGGTGGTAGTCCGCTGTGGACAGTGTGTCCGTGTGGAGCGCGTCGATGAGCCAGCCGTTTGCCGGGTGTCGCAGGAATCCAGTTCCGAGCTCGGTCAGCGCTCGCTCGACTCCATCGCGAAGCTGGTTGAGGGCGCGGGTGCCGGTGTCGACGGCCTCAGTGCGCCAGGCCTCCAACCAGCAGTCGGTGGGCGGCGGGGCGTCCGCGCCGGCCCGCTTGTCCAGCCGGGAGACGTGGCAGAGCTGCCACAACAACAAGAACTCGGCGAACAGCTCGCCGTCGAAAACTGCTTCGAGGTCGAACTCGACGTAGGCGGAACCGGCCAGCGCCGTCGAGTCCCGCAACAGCCGCAGCACCAGCCCGTTGGACAGCACGGCCCACAGGTGCGCCTCGCTGCGGTTGAGCAGCTCCTGCACCATCGCCTGCGGCGCCCGGGCCGCACCTGCCACACCGCGGTTGCACCGGTCGAGGTTCACGCCGGGCCCGAGTAGGTGCACCGGCACGTGCTGCCAGGAGTGCGAAATCGGGTACTCCACCCCGTCGACCACCAGCCCTGCGCGCAGCGCCGGGAGCTGCCCGTAGCCCAGTTCGCGGAGCAGCACCAGCAGCCACCGCTCGCGGGCCGCTCCGCTGCCCGCGCCGCCGACGGGCTGTGTGCTGGCGTGTTCCCGCCACGCCGTCCAGGCTCCGCGCAGGTAGGTCCAGGAGCGGTTCGCGGCATCGCGCACTGTCTCCCGGCCCACCAGGTGGTAGGAGCTTGGCCCGCCCCGACTCGGCGAGCCAGATGGCGTGCACATGTGAGCGGACCAGGTCCTCGTTGCCCAGGTCCAGCCTGGGCGCCTGCACCCGACCGGCGACCATGAGCTGGGAGCGTTCAAAGTAGTACGTGTCGTGACTGTTGCCGCTGGAGCAGTAGGTCAACACCAGCGCCGGTTGGCCGGACCGGCCGGCCCGGCCGCTGCGCTGGGCGTAGTTCGCTGGCGTCGGTGGCACGTTGCGCATCGCGACCGCATTGAGCGAGCGGATGTCCACGCCCAACTCCATCGTCGGCGAGCAGAACAGCAGTGGCAGCCGTCGTGGCTCGCTGCCGAACAGTCGCTCCCGCTCCTGCCGATCCTCGGCCCGCACCTGGGCCGTGTGCTCCGCGGCGCGCAAGCCGCCCAGCTCCTGGCCGCCTTGCAGATACAGGTCGCGGAAAAAGGGGATGACGCGCGGGCGCTGGTCGGCCTCGAAGCGCCGGCGCAGCGGATCCGGGGCACCCGCTTCGCCGGAGCCGGCGCGCAGGACGATGTAGGACGCGTTGAGGCGGTAGCCAACCTCGCCCATCTCGGTGACCTGGCTCAGCATCCCCTGCTCAAGCAGCAGTTGCACCAGGGCCTCGATAACGTCGCTCGCGTCGGAGGTGGACAGCGGCACGCCGAACCTTTCCGGCTGGCGCAGCCACCGTCCAAATGCACCGCGTCCCGAGAGGTAAAGCGCGTTGCGGGGCCGCCCCTTGCTACCCGACCCGACGATCGCCAGACCCAGCGGCGGGTCCGGTTCGGTCTCCGGCACCGCTCACAGGCCGGTGAGCTGGTCCCGGCTCTCCCGCCGCACGCGGTCGACGAACTCGGCGGTGAGCGCATGGGCGTCGACGGCGAATACGCGACGCATCTCGTCGAGCAGCACTCGGCAGATCTCCAGGCGCATTTCTGGCGCAGCAGCCGCCAGAAATGGAGCCCGCCATACCGTGTGCGCATCGGAGAGCGCGCCGAGGTCGGGGTAGTCGGCCACCAGCAGACCGGCCTGCTCAAGGTTGGGCAGCGTGATCCGCCATCCACGTTGCAGATCCCGCAGCGCGCGGTACTCGACCACCGCACTCAGTGCCCGCTCCGTCCGGTGCCAGCCCACAATCGCGTCGGGGGCCTGCGCGTAGTCCTGGGACTGCAGCGCGAGTGCCCTCGTGACCTCCCGCCCGAGGTCCAGAGTGGACAGTCCGTCATCGCCCGCGCCGACCATGGCTCGATACAGCGCTGAGCGGAGCTGAATGACGAGTGCGAAGTCGTTGAAGTGCCCGGCCTGCAGGCTCGCGTCCTGCCGGTTGTCGACGAAGGTCAGCAGCTTGCGGGCTTCGTCGGGGAAGTCGGGGTCGGTGATCCGGCGCAGCGAGCGCAGCACGCTGGAGGCGAGCACGCTCATCGCGCTGCTGCGGCCCTCACGATCGAGGGTGACAAGCTTGCCGAACTCGTTGCTGCGGGCCGCCTCGTAGGACACCCCGCAGCGAAGGCAGAACCGGAACGTCCCGGGAACCCACGCCGCCAGCACCCCGTTCGGCGCGCCGGCCCCTTCGGCGGGGGCACCGTGCCCGTCCGGACTGACCCGGAACCGCCTGGGGACGTCGTCGCGCCGCGCCGAGATCACCTGCGTGCCGACGGACGTGGCGGCCAGCCAGGAGCCCGGCAGCCGCTGCTCGGCCACCGGATCCACCGGCCACTCCCGGTCGGCCGAGACGAACAGATAGCCGTCCTGCCGGTCAACCGGCCGCAGCGCGTGGCGGGCTCGGAAGGCGACTGTGTGATCACCTCGCTGGTCCCGGCGGGCCATCAGGTACTCCTGCCCACACTCCCGGCAGAAGGCCTACGGGAACAACGGCCGCTCGGGCACCCCCGGCAGCACCATCTGATACTCGCTCTCGATGGGCCGGCTGCCCTCCGGTTCGAGAGTCGTGAACACGGTGCCGCCCTTGGAGAGGAACTGATGTAAGCGGAACGCGAACAGCGGGCGGTGCGTGGTGGCATCCAGCGTGCGAGACCCGGCGAGCAGGGTGGCGCGGACGGCGGTGGCGCACATGCTGCTGGGTTGGCCGGTCTGCTCGGCGAGTGTGCCCGCGGCCGCCTCCACCGTCGTCGGTGTACGCCGGACCAGCACGCCGCTGCCGGGCTCCTCGGTGATGCCGAAGGTGTCCTCGATCCAGGAGGCGAGCGGGTCAGCGCGCAATACGTCGATCCCGGCCTTCAGCACAGGGTCGTCGGCCTCGGCGTCGCCGCGGGCCAGCACCACCGTGCGCGGCGCGGATCAACGACGTCCGCTCGTCCGGCCGGGTGAGCACCAGCTCCAGCATCACGTAGTTGGTCAGCAGGATGTCTGGAGGGTTGTCGAGGATCCGTCGCCGCGTCTCCTCGTCCTCCTGCCCGGTGTACCGGGCGAAGGTCACCCGCTCGTTGCCCTCCCCGTAGCCGTAAGTGAGGAACTTGCCCAGTTCCTCGCGCTGGCTGTTGGCCAGAGCGTTCATGGGGTAGACGACGATCGCCTTGAGGCCCCGCCCGGTGCCTTCCCGCAGCACGCGGTCGACGATCGGCACGATGTAGGCCAGTGACTTTCCGGAACCCGTGCCTGTCGTCAGCACGTAGGAGGCGCCGGTCCGGGCCACCTCGATCGCGCTGCGCTGATGGCGGTGCAGCAACAACGGCAGGCCCGTCCCGCTCTCGGCCGACTTACCGACCTGGAAGATCCGTTCGCATTCCGGATATAGCACACCGTCCCGGACCAGCTCGTCGATGTGGCCGCCAGACGCGAACGCCGGGTTGAGCGCGAGCCACGGCGCCGGCCACTGCGCTCCCCGAGCCGCCTGCTCCTCGACGTGAGCGCGGATCCGCTCGTTGCGGATTTCCACGAACCCCTGAGTGAACGACCGGTAGTCGCCGATCAGCCGCTCATGGATGCTGAAGGCGTCCACCAGTCTGCTCCTGTCGTCCGGAGACGCACTGGCGCCTCTACCACCTCAAATGATCGCCGAGAGGCTGGGCGACATTACCGCCGGGGACGAGGTGGGTGATCGGATCTTGCTGGATGGCATCAGGATCGAGGACGTGCAGGACCCCTGGGCGGGCGCACTCGATCAGGCTACCGATAAGGAAGGAGCCAGCTCCACCGTCAGCTCAGCCCCCACGAGCGGGCCGGGCAACATAGGCACTGTGCCACCAGCCTCGAACCGTGCCACCGCAGGCTGGGTCATGCCCGCACGCCGGGCCAGTTCAGGCTGACTCAATCCCTGCTGGACACGAAGCTCCTGCACCCGCCGACCGAGTTCGAGGGCCAGCCGCGCAGAGAGGGAGACGCCTCGGCCGCGCCGGGCTCGACCATCCGGCGGCTTCGCAGCTCCTACCAGTCAGTCCGCCCCGCCATCGCCCCTGGCCAACTCATTTTCGCAGGTCAGGGGTGGAGCCGCCTCGGGGAATCGAACCCCGGACCTGCTCATTACGAGTGAGCCGCTCTGTCCGACTGAGCTAAGGCGGCGAAGCCATCGGCAGCGCCGACGAGTGTACCGGTGGCACCCTTGGGCTGAGTCGGATGCCCGATGTTCGGTGCTCGGTGCGCGGTGCGCGCCGAGTTCGACCTGAGGGCTGTCCCGTTCGCGGCGGACGACCATGACGTCGAACTCGGTGGCACTAGGGTTGATCACAGCGCTCGAAGATCAGCAGAGCTCGGCTAGCTGCTCTGCAGTGCGCTGGTCAGCGCCTCGATGGCGATCCGCGGTTTGACGTTGAGCTCCAGCGCTTCGCGGCAGCGCAGCACAGCTTCGAGCTTGCTGAGCAAGGTCTCCGGTGCCGACCGCTCGACGACGGTGGTGATGTCGGCAACGCGGTCGGGGTGGGTCAGGGCCACCTGGGCGCCCCAGCTGGTGACCAGGGTGTCGCGGTAGAAGCCGGCCAGGTCGACCAGTGCGCGGTCCAGCGCATCGCGCTGGGTGCGGGTGGCCCGGGATTTCTGCCGGCGTTCCAGCTCGCGGATCGCGCCCTTGGTGCCACGGGTCGCCGCCGCGGCGCCCTTCCCGGTTCCGCCGGCCCCCAGAGCCGTCTCCAGTTCCTCGGTCTCGGCCGCGTTGCGAGCCACGGTCAGACCGCTGGCTTCCGACTCGGCTGCTCCGACCAGCTCATCGGCCAGCGAGAACACGTCGGCAGGAGAGCGCAGCGCCGCCGGCACTCGCAGCACCGCCTCGCGGCGCGCCCGGGCCTCGGGATCGGTGGCCAACCGGCGGGCCCGGCCGACGTGGCCGCCGCACACCGACGCGGCCCAGCGCGCGGTGTCGGCATCGAGACCGTCACGCGCCACCAGTACTTCGGCGATCGCCGCGGCGGGCGGGGTCCGCAACCCCACCGATCGGCACCGTGAGCGCAGCGTCACCGAGATGTCCTCCGGGTGATCCGACGGCGCGCAGAGCAGGAACACCGTGCGCGGCGGGGGCTCCTCCACAGCCTTGAGCAACGCGTTGGCCGCGCCCTCGGTGAGCCGGTCGGCGTCTTCGATCAGCAACACCTGCCACCGGCCCGCCGACGGCCGCCGCGACGCCCCGGACACCAGCGCACGCATGTCCGCCACCGAGATGGACAGACCTTCGGGAACCACCTGCTGGACGTCGGGGTGGTTGCCCGCCAGCGTGGCGCGACAGCCCTGGCAGCTGCCACATCCCGGCCCCGCTACCGCATCGGTGCACTGCAACGCGGCGGCGAAGGCCCGCGCCGCTACCGAACGGCCGCTGCCGGGGGGACCGGTGAACAGCCAGGCGTGGGTCATCGCCTCGGCCGATCCGGCGGCTCCGACCAGCGTGGCCACCGCAGGGTCCTGCCCGACCAGGTCGGACCACACGCTCATTCCGGAGCCGGTGGAGCCGGAGCCACCGGAGCCGGCGCCGCTGGAGCCGGGGCCTCCGGAGGGCCGGAGGGCGAACGTCGGCGAACCCCGGACCGCAGGTCGGCTAGCAGTGACCCGTCGTGCCGGTCGTCCATCTGGCGGTGCGCCACCACTCCGACCATCGCCGCCAGCAGACCCGCGCAGAGCAGCACCGGGCGGGTCCCGTCGATGGTCACCGGCTGGCTGAACAGCGTGATGGTGCGCTGCTGGACCAACCCGACCGCGAAGGGGACCAGGGCCATCGAGGCGAGCAGGTCCAGCCGCACCAGCGACTGCACGAACGCGATGGTGCGGCCCCGCATCTCATCGGCGACCTGCGCACCGATGATGGTCAGGCCGGTGAGGAAGGCGACGCCGCCGGCGCAGCCGACCAGGATGACTGCGGCCAGGGCGGCGATCAGGTGCGGCGCCAGCGCGACGGCGACCAGACTCAGCCCGGCCGCGACGATCGCGAGCCCGAACAATCCGCGGTGCCGGACCCGGCGGGCCGCCAGTGGAGCGACCGCCATGCCCAGACCGAGACCGACGAACAGCGACGCGAACAGCAGCCCGTAGGCGGCGTCGCCGCCGCCCAGGCTGGTGGAGTAGAGCTTCGCGCAGGCTATGACCGCCCCGCCCGCGGCGAAGGCGCCGAGGATTCCGGTGACCAGGCCGCGGACCAGCGGCGTGCCGCGGACGAAGATGACACCGTCGCGCAACATCTCCAGGAGGCCCGGTTGGGCGTCACGCCTGGTCATAGCTCGGCCGGAGATCTCCGGGATCCGGGTTCCGACCACCAGCGCGCAGAATGCGTAGGCGAAGCCGTTGATACTCAGCGCGAGATAGGCCGACCCTTCGGCACTGTTGATCAACCCGGCCTGGCGTAGCACCGGGCCGAGCTTGGACAGTGCGCTGAATACCCCGGAGGCGACCAGCACGGCCAGTCCATAGGTCATGATCAACGAGAGTTGATTGGCGGTTTCCACCTGCTCGGGGCGGCGCAGCAGGTTGGGGATCGAGGCGTCCTTGGCCGGGATCCAGAACAGCGCGCAGATCTCGATGAGGAAGGTCGCCGCGAACAGCCAGGCCAGCTGGCCGACCAGTGGGATGGACAGGAACAGACCGGCCCGCAGCACATCGCAGACCACCATCACGTGCCGCCGGTCCAGCTTGTCGGCCAGCGCCCCGGCCAGCGGGCCGAGCAGCATCGCGGGCAGCAGCTTGGTGGCGACCACCCCACCGAGCGCGAAGCTCTGCGCCTGGTAGCCGCTGGTCAGCTGAGTGGCCAGGGCAGACAGCGCCAGCAGGGACTGCCATTCTGCGACGGCGGTGATCGCCGTGACGCCCCACAGCCGGCGGAACGCGGGAATCGCCAGTACCCCGCGCACCCGGTGCACGGTGGATCCCGTCAGGTCGGATTCGACGTGCGGGTCCATGCTGCTCCACGTGGTTGGCTGTACTGACGCAGTACCGTCAGATGCGGATCGAGTCAAGCAGGTGGGCCAGCCGTTGCGCGAGTTGAGGGCGCGCCGCCGGGGCCAAGGTGTACCAGGGGCTGCCGTCGACGCCGCGTTTCTGCTCGATGGTGTAGCCGCCGCGTTGCGTCTCGTAGTAGGAGACCACGAACTTCGCGGCGCGTCTGCTGCCGTCGCGATCGCGCCAGGCCGCACCGAACTTCCCCCCACCGAGCTTGGGTCCCTGCAGCATGATGCGAAAACGTTGCACGTCGTCCGGCCGCGCTCCACCGCGCAGCAGGGTCCGCTCCAGCTCGGCGCTGGTCAGTCCCTGCTGATGGTCGTTGAGGAGTCCGGCAGGTACAGACGCCGCCGTCCCGCTGGGCATCGGCCGGTCCGGGATGACCTCGGCCATCGCGATCGGCAGCGCCGAGGCGCGGGTGGTCCGGATGCGCATCCCGAACGCACCGACCTCGGCGATGGCGGCGTGCTCGCCCCGCGCGCCTCCCACGACGGTGCGTTTGCCCTCGGGCCAGTCGAGCTGGGCGTTGAGCTCCGCCGCCGGTCGGGCGATGAGGTGCAGCGCATCCTCGAGTTCCGGGGCGAGCTGCCGGGCGCCGGCCAGCCCGCGGGCCCGAAGCGCATCCCAAGTCTGTTGCTGGGCAGCCCTGCTCTCCTCGATCGTACGCGCTTGCTCGACCCGGTTGGGTGGTTGGAGGTTCCAGTGCACCAGCCCGAGCTGGAGACGGTCCCACACCAGCAGGTACTGCTCGGTGGTGAGCTCCAGCACGCCGCCGCGCAACGCCGACGTCATCGGTAGTCCTCCTCGGCTCCGATGACGGGTGGGGCGGTGCGGGGTAGTTCGCCGACGATGGCGTTGGTGTCCTGCTCGAGGAGGTAACTAGGCCGCCGGTGCTCCCGGCTGTCACCGTCGCG
>JALYTS010000099.1 GCA_030854185.1 Actinomycetota bacterium | reverse complement strand
CAGTGCCATAACACTGTTTCCCACTCACGAGCGCGTCAGCGCAGAATGGAGGTAATGGCGGAGAGCAGGGTGGTGATGGGGCGGGTTTCGGCGTTGTGGCCCATGAGGCCGATTCGCCAACCGGTTCCCGCCAGCGGCCCCAGCCCACTGCCGACCTCGATGCTGAAGTCTTCTCGTAAGGCCTTGCGGGCGGCGGCGTCGGACACGCCATCGGGCAGCCGGGCCGTGGTGAGCTGCGGTAACCGGTGGCCTTGCTCGGCGAACAGTTCGAAACCGAGCTCGGGCAGGGCCGCCTGGAGGCGTTCACCCACCCGGGCGTGGCGCTCCCACACCGCGGGCAGACCCTCGGCCAGCAACCGGCCAAGTCCGGCGTGCACCGAGGAGAGCAGCGTGGAGCTCGCGGTGTGGTGGTAGCGGGGCGGATCGCCCTGGTAGTAGGCATCCAGCAGGCTCAGATCCAGGTAGAACGAGCAGACCGGCCGTTCCCGGCCCCGGATCCGCTGCACTGCCCGCTCAGACAGGGTCACCGGTGCGATTCCCGATGGTGCGCCCAGGCACTTCTGGGTCGCCGAGTAGCAGGCGTCGACACCCCAGGCGTCCACCTCGACCGGGATTCCACCCAATGAGGTGACGGCGTCCAGCAGCAGCAGCGTGGCGGTGTCCTGCAACTCGCGTAGCGGGGCGATGTGGTTGCGCACCCCGGTGGACGTCTCAGCGTGTACTACCGCGACGAGCCGGGCGTGCGGTGCCCGACGCTGAGCGTCGAGTAGCTGTTCGGGATCCAGGGGGCGCCCCCAGGGGGCGTGCACGGCCTGCACCTGCGCGCCGACCCGGCGGGCCACCTCGCACAACCGCTCGCCGAAGTAACCGTTCACCCCGACGAGGGCCAGGTCGCCGGGCTCCAACAGGCTGGCGAGGCAGGCCTCCATCCCCGCCGATCCCGTGCCGCTGACCGGCAGGGTCAGTCGGTTGCGGGTGCCGAAGACGGTCCGGAGCCGTTTCGCGGTATCGGCAACCAGAGCGAGGTACTCGGGGTCCAGGTGCCCGAGCACTGGGCGGCTCAACGCCTCCATCGCCTCCGGGTAGGGATTGGACGGTCCGGGCCCGAGGAGCAGCCGATCAGAGTGCACAGACTGATCTTGCCACGCCTGTCGTACTGTCGCTCGCCATGGACAGCCCGAGCGACGTGCAGCAGTGGCCGGTCGATACGGTGGCCGTCACGGTGGTGGACGCCTGCGGTGTCGTCATAGGCTGCCACGGCCCGCAGGACCGTCCGTTCCCGCTCGCCTCGGTGACCAAGCTGCTGTCGGCCTACGCAGTCCTGCTGGCGGTGCAGGAGGGCGCGGTGGACTGGCACGAGCCGGCCGGGCCGCCGGGATCGACCGTGCGCCACCTCATCTCGCACGCCTCCGGGCTGGAGTACGACACGCCGCGGGTTTCGGCAGCGCCGGGCGCCAAGCGGATCTACTCCAACACCGGGTTCGTGGTGCTGGCCGACGCGCTGGCGTCGTCCTCCGGGATCTCTTTCGCTGACTACCTGACCGAAGGGGTATTGCAGCCGCTGGGAATGTCCTCGACGCAACTGACGGGTTCCGCCGCTGCCGGCGCTGTGTCCAGCTGCGCGGACCTGGCCCGGTTCGCCGCTGAGCTGCAGGCGCCCACGCTGCTCGCTCCCGAGATCCTTACCGAGGCGACCCAGGTGGCGTACCCGGACCTGGACGGGGTGGTACCCGGCTTCGGCATGCAGCGTCCCAACGACTGGGGACTGGGCTTCGAGCTACGGGACCACAAAAGCCCACACTGGACGGGTAGCCGGAACTCACCGGCGACCTTCGGCCATTTCGGCCAGTCCGGCACGTTCCTCTGGGTGGATCCGGCGGCCGGCGCGGCCTGCATCGCGCTCACCACCCGCGACTTCGACCAGTGGGCCCGCGACACCTGGCCGGTCTTCTCCGATGGCGTCCTCGCCGAGCTGGCCGCCCGCTGACGAGAACCGTCCTTGGTGCCATACTGGCACCATGAAGAGGATGAATCTGCGTGATGTGCCGGATGACGTGTATGCCGCTCTCGCCGACGCAGCCGCAGCCAATCGCCAGTCGCTGAGTACGTTCGTGGTCGACCGGTTAACTGAGGTCGCCCAGGTGACGAAGTTAACCGAATATGTCGCCTCCTACCCGCCGGCGCAGGAAAGCGGAATCACCCTCGAGGACGCGGCCGCGGCGGTTCGAGAGGTACGAGAAGCGTCGTGAGTCTGGCCGTGATCGATGCCTCCGTGTTGGCCGCCTTCTATGCCGCCGACGATCCCCGCCGCGAGGCGGTCGCGCAGGGACTCGCGGCCGGGCACGCCTTGTTCGCTCCCGCGCATCTGGATGCCGAGGTCGTCTCCGCATTGCGCGGGATGGCGCGCGGCAACCCCGTGCTGCAGGCCGCCGTGCCCGGCGCGTTGCGGCATCTTGCAGCCTTCCCCATCCGACGCATGCCGCTGGCTCCTCTCTTGGACCGCATGTGGGAGCTGCGTGACAACGTCACCCCATACGACGCCGCCTATGTCGCCCTCGCCGAGCGGCTGGACGGCCCCCTGGTCACCTGCGACGGTAAGCTGGCCGCGGCCAGCGGCGTCCGCTGCTCCTTCGACCTGATCGCATGATCTGACGCAGAAGCGAATGCGACGCACGCCGACCGGGTCCTGGAACAGCGTGCGAGCCGATGCTGGCGGGGCAGCCCTCAACTCTGGTGCCGATCAGAGCGACGTCCGGAAGGCTGCAACCCCTGCTACCCCTCATGAGGGTTCGGTGCGCGGACGGTTACGACTCCAGCAGTTGGAAGTGCGTGCCCTGGTTGTCAACGCACTGGGCGATGCGGCCGTAGGGTTGCTGCTGCGGCTCACCTGCCTGCCCACCGTGATCACGGACTGCGGCCAGCGCGGCGGCTAGGTCGTCGACCTGGTAGACCGGCTCGATGCCCGGCTGGGCCGCGCCGCCGTGCAGCCCGGCCGGCGGGTTGGTGCCCTCGATCTGCCAGCCGTCCTCGACCCTGCCGGGGACGAACGCCCAGCCCAGCACCGCGCCGTAGAACGCCCGCGCCCTTGCGCTGTCCGCCACCGCGTACGTGAGGTAGGCGAGATCGCCGCGCCGGGGCGTGGGTGCCGCGGCGGGTGACGAGGCGATCATCCAGCGGTGTCCGGAGGGGTCGACTACGACGGCGTTGCGGCCGTAGGGTTGATCGGCGGCCGGCCGCTCCAGCCGGGCTCCCGCTTCGACGGCGTCGTGCACGATCGCATCCACCGCCGCGGCCTCAGATACCCGCAGGTACAGCGACTGGCTGGGACCGCCGCGGGTCCGCGGCGACAGCAGGCCGATCTCAGCGAACTCGTCAGCGAGCATGAGAACCGAATCGCCGATGGCCAGCTCCGCGTGCCCGATCCGACCGTCCGCCATCACGATCGGTTCACCGCGGCGCCGGGCGCCGAAGGCTCGCTCGTAGAAGTCCAGCGCGCTGCGAGCGTCATTGACGGCGATGTAGCTACCCAGAGTGTGCGCTGGGGCGTCAAAGGTGGTGGTCATGGGTGATCCTTCCGGGGCGAGCAGGGCGCGCTCCAGGCGCGAGCGCAGCTCTGCGGCGAACGCCGGGTCGGGGTCGACCGGCGTGATGGGCTGGCTGAGCGCCCAGAATGGATCGGAGCGCGGATCGGTCATCGCAGCGCCTCCGGGTCCTCATAGGCCGTGCGGAACGCGGCGCGGGCGCGAACCAGTAGCGCCTCGGTGGCATGCAGGGTGCGTCCGAGGTGCCCGGCGACCTGCGCGACCGGCAGGCCATCGAGATAGCGCAGGGTCAGCGCGGCCCGGTGATGCGGGTGGACCTGGGGCAATGCGGTGTCGTAGATGTCCAGCAACCCCATCGCCGGGTCCGGCCGCACCCGTGGTTGCTCGCACACTCTCATCGTCGTCCCGGGAACCGGTTCTCCGACGGGGTAGCCCTAAAGAGAGCAACTACATTGTCGTGAACTCGACAGTACGGACGTTCCACCCGATGACGGACGTCGGTAGCGTCGAGTTCACGACATCGAGCTGTTTGCGAGGCGGTGGGCCAGCGAGATCGCGTCGGTCGGCGCCGCGAGGCCCGTGAGTGGCGATGCGAGCTTCCGGCTCGCCGGCGACTGGCACCGCCACTCACGGGTTATCCACAGATGGCGCCTTCTGCGGCGGAGCCGACGAGGCGGGCGTATTTGGCCAGCACGCCACGTAGCGGGCGCTGGGGGGCCTTCCAGTCCCGGCGGCGCTGTGCCAGCTCGTCGGCGTCGACCTGCAGGTTCAGTTCGCGGCGGTCCATGTCCAGCACGATCGGGTCACCGTTGCGGACCAGTGCGATCGGTCCGCCGTCCGCCGCTTCCGGAGCCACGTGCGCGATGCACAGGCCGGTGGTGCCCCCGGAGAAGCGCCCGTCGGTGAGCAGCAGGACGTCCTTGCCCAGCCCGCCACCCTTGATCGCGCCGGTGACCGCGAGCATCTCGCGCATCCCCGGCCCACCGCGGGGACCCTCGTACCGGATCACCACCACATCGCCCGGCTGCAGATCGGGGATGGCGTCCATCGCGGCCTGCTCGCCGTCGAACACCCGCGCGGTGCCCTCGAATCGGGTTGAGTCCAGGCCGGCGGTCTTCACCACTGCACCGTCTGGGGCCAGCGAACCGCGCAGGATGGTGATCCCGCCGGTGGCATGGATCGGATCGGCGAGGCTGTGCAGCACCTTCCCGTCCGGGTCGGGCGGGGCCAGTTCGGCGAGGTTCTCGGCGACGGTCCGCCCGGTGACGGTGAGGCAGTCGCCGTGCAGCAACCCCGCGTCCAGCAGCGCCTTCATCACCACCGGCACGCCGCCGACGTGGTCGACTGAGGCCATCACGTGGGCGCCGAAGGGCTTGACGTCGGCCAGGTGCGGCACCCTGTCCCCCACCCGGTTGAAGTCGTCGAGCTCCAGCGCCACCTCGGCCTCACGGGCGATGGCGAGCAGGTGCAACACCGCGTTGGTGGAACCGCCGAAGGCCATCACCACCGCGATCGCGTTCTCGAACGCCTCCCGGGTGAGGATCTGCCGCGCGGTGATCCCGTTCTTGATGAGGTCCACCACCGCGCTGCCGCTAGCCCGGGCGAACCCGTCGCGACGCCGATCGACCGCGGGTGGGCTGGCCGAACCGGGTAGCGACATGCCCAGCGCCTCGGCCGCACACGCCATCGTGTTCGCGGTGAACATGCCCGCGCAGGCTCCCTCGCCGGGGCAGATCGCGCGCTCGATGGCATCGACGTCTGCCCGGCTGATCAGCCCGCGGGCGCACGCTCCGACCGCTTCGAAAGCGTCGACGATGTTGACCTCCCGGTCACCCACCTTGCCGGGCAGGATGGTGCCCCCGTAGAGGAACACCGCCGCCACGTCGATCCGGGCGGCGGCCATCAACATCCCGGGCAGGCTCTTGTCGCAGCCGGCCAGCAGCACGGTCCCGTCCAGTCGCTCGGCCTCCATCACGCACTCCACCGAGTCGGCGATGATCTCGCGGGAGACCAGCGAGTAGTGCATCCCGACGTGCCCCATGGCGATGCCGTCGGAGACGGTGATCGTGCCGAACTCCATCGGGAAACCGCCGGCGGCGTGCACGCCGTCCTTGCTGGCCTTGGCCAGCCGGTCCAGGGACAGGTTGCAGGGGGTGATCTCGTTCCACGATGAGGCGACACCGATCTGTGGCTTGGCGAAGTCGTCATCGCGCATGCCCACGGCGCGCAACATGCCGCGGGCGGCGGCGCGCTCCAGCCCATCGGTGACGTCGCGGCTGCGGGGTTTGAGGTCTGGCGTGTCCATAATGTCCTCCTGCTGCGCTCTATCGATCCGCGATGGGATCATGTCACGATGCCCGGTACCGAGGGCTAGCATTCCGCGGCGAAGCCCAGCCCGGCCCGATCAGTGAGGGGACCGTCATGTCGGTCGACGCCGTGGGACTGTCGAGCGCCGCGGGCTCGGGTGATGACACGCTGCTGAAGAAGGACTTCGGCACGATCGGGTTGCTGTTCACCGCGGTCGGCTCGATCATCGGGTCCGGCTGGCTGTTCGGTGCGCTGAAGGCGTCGCAGATCGCCGGGCCGGCCGCGATCTTCTCGTGGGTGATCGGCACCGTGATGTTCGTGCTGATCGGGCTGACCTACGCCGAGGTCGGGGTGATGTTCCCGCGTTCCGGTGGCCTGGCCCGCTACCCGCACTATGCCTTCGGCTCGTTCACCAGCTTCACGATGGGCTGGATCACCTGGTTGGCCACGGTGTCGGTGGCGCCGGTCGAGGTGCAGGCGGTGACCCAGTACGCCACCAACTACCTGCCCTGGTTGCAGGTGCAGGCCAACGGCACGCCGGTGTTGACCAATGCGGGGCTGGGTGTGGCGGTCGTCCTGATGGCGGTCTTCACCGTGATCAATTTCTTGGGTGTCCGGTGGTTCGCCCGGATCAACAACGTGCTCGTCTGGTGGAAACTCGCGGTCATCGCCCTGGTGGTGATCGTGTTCTTCGTGGTCTCGTTCAACAGCACCCACTTCACCGGCTTCGGCGGGTTCGCGCCGTTCGGCTTGCAGGGGGTCTTCGAGGCGATTCCCACCGCGTCGATCGCGTTCGCGTTCTTCGGGTTCCGCCAGGGCATCGAGCTCGCCGGGGAGACGAGCAACCCGGGCCGCAACATCCCACTGACGGTGGTGGGCTCGGTGGTGCTGTGCGGGATCATCTACATCGCGCTGCAGTTCGTCTTCATCGGCGCGGTCCCGTCGCAGTCGATCGCCGCGGGCGGGTGGGCCACGCTCGGTAACCACATCATTCCCGGCACGAGCGCGACCGCGTCGGGCAGCTTCGGTCCGCTGGCCGCGACCGCCACCGTGCTGGGTATCGGCTGGCTCGCCGTCCTGCTCTACGTCGACGCGATCATCTCCCCCGGCGACACCGGCCTGATCTATACCGGGGTCAGCGCGCGACTGTCCTATGGGATGGGCCGCAACCGCAACGCTCCCGCGGTGTTGGCCAAGGTGAACAACAACGGGGTGCCGTGGCTGAGTCTGCTGCTGGCGTTCGTGATCGGTTGTCTGTTCTTCCTGCCGTTTCCCGGCTGGCAGCAGCTCGTCGAGTTCGTCACCAACACCACGGTGCTGTCCTTCGGCATGGGACCGCTGGTGCTGATCGCCATGCGCAAGCAGCTGCCCGACGTGGCTCGCTCGTTCCGCCTCAAAGGCGCCTGGGTGATCGCCTTCCTGGCGCTGTGGTCGTCGAATCTGATCGTCTACTGGACCGGGTGGGACACCAACTGGAAGATGTTCGCGGCCATCCTGATCGGCTTCGCCCTGCTCGTGGCACAGCAGACCCTTGCAAAACGCACCACACCGGCACTGGATCTGCGCCACGGTTGGTGGCTGCTGGTCTGGTTCACCGGCCTGGCCGTCATCAGCTACCTCGGCCCCTACCCAGCGGTGTCCAAGGGGGCGGGCAATCTCGGGGTGACGGCCTTCGGCGTCGGAGTCGTCCTCTGCGCCGCGCTCACGGCCGTCGTGATGGCCCTGGCGTACAGCTGCCGGCTGCCCGGAGAGGTAGTCCGCCAGCGCATGGCGGCGGCCGACTGAGGCGGTCAGTCAGCCGGGGATGGTGTTCTGGGGATGAGTCGGGCGGAGACCAGCACGACCACCGCGGCGGCGGTGAGGACGAGCAAGGCGGCGCGAGGGCCGTCCAGTAGCTGCGTGCCCGGCGGGCGCAGGTGCAGCGCGAGAGTGACCAGGGCGACGCCCAGGGCGGTGCCCAGGCCGCGGGTCATGTTCAGCAACCCCCCGCCGGTGCTGACGAAGCGCGCCGGGACAGCCTGCATGACCAGGGTGTTATTCGCCGGAGAGAAGATCCCCAGCGCGACCCCCAGGGCCCCCAGTAGCGGGGCCAGAACTGCACCGGTCAACGGCGCGGCCACCAGCCCGAACAGCACGATGACGCCGAGCACCGCACCCAGCGTGCAGCGCGCCCGGTCAGTCCAGTGTCGGGGCAGGAACCGTCCGCTGGTGGTGGCGGCCAGCGCGAACCCGGCGGGCAGCGCGGTCAGGATGAGACCGGCGTGCAGTTCTGAAGAGCCGGCGGCGGTGAGGGTGACCGGGATGAGGACGAGCGGGCCGAACAGGACCAGGTAGCTGCTCAGCGCGCCGAGCAGCCCGGCGCTCACCGCGCGGTCCCGCAGCAGGTCCAGGTCGAGCAGCGGCGCGGTCGCCAGACGCTCCCGCAGCACGAATCCAGCGACGCAGGCGGCGCCCAACGCCAGCAGCGCGATCGGGGCCCAGCCGGGCAGCGACAGCCCGGACGCGGCGGATACCCCGAGTAACCCGGCGGTGGTCGCGACGACCAGCAGCACCAGCCCGGACCGGTCCGACCCGGCGTCGGCGGTGCGGGTCCGGGTACGCGGCAACAGGTAGACACCGGCGGCCACGGCCACTACCCCGACCGGGACGTTGATGCCGAACACCCACCGCCAACCCAGCGTCGACACCAGCAGCCCACCGAGGGTGGGACCCAGGGCCAGCCCGATGGCCTGCGCGGCGGCCTGGACCCCGAGCGCGGTGCGTAGCCGGCCGGCAGGGGCGCTGGTGGCGACCAGGGCGACGCTGTTGGCCTGCAGCAGGGCCGCGCCGATGCCCTGCGCGACCCGGAAGGTGATCAACGTGCCCAGCGAGGGGGCCAGCCCGCAGGCCGCTGAGGCGGCGGTGAACACGACGAACCCGTACAGGTAGAGCAGCTTTCGACCCCGGGCGTCAGCCAGCCGCCCGACCGGGATCAGCAGCGCGACCAGGGCCAGCAGGTAGGACAGCGACACCCACTGCACCCCGGCCAAGGAGGCGCCGAACTCCGCCCGCAGGGGGCGGTAGGTCAGGGTGACGATGCTTGCGTCGAGCTGACCCATGAACGCGCCGAAGCACACCGTTGCCACGGCCAGCCACCACGCATGCGGCCACTCACGAAGCCGCGCCGGCCGGCGCCGTTCGCGGACGAGTGCCTTGAGCCACACGGCGGGTCAGGACGTGGTGTGCAGCGCGGTGAGGAACTTCTGCGCGAGGGGGTTGGCGAGCACTCCGCTGGTCTGCCCGTTCTCGACGAGCACGGCGAAGGCCAGATCGCCCTGGTAGCCGGTGAACCAGGAGTCGGCCTGGGGCGGTGAGGTAGTGCCGTGCTCGGCGGTGCCGGTCTTGCCGGACACCGGTGCGCCGGGCACGCGCGCCAGGTTCGTCGCGGTCCCGCGGGTGACCACAGCGCGCATGAAGCTGGACAGCGGTGCCAGCAGCGCCGCCGGTGGGCTCGGCGGTGGCTGCTTCGCCGTGGCGGGCTGCCCTGCGACGAGCATTGGAGCCGGGGTGGAGCCGTGGACCACGGTGGCCGCCATCAGGGCCTCGGACAGCGGGCTGACGAGGTCGGTGCCCTGACCGAAGGCGTTCGCTGCCTGTCCCGCCCCGTCCTTGGCGGGGGTGTAGGAGCCGCTGAAGGAGTTGACCGGCAGCTGCCAACCGGCTTCGAAGCCGTACTCGGCGGCGGCCTGGTCCAGTGCACCGGCGGGCAGCTTCTGGGAGAGCAGCGCGAAGCTGGTGTTGCAGGAGTGCGCGAAGGCGTCGGTCAGGCTGACCGTGCCCAGGTTGAACGCGTTCTCATTCGGAATGGTGCGGCCATCGATGGTGACCGTGCCCGGGCAGGGCACCGGGGTGTCGGGCTGCGCCACCCCGCTGCTCAGCACGGCGGTGGCAGTGACGATCTTGAAGGTCGAGCCGGGTGGGTATTGGCCGGCCAGTGCGATGTCGAAAGAAGCGCTGTCGCTGTTGGCGACGGCGAGAATCTCCCCGGTGGAGGGGCGGACGGCCACGATCGCGGCATGCAGCCCCACCCCGGACAGCGCGGCTTCAGCGGCCTGTTGCACCCGGGTGTCGAGGGTGGTCTGCAGCGGGGAGCCGGGATGCCCGGTGAACTGCCCGACCTGGGCCACCGTGGCGCCCGGGGCGTCGTGGATCTCGATGATGGCGCTGGGGGCGCCGGCGAGCCGGCTGTTGAACACCTGCTGCAGTCCGGACAGACCGATCTGGTCGGTGGGTAGATAATTGGGGCCTGCCTGATGCAACGCCTCGGCGGTGGGCTTGCCGACCTGCCCGAGCAGCGGTTGGGTGAAATGCCGGCTCGGCCCGACGAGCTGGGTTCCGGTCCGGAACACGGTGCCGGGCAGGTCGTGGATCTTGGCCTGGACGGCGCGGTAGTCGGCTTGGCGCAGGGTGACCACCGGCACGAAGTCGGTCGGCTTGGCCTGCCCGACGGCGTTGATGACCTCGGTCGCGTTGACGTGCAGGGCCGAGGCGAGCGCGGCCGCGAGATCGTCCAGGTTGGTCACCAGCTTGGGCTCCACCCCGACGGTGACCGTGTCCCGTTCGGTAACCAGCGGTTGACCCGCGGCGTCGAGGATCGGCGCCCGCTGCGGCAGCGTCCGGTTCACCACCAAGGTGTCGGCAGTGCCGAGCTGTGGGTGCACGTCCTGGGGTCGCCAGTGCACCGTCCACTTGCCGTCGCTGCCCTTGGCAAGCGCGAGCGTTCCCTGGTAGCGCCACGGATCGGGCACGCCGGCCAGCGTCCAGGACGCCGCGAATGCCATCGTCGTCGCGTCCTTGACGGTGGTGACCGCGCCGGGGGTCAGTTGCGCGGCGGTCGAGTCCAGCGCCTGCCCGGTGGCTTGCAGCACGGGCTGCGCGGCGGTCGGGTCGTCGGTGGCCCGGGCCGTGGCAGCGATGTCACCTCTCGCCCAGGCATCCAGGAACGCCTGCCCGGCCTGCCGTTGGGCGCTTTCGGTGCTCGAACAACCGGCTGCGCCGATCAGCGCGATCGTCACCACGAGCGCCACCGTCAACCGCCGTCGAGCAGTTGTGTCGCCGCTTCGCCTTACTGCCTGATGCTGTCGCACTCGCCCAAGTCTCGCAGCGGCACTGCGGGGTCGGCCAGGCGGTGGCGGTCGCCGTCGTCGGTCGGCGAGGCCCATTGCGGATCGGCCGGGCCGGCGAGCTTCATCGTCAGCTCGAGCAGCCCAGCCGCGGCGCCTGGGACCGTCGCCGCGAGCATCCGCACGTCACTATCGTGAAACCGGTCGGCCGCCGGGAGCCCAGCGTCGGGGGCCACTCGCTCCACCGGCGGCCGACCGGGATCTGTGGGGAACTGGCTCATGGCCATCAGTCAGCCATCGGCGACACCATGTGCACGCGTAGATCCAGCGGGGACAGCGTCCAGCGCGCCGCCGCGCGGGTCACCGAGCGCTCACCCCAACCACTCCCCGACGATGCCCAGCAAAGCCGTCGCGGCCTGCTCGTCAAACCGCAGCACACAGCAGTTCGCCACGTGCGGGTTCAGCACGATGATCCCGTCGTCTTCCTTGGTCACCAGCAGGTTCGTGAAACCAGCAGCAGCGTGGGCCTCGCAGGTGATCCTGATCACTCGACGGTGGCGGCCACGCGCGGCCGTTAGCCGATGGCTAGGCACTACGGGCTCGGGAGGATTGTCCGCAGGACCGCTCACTGGCCACCGCCGCGTGCGTTCCCCGCGGCAAGTGCCGCATGACCGCGAGAGCGAAGCATCCGCCACGGCTTCCACCACATTGACACGCACCCGTCTCCCCGGCTCGTCCCACCTTGTCATGGCACCGGCGCGGGGCGGTATCGCAGCACTCGCCCGGTGGGATGCGAGCGTGCGCGCTCTCCACACGACGTCGGAACGTCACCGAGACGGCATGCACCGACTTCTCGGTGGCTTCTTGGCGGCACATGCCGCCAGGCCCGCTAACGGTCGGTCCGGAACGCTGTACAACTGTCACCATCCCTTACGCTGGGTTGCCGTGGTCAGTGCCCCACTCCGGCTAGTGCGAAGAACTCCTGCCGGGAGCGCGCGTCCGCCCGCAGTACTCCGTGCAGTGCCGAGGTCACGGTGCGCGAGCCGGAGGCTCGAACGCCTCGCAACGACATACACAGGTGTTCGGCTTCGATCACCACGCCGACGCCCTTGGGGGACAGATGCTTCTGCAGCGCGTCGGCGACCTGCTGGGTCAGCCGCTCCTGAACCTGCAGGTCCCGAGCGAACAGTTCGACGACCCGGGCCAGCTTCGACAGCCCCAGGATGCGCTCACCGGGCAGGTAACCGACGTGGGCGATGCCATGAAAGGGCAGCAGGTGGTGCTCGCACAACGATTGCACGGGGATGCTCTTGGCCAGCACCAGCTCGTCGTAGCCCTCGTCGTTCGGGAAGGTCGTCAGGTCGAACTCCCGCGGGGTGAGCAGCTCAGCGAAGGCGTGGGCGACCCGTCGCGGCGTATCGGCCAGGTGTTCCGACGCCGGGTCCTTACCCAGGGCGATCAGCAGATCGGCCACCGCTCGCTGCGCCGCTAGCAGGTCCACCTCCTTCCTGGGCGCGACGACCCGAAGGCTCGGGTGGCGCACCGGCGCCGGCTGCGCGGGGGGCAATCCCGCTGGCTCAACGATGCTCATTCGACTACCTCCGCGCCTTCTATCGCCATGATACGCTCACGGTAGAGGTAGGCGACCGTTTAATCAACAGGAGCTGGTTTTAGAAATGGAGTCCCGCGAGGAGCAGATCTCCGCGATCGCCGCACTGGACGAGCCGACCCGTCGCCGGCTGTACGACTACGTGGTGCGCCAGCCCGAACCGGTCAGTCGCGACGACGCCGCCGCGGCCCTGGAACTGCCGCGTACCACCGTGGCGTTTCACCTCGACCGCCTGGTGGACGAGGACCTGCTCGACGTGATCTACCAGCGCCGCACCGGCCGCACCGGACCCGGCGCGGGACGGCCGGCCAAGCTTTACCAGCGGTCGCACCAGCAGGTAGCCGTGGCACTGCCCCAGCGCCGCTACGACCTCGCCGGCCAGCTGCTGTCCGGCGCCGTCGAAGACGCCGAACGCTCCGGGAGCTCGCCGCGGGCGACGCTGGACCAGCGGGCTTACCAGCTGGGCAAGGAACTCGGCGAAACGGCGCTACGTGCCGCCGGCGACCGGGACACCCGGGACACCGCGCTGCGGGTGCTCGAGGCATACGGCTTCGAGCCGCGCGTCGAAGACGGCGACATCACGCTCGTCAACTGCCCCTTCCACACGCTCGCGCAGGCGTACACCGAACTCGTCTGCGGGATGAACCTGCGCCTGCTCGATGGGCTCGTCGACGGTCTAGCGCGCACCGGCCTCACCGCCCGCCTGGATCCCGCTCCCTCGCGCTGCTGTGTCCGCCTCGGCTGTGTCCGCCGCGGACCGGCGCCCGGGCAATGAGGCAAGGCGGCGGGTCAGAAAGGTGCGCCCGGTTGAGTGCCACCAGCGGCGACGGAGCCACCGAACCGAGCACGTCATACAGCGCGACGACCTGTGGCCAGTCGGTGGTCGCGACGCTGGCCGCCTCGTCGTGCACGGCAGCGATCGCGGCCTGCAACGCGTAGGGCCCTGGTGCTCCGCCGCGCAGCGCGGCAACGACCAGCGCCCGACCCTCCTCGATGAGGCCGCGATCCCACAGTGCGCGGTCCTGGTCGGCGAGCAGGACGAGTTCGCCGGACGGGCCGGTGCGGGCGGCCCGACGGGCGTCGATCAGCAGTAACAGGGCGAGCAGTCCGGTGACCTCACGATGCTCGGGTATCAGCCGATGCAGGATCCGGGCCAGCCGGATCGCCTCCTCGGCCAGGTCGGCGCGGACCAGATCGGGACCGGAGCTGGCCGCATATCCCTCGGTGAAGATCAGGTAGATCACTCGCAGCACACCCGGCAGCCGCTGCGGCAGCGCCGCCACGTCGGAATCCGGTAGGGGATCCGGGCGTCGCGAATGCTCGCCGCGCGCTCATCGGCGTCTCAGGGTTGTCGAAGGTCAGGGTCGAAGGTCGGGGGTTGTCGAAGACCATGATCGGGCGCACCTCGATGGAGCCGTACCGGGCGCCGGGACAGCGGGCCGCCCAGTCCAGCGCGGCGTCCAGATCAGGTACATCGAGCAGGTAGAAGCCGCCGATCACCTCGCAGGCCTCGGCGAACGAACCGTCGGTGACGACCCTCTCGCCATCGCGTACCCGGACCGTAGTCGCGGTCTCCAAGCCCTGTAACGCCTCGCCGCCCACCTTCACCCCGGCATCGGCGACAGCTTTGTCGAAGGCCCAGTACTCCCCATGATCTGGTCCATCTCGGCCTGCGACGGGGGCCGCTGGACTGCTCGCCGGTGATCAGCAACAGGTACTGCACGGTGTACCTCCTGGAGTTCGGTCAGTGGAGGCGTTGAGTGCCTCCATCATGACGACGAAGTAGCTTCCCCGAAATCGACACCGGCGCGGAAGTGCACACCGGGCGTGATTCAGGGTGATCCCCGGCCCGGCCCTTCGGCGTCCGGATGCAGTGGATACGGCACCAAGCAGCCGTTCGTCATAGCTGATGAGCGACGCCCGGCTGGGCTCGTCGGTGGATCCGCGGCGGGTGCTCTTGGAAGATCCCGACGCCCCGGGAGGGACCCACGTGCACTGGGTCCTCTTTGGGGTCGACCCCGCCTGCGGAGGCCTGGAGGAGGGGAAAGTGCCCGCTGGGGCGGTCGGCGGCAAGAACGACTACGGCCGCACGGATTGGGGCGGCCCCTTCCCCCGTTCGGCAAGGCCCGCCGCTTCATCTTCACTCTGCTCGCCCTTTCGGAGCCCAGCGGTCTGGCCGAGGGCGCCAGCCCACGCAACGATCTGCCCCATGCCCTTTCCGGCAAAGTGCTGGCCAGGCCCAACTCACCGCCAAATACGCCCGCCAGCGGTAATACCGGACGGCGGCGCGGATCCCGTCCGCTCGATGGCGGGCGCCGGCAGAAGTCGCGCTGACTGGATGGCGTGGGCTCCCGACCGATCGCTGCGCTCAGTGGTCTGCTGTCCCGCTCTGGTTCTCCCGGACCCAACAGCAGAGCTGTAGTGCTGGCAAGTCACCTTGCTAAAAGTACCTATTAGGAGGACCTGCTGGGGTGCTCGGCCTATGTCGTTCAGCTTGGCATGTCGGGATTGTCGTTGGTGTTGCGTAGCAGGCCGGCGAGGCGGGCTAGTTGGTCGGAGGTGGGGCGTGGTGCTGTGTCTACGACGTGGCGGATGTAGGTGGCTAGCGGTTGCGCCTTGGTGACCGGTGTGTGCTGTGCGGCGGCGCCGACGTCGGCGGTGTCGGGTGGGGTGTGGTGCTGGTGGCGGGTCAGGGTGGGAGCGCCCTTTCCGGTGGTGGCTGCCGGGCGCTGGTCGTCGTGGTCGGTCACGTGTTGGCGCCCTTCTGGTCACTGAGCGCGCGAGGCAGGCAGGGGTACTCCACCTGGGCGGCTGAAGCGGCTGTTTTCGGAGTGGTGAGTACTGGTCTGCCTCACCGGGATTGTCTGCCTTGCCGCAGGTCAGGGGTAGGGCAGAGACCGGGTGTGGGGGTGAGGCATGTGCCCTGTGGGAGGGTGAGTGCCTCACCGTCTGCCTCAGTTCGGGTCGGTCGGGGATCGCCCGGATTCGGGGTGTTGGGCGTCGAGTGCGGCGGTGACGTCGGCGGCCACGATGACGCGCTGCCCGGTCTGTCCCTCAAGGCTGCGTTTCTTGACCTCGACCCCGCAGTCCTCTAGGGCGGTGGCGAACTGCTGGGCCGACCAGCCGCCATAGGCGGGTTCCCCGCGGGCCCGCAGTTGATGGAGCACGTCGGCGGAGCGCAGCTTGTCGTGACCGTCGAGCACGGCAGCAACATCGGCGAGGAGGTCGCGGGCTGGCTCGGGCTTGGTGGGCTCGTTGATGGCGACGGCCCGGCCGGTGCGGTGGAGGATGGTCATTGCTCGGGTGATCACGGTGTAGGCGTCTTTGGTGGACACGTAGTGGGTGCGCACGATCGCGAACGCTTGGCCGTTGGGGATGTCTTCGACCTCGCCGGTGGCGACGACGGTGCCGGCGTCGGCGCCGGGGCGGAGGTCTTGGGGTCGGGCGCCGCGGTCGGCGGCGTCGGCGAGGATCATTTTGGCGGTTTCGTGGTTGGGCACGTTCAGCGCGCACCGGACGTGTGCGCCTTCCCGGACTCTCGCGGGCAGGGTGCGGTCGTCGGGGCGTTGGGTGGCTTGGAGCAGGTGGACGTTGACTGCGCGGGCTTGGTCGTGCAGTTTCTTAGCGGCCCGCCAGGCTCGGGCGTCGTCTTTGGCGCCGCCGATGGGGTGCGGTGCGCCGTAGAGCACTTGACATTCATCAACAATGAGGTAGATCGGGTGGAACCCGGAGGCCTTGCGGCGGGAGATCTCACGGGGGATGGCCCCGACGATCCCGGCGGCGCGTTTGGCGTCGTAGCGGCGCGCGACCTCGGCCACGGCTGATTCGAGCATCTCCGTGGTGGCTTCGGCGTGGTCGTCGGCGCTGCCCTCGATCAGGGTGAGGGCGCGGGGGGTGAACATTGACCAGTCACCGTCGCCTTTCAGATCGGCGATGTGCAGCTCGACTGTGGGGTCCAGGGCTAATCCGAGTGCGAGGAGGCGGAGGACGGTGGATTTGCCTTGTTTGGAGGTGGCGCCGATCAGCCAGTGTTTTTGCAGCATGCCGACGGTGATCTGTTCGGCGCGCATGGTCACGCCCCAGGGCAGCCGGTCGGCGAACACGTCGACCTCACCGTCAGCCAGCAGCGGCCACGGTGGGGCGGGCTTGTCCATCGTGCCCTTGTCGGCGACCCACAAATCCAGTACCCGGGCGTCGGTGTCGGTCTCCCGCTGGGGCCACACCTCGTGCCGGTGGCGCCCGAGGTTCCCGGCCAGCAGTTCGACTTTGGCGCTGGTCAGCAGTTCGGCGGCGGTGACGCCCATGGGTAGCCGGACCTGGGTGTAAGTCCCGCCACCCTGCTCGCGTGGGGTGATCACGTATTCCAGCACCCCACCGCCGGTGAGGTAGCGGGCCAGCGCCGGGATCTTGACGTGCCGCAACGCGGCGGTGATCACATCGGCGGTGATCTCGGCGTCCTGCTCGGCGCGCTCGTCCGGGGTGAACAGCCACCGTGGCGCGCAGGATGCCCGGCGTCCCTCTCGCCACGCCGCGACCAACAGCCCGGGCACCGCAGACCACACGACCGCGTGGACCGCGACGGACAGTGCGGTGAGTGTCCCGTCGAGGATGTGCTTGATCAGCGACCACCAGCCGGTCCAGCCGATGCTGCCCGGGGTGAAGGCCAGCCACAGCCCGATCACGACCAGCAACCCGGCCAGCACCCACACCATCACCAACAGCGCCCGT
Organism: Actinomycetota bacterium; assembly: GCA_030854185.1. Lineage (GTDB taxonomy): Bacteria > Actinomycetota > Actinomycetes > Mycobacteriales > Pseudonocardiaceae. Next base: position 79 of record JALYTS010000099.1, on the reverse strand, counting down.
AGCCCGGCGACCAGGGTGACCGGAAGCGCCCGGAGCCGCTGGGCGCGGCCGTCTTTGAGGGTCACCAGCCGTTGGGTCC
>JALYTS010000098.1 GCA_030854185.1 Actinomycetota bacterium | reverse complement strand
CGTGAGTGGGAAACAGTGTTATGGCACTGTTTCCCACTCACGAGCGCGTCAGCGCATGTCGAACGTCGCGGGGTCGGGGCCGGTCCGGCGGCCGGTTTCCAGGTCCGCGATCGCGGCCAGGTCTTCGGGGGACAGGTCGAAGCCGAAGACGTCGAAGTTCTCCCGGATCCGGGCCGGGGTCACCGACTTGGGGATCACGATGTTGCCGATCTGCAGGTGCCAGCGCAGCACGACCTGAGCCGGGGTTACGCCGTGCTGCTCGGCGAGCCGGGTGATGGTGGCTTCGGACAGCACCGCGCCCTGGGCCAGCGGGCTCCACGCCTCGGTTGCGATCCCATGCTCGGCGTGCTCTGCGCGCAGCTCGGTCTGCTGGAGGTACGGATGCAGCTCAACCTGGTTGACGGCGGGCACAGTGCCGGTCTCGGCGAACAGCCGCCGCAGGTGCTCGACGGTGAAGTTGGACACTCCGATCGCTCGTACCCGGCCGTCCGCGGCCAGTTTCTCCAGCGCCTTCCAGGTTTCGACGTACCGGTCGACGGTGGGCACCGGCCAGTGGATGAGGTAGAGGTCCACGGTCTCCAGACCCAGCCGTCGCACGCTGGCGTCGAATGCGCGCAGCGCCTGGTCGTAACCGTGATCGGAGTTCCACAGCTTGGTGGTCACGAAGACCTCGTCACGGGCCAACCCGCAGGACGCGATCGCCCTGCCGACGCCCTCCTCGTTCTGGTACGCCGCCGCGGTGTCGATGCTGCGGTACCCGGTCTCCAGCGCGGTGGACACCACCCGCTCGACATCCTCCGGGGGCACCTGGAACACGCCGAAGCCGAGCTGGGGGATCTGTACGTTGTTGTTCAGGGTGATGGTGGGCACGTCACTCATACTGGGCGCAACACGTGGTCCGCGCGAATCGGTGCCGGCGTCGGAGGACGTCCTGCGCGACGATCCGCGCCTACCACGACCACGCCGCCTATCGAACGAGTGATTTCATGATCATCGTAGCTGGCCTGGTGATCGCGTTGAGTGCGCTGGTCCAGGGTGCGGTGGGGTACGGGATGGCCCTGGTGGCGGCACCATTGCTGGCGTTGGTCGACCCCAGGCTCGTGCCGGTACCGTTGATCTTGCTGACGTCCGGGCACGCGGTGCTCGCGGTAATCCGGGACGGGCGGCACGCCGACTGGCGCGGGATCGGCTGGGCGATGCTGGGCCGGCTGCCGGGCACGGGACTCGGCGTGCTCGCCGTCGTGGCGCTGTCCCAGCGGGTCTTCAGCCTCCTGGTCGGGCTCGGCGTGCTTGCCTGCGTGGTGCTCTCGTTACTGACCTGGCGCCCCCGTCCCCGACCAACCTCACTCATGCTGGCCGGCCTCGTCAGCGGGGCTGGGGGTACCGCAGCATCGATCGGCGGCCCCCCTATCGCGTTGCTTTACCAAGACGCGGCGGGCCCACGGGTGCGTGGCACGATCGGCGGCTACTTCGTCCTGGGGTCGGTGACCTCGATCATCGCGCTGGCCGCCGCAGGTCAGGTCACCGGCGAGTCGTTGGCGACTACCGTAATGCTCACTCCATTCCTGCTGGCCGGTTTCGCGCTCTCGGGCCCGGCGCGCCGGCTGCTCGACAACGGCTGGACGCGGCGTGCGGTGCTGGCGGTGGGCGCCGCGAGTGGCGTCCTGCTCATCGGTCGCGTGTTGCTATTGAGCGGGTGAGACTAGATTTTCAAACGCGGCGGCGCTCATCCGGGCCCGTCGCCGCAGGGAAGGCGGGCGCGGATGCGGGATGTTCTGCTTGTTCTCGCTGTCTTCCTGGCCTGCGCCGTTGAGGCAGTAGAGGCGTTGACCATCGTCCTCGCAGTCGGGGTCAGCCGCGGCTGGCGCTCGGCGGTGCAGGGTGTCGCCGCCGGCCTGCTGGCCCTCGCAGTGATCGTGGCCGCGCTCGGTCCGACGCTGACCTTCGTCCCGCTGGGCGCGTTGCGGCTTGTCGTCGGCGGTCTGCTGCTCATCTTCGGTCTCGGTTGGTTGCGCAAGGCGATCCTGCGCGCGTCGGGATTCAAGGCCGTCCACGACGAGGACGCCATCTACGCCCGTGAGCTTGCCGCCGCCCGCGCGGCCGGCCGGACCCGACGCGCCGCCGTCGACGACTGGTACGCGTTCACCCTGTCGTTCAAGGGCGTGCTACTCGAAGGGCTCGAGGTGGTGTTCATCGTGGTGACCTTCGGCTCCAACCAGGGCAGCATCCCGCTGGCCGTGCTCGGCGCCGGCCTCGCCGTCGTGATCGTCACCGTCGCCGGGATCGCCGTGCGCGGTCCCCTGGCCCGGGTGCCGGAGAACACCCTGAAGTTCGCCGTAGGGGTGCTGCTGACGTCCTTCGGCACATTCTGGGGTGCGGAAGGCGCCGGTGCCCGCTGGCCCGGTGCCGACGCGGCGCTGCTCGGGGTCATCGCGGTCGTCGCGGTCACCGCGCTGGTGTTCGTCGCGGTGCTGCGCCGGGCTCATGGCCGCCGGATCCCGGGATCGTCACCGGTGACCGAACCGGTGGAGGTGCTCTGATGAGCGCGTTGGTTCGCCGGCTGCGCAGCTTCGGGGCGTTCTGGTGGGACTTCATCGTCGGGGACGACTGGCGGGTCGCGGTCGGCGTCGTGGCGGCGCTCGCTGTCACCGCCGGCCTGGCCGCCCTCCGGGTGCCCGCCTGGTGGTTTCTGCCGGTGACGGTCCTGGTCCTGCTCGGCTTATCGCTGCGGCGCGGCATCCGCCAGGCCGGCAACCAATAGGTTCGGTGATGCGGGTTTGGTGGCGCGGATGATCGCGGAGTGCATTTCCTCGGCTACCAGATGGGTGGTGGTGATGGTGATGTCGGTGAAGCCGGCGGCGGCCAGGCCGTCGCGGTACTCGCGCATGGACAGGGCGCCCGCGATGCAGCCGACGTAACTTCCCCGTTGTCCGCGCTGGTCGGCGTCGAGGTGGTCCTCGGCTACCACGTCAGACACCCCGATCCGCCCACCGGGCACCAGGACGCGGAAGACCTCGGCGAACACCGCGGGCTTGTCCGTCGACAGATTGATCACACAGTTGGAGATGACCACGTCGACGGAGGCGTCCGGGAGCGGGATGGCCTCGATCGTCCCCAGCAGGAACTCGACGTTGGCAGCCCCGGCCCGGTCCGCGTTGGCGCGGGCGAGGTCGAGCATCTCCTCGGTCATGTCCAGCCCGTAGGCCCTTCCCGTAGGGCCGACCCGGCGGGCCGAGAGCAGCACATCGATGCCGCCGCCGGAGCCCAGGTCGAGTACTGTCTCGCCGTCGCGCAGTTCGGCGACAGCGAGCGGGTTGCCACATCCCAGGCTCGCGGCGACCGCCTCGGCAGGCAGCTCGTCACGCTCGGCGCCATCGTAGAGGTCGGCGCCGAAGCTCTCGCCGACATCGATGGTCGCGCTGCTGCCGTCACAGCAGAACGGCAGCGGGCCGGCTATCGTCGCGGCCGCGGCGTAGCGCTCCCGGACCAGTTCACGAACGCGATCGTCCTGCTCAGTCATAACCGACCTCTTCTCGTTTCGATGGTGGTCGAATCAAACCTTGCCAAGCTGAATCGATGTCTGTCAAGGTAGAACTGTGTCTAAACAAGTGCAGACGATCGCTCGGCTGGCTGAGCAGGTGGGTTGTTGCTCGCCGTTGGTCCGGGACCCGTTGTCAGCCGAGCAGTCCGTCAAACTGGCACATCTGTTCAAGGCGCTGGGTGACCCGGTGCGGCTTCGGTTGCTGTCGCTGATCGCGTCGCACGCGGGCAGTGAGGCGTGTGTGTGCGACCTGGCCGGTGTGTTCGATCTGACCGGTCCGACGATCTCACATCACCTCAAGGTGCTGCGCGAAGCGGGCCTGATCACCGGCGACCGGCGGGGAACCTGGATCTATTACCGGGTCCAACCCGACGCCCTGCAACGCCTCTCGGATGTGCTCGTGCCCGACGGGACCGTGACGCCGGCTGTGGGGGAGTGAGCACTGATCCTCGCGTTACGGAGAGGCATAGTTGGTCGTGAACTGGTGGCAAGTGGTGGTCGCTGTCGGCGCGGGACTTCTCCTGCTGTGGCTGGCGCTGATCATGACTCTTTGGCTGACCAATCGCAACAGTACTGACCAAGCCACGCTGCGGGAGACACTGCGACTGCTGCCCGACGTCATCAGGCTGCTGCGCCGGTTGGCCACCGATCCCGAGGTACCCCGAGGGGCCCGGGTGCGGCTCTGGCTGCTGCTGGCCTACCTGCTCTCTCCCATCGACCTTCATCCCGGACTTCATCCCCGTGCTGGGCTACGCCGATGACGCCCTCGTCGTCGCGCTTGCCCTGCGCTCGGTCACCCGCCGCGCCGGTTCAGACGCCCTGGCCCGGCACTGGCCCGGCACGTCCGCCGGGCTCCGCACCGTCCAGCGCCTCGCCGGCCTGACCACTGACCACTGACCACTGACCACTGAGTCGACCAGCGTCCCGTGCTGATCGTGCCCGGACAAAGGAGATCACGCTTTGTGTGCCTACGACGACAGCCTGTGTCACCGTAGGCACCCAATCCGTGATCAACCCGTTCTGGGGATCTGGCGGTCAAGCACCGAACGGTGTACCGCGAGCGTCCACTGGAGCTGGGTCACACGGCCCGGCGGGATCGGTCTTACCCGACGAGGTGAGCGAAGACCACGGTGTTGTTCAGGTACTGGCGGGTCTGCCGATCGAAGCTTCCACCGCAAGTGATCAAGCGCAGCGCGGGGTAATCGGTGTCGCCGTAGACGGCCTGTTGCGGAAATGCGTCTTTCGGGTAGGAGTGAACCGAATCGACTTCGAAGGTGGGCGTTGTGCCGTCGGAGCGGGTCACTCGTATTCGCTGGCCCGGCTTGAGCTCGCCCAGGTTGAAGAACACCGAGGGTCCGTTCTTGGCGGAGTCGATGTGGCCGATGATCACCGATGGTCCGATCTCGCCCGGCGTGGGCGAGTAGCGGTACCAGGCGGCCTGGTCGTACAGCGGGCCCGGCTGCGGGACTGCCATGGTCTTGTCGGGTTTGAGCCCGACGACATTGACCGGAGAGGACACGTTGATAGCCGGAATGCGGATAGAAGTGGGCTCAGCGCGCGGCAGCCCGGCAGTTATTCGCGGTGCCAACGCCGGCTGCGGTGCCGGAAGCGCCTTGAGTTCTGGAAGGCTCAGCGGACCGGTGTCTGCCACTGACGGCTGGGGCGCGACCTGCTGGTGCTCGAGCGCGTAACCGACCATCGATACACCGGCCAGCCCCAACACGGCGGCCAGTGCCACCGCCACCAGCCGCCGTCTACCGAGTCCGCCGGCCAACGTTCCTCCGTCGTCTTGAGCGGTCGGTGTGTGTCGACCTCGCGGGCCGACACACACCGACCAGCAGCGTTCTCGCTCAGCGCTCGATGGCTGAACGTCGACGGGCCGCGTATCCGGCGGCTGCTCCGGCGCCCAGGAGCGCCACGGCGCCGGCCGCGAGCAGGCCGGTGTCTTCGATGCCGGAGGTGCTTCCACCGCCGGTGCTCACCCCGCCGGAGGGCGTCTGCGACGTCTGGCCGGGCGATGTCTGGCCGGGGAGCTTCACGACGATCGTCGCGATGCCGACCGTGGTGCCGCCCTTGAGCGCGTCGGTCTTGAACGCGCCGTTGAGCGTCGAGGCCGCAGCGTCAGACAGTTTGACCGTCGTGCCCGTCAGCGTCGCGGTCCCGGCGGATGCGTCGGTGGTGATCGGCTTGAGGGTCGAGCCGTCCAGGTCGAACAGCGTGGCGCTCGCGGTGGCCACATTGCCGTTGGCGAGCACCTTGCCGGTCAGCGTCGCCGGCTGGCCCGGGTCGATGACGAAGTTCTCCAGTGTCACCTTGGTGTCGCCCTTGGTCAGAGTCAGGCCACTACCCTCATGCATGATCTTGCCCTGAACGTAGGGGTTGACCTCACCGGGCTTGTACACCGTCACGTGCCCACCGGTGATGGGGAATTTCGCGACGCCGCCGTCAATGGTGGCCTTCCCGGAGGGACCGGGAGCCACGTCGAGGGACTTCAGCGCGCTCACGAACCCCGAATCCAGCGCCACCGAGGTTGACACCCCGGTCAGATTGTCGATCGAAGCCACCGGTGGTGGGTCCGTCTGGGCTGTCGCCACGCCGGAGCCGAACGCGGCGAGAGCCAGTGTGGCCACGCCCACAGCCGCGATTCCCCCAGCCCGTCGTAAAAATCCAACCATTCTTGAGCCTCCATGTCTTCTTGCTCGCCCCAAGTGGGTCCCAGCTGATTTCGGGGCCCCCTGCACAACAACCTTCGCGCCCGACCTGCGAACAGTTCGCCGCAAGGTCAACCTAACGCAGGCATTCAGGTCGTGCAGGTTATGAGCTCCTCCCGTAGTACGACCGTGACATTGCGAACTGCACCAGCCCGAAAAGCATCCCTTCGTGCGGTAAGTCAGCGGTGCCGCAGCAGCGGAACGAACAGCAGCAGAGCCAAGGCCTGGATGACTATCGTGAAGGTGATCAGGGCGGTGATCGAGTAGTCGTGAAGGGCACCCAGGATCGTGCCTCCGCCCAGCCAGGCGAGGCCGTAGGCCCGGTGAACGTGCCCGGTGCGGTCGGAGAGCCGCCCGGTGCCCAGCCGGTTGGCGACCGGCCGTCGATCAGTCACGCCAGCCCGGCTACGACCGCCAGTACCGCGAGCAGGGCGATGAGCATGTACGCAAGGTAGGCGTCCAGCCGGCCGTTCTGCAGCCGCTTCGCCATGCGCACGGCCAGCAGCAGCGGTCGATGCAGCGGGCGGAACAGGAACCGCTCGACCACCTCGACGACGTCGGTGGTGTAGCCGAGGTGAGCTCCGGCAGCGTCATGGTGCGGGTCGCCGGTGCGCCCGCCGGTTTCCCGTTCGAGCACGGTGAGCTCGGAACGGGTGAGCAGCAGGTTGGCCAGCACCTTGCGGGTGGGGTTGGCGAACCCGAAGGGGGTGTACTGGTTCTCGCCGCTCACCCCGCCGGTTGCCGAGCGCCACACCGGGACCCGGCGCACCGCGAACATCCGGCCGCGCCCGAAGGCGACGCTCATGCCCAGCACGGCCAGCAGCAATAACGGCATGACCACGATGAGCCAGGACGGCGACAGCGCGGAGAACTCGGTGTAGACCGGCTGCAGCACCCACTCCGACTTCAGCGCGCCGGCGGCCACGTCGCGCCCCACTACGGGGTCGAGCCCAGCGATCAGCACCCGGATCCACAACGGAGCGACCGCGGCCACGCCCACACATCCCACCCCGAGCAGGGCCAGCCCGGTGGCGCCCAGCGGACCGACGTCGCGGCCGCGAGTCGCTTCCCGCGGCCCACGAGGGCCGAGCACGATGAGCCCGACGATCCGAACGAATGCCACCGCGGCGAACCCGGCGGTGATCGCGACTAGGGCACCGGCCAACGCCAGCGGCAGCGCGTAGGCCAGCCGGCCGATCCGGAACTGCTGCATGAGCGCCTCGAGCAGGAACCACTCGGAGACGAACCCCACCGTCAACGGCAGTCCCGCCAGCGTCAGTGCGCCGATGGCCAGGCCGGTTCCGCTGGCGGGTAGGCGATGCCCGATACCGCGCAACGACTCGAGATCGGTGGTGCCCGTGGCGTCCTCGATCCCGGAGGTGGCCGAGAACAGCAGCGATTTGGCCAGCGCGTGCGCGACCGTCTGCAGGGTCGCTGCGAGCAGACCTACTGCGACCAGCGGCGGGCGGCCCACGGCGGCACCCACCAGAGCGACGCCGTACCCGACGCTGATCAGGCCGCCGTTCTCCACGCTGGAGTACGCCACCACCTCAGCCAGATCGGTCTGCACGGTGGCGTGCGCGATGCCCAGCAGCGCGGTGAACCCGCCCAGCAGCAGGACGATCACGGCGAGCCAACCGGGCGGCACCCGCAGCAGATCCAGAGTGCGCCACATCCCGTAGAAGCCGACGTTGACGGCCACCCCGGCCATCACCGCGCGCAGTGGCCCGGGAGCGGCCCGGTATCCCCGCGGCATCCACACGTGCAGCGGGACCAGCCCGACCTTGACGGCGAACCCGGCGACGAGCAGCGCGAAGGCGGCATCGCGCAGCCCGGAGCGGGGCACCGAGGCGAGGTCGGCGAAACTGAATCCGCCCGCGCGGCCGGCGAGCAAGAGGAAACCGAGCAGCAGCGCTGCGCCACTGAGCTTGCTGAGGTTGACTGTGATGATCGCCGCGTCGGCCCGGTCAGCCTTCGACCGCTCGAATGCGGCCAGCAGGTAGAACGCGATGGTGAGCAGCTCCCAGGCCAGCAGGAACACGAACGCGTTGTCGGCGGTGATGACGACGGCGACAGCGCCCAACACCAGGCAGTGCGTCGCCGCCAGGCTGCGGTACGCGACCCGGCCCGGCCGTACGGCCCACGCCGCGCACACCAGACCTACCGGCACCGCCACCGCGAAACTGATCACCAGGAACAACCCGGAGAGCCGATCAACGGACAGCGCAGTGGGGCCGAAGCCCAGGACTCCCGATCCCAGAGCGGAGTCCAGGCCGACCCGGATCCTCGCGCCGGAGACACCGGCGCCACCAACGACGACCAGCAGCACCGACGCCGCCGCGGCCACCAGGTAGGGGACAGCCCGCAGCGTGGCATACCTGACCCCGCCCAGAAGGTCGAGCAGCCCGGCGCTGAGCAGGGCCAGCAGGGCGGTGGCGAGTACCCACTCCATCGGCGCGCTCACCCACCTTCGGGTTGAATCCGGCCGACGGCCAGCAGCAGCGCGTGCAGCAGGCTGAACGGGGATGGGGGTGAGCCGGGGACCCACACGTCGACGTCGACCAGTTCGCCGATCCCGCCGCCGGCAGCGGCGTAGTTGGGGGCATCGCTGGGGGCGATCAGCCCGCCGCTGACCGCGTCGGTTCCGGCAGCGATGACGACCAGCGGCCGGGGGGTGGCTTCCACTGTGCGACGCAGCGGCTCGGCCATGCCGTGCGACCCGGCGCCGGTGATGAGCAACACGTCGGCGTGCCGGGGGCTGGCGGTGAAGAAGATCCCGAGCCGGTGCACGTCATAGACCGGGTTGAGCAGGGCGAGCACCTCCCACTCCTCAGACCCGTCCGAGCCGGCGTCGACGTGCCTGATGTGGACGGATCGGCGGAGCATGCCGGTACGGGCGGCGAGCTGGCGGCGATCCCGCTCAACGGCCTCGTCGGTTTCCGGGAGCTGCGGGACGACCAGCGCCTGCCGATGCAACCGGGCGGTCTGGCTACCGGGGATCCAGCCGAACAGATCCGGCCGCTCCCGCACACACCGGCCGCACAGGATGCACCGGCCGGTGTCGACCCGTAACACGTCGCCGTCATTTCGGATCGCTCCGGTGGGGCACAGCGTGTCGACCGGGGTTCCGTTGGAAGGACCGGGCGCGAGCGGTCGCACCGCGGCGGGGAAGGCCTCGGCGTACGAGTCGGGCCGCCTCGGATAGCCGGTGGTGACCACACCATTGCGTAAACCACGCAGGACCCACGGCATCTACATCACCACCCCGGCGATCGACAAACCGAAGCTGGCCTCGTTGAAGGGAAAGTCGGTCAGGATGTCCCCGACGAAGATCGACGGGTACAGCATGAGGTTGTGAAATGACGCCGAGCGCGGCGCGCAGTAGCTGATCCGCCCGTCATCGGCCAGCTCCAGCAGGTAGAGCACCTCACCCTGGGGAGCCTCGGCCCATCCCACGGCCTGCCCGGCAGCTGGCTTGACGGCCACCCGGAGTCGCTCGACGTCACAGTCGGGCAGCCGCCCGATCGCGTGGCGGGCGAGGTCGAACGCGGTATCGATCTCCTCGACCCGGACCTGCATCCGGGCCTGCGCGTCGCCCGCATCGCGGCTCGGGACAGGTGGCGGGGCGAGCTGGTGGTACCCGTCGTAGGGACGGGTCACCCGGCAATCGTCGGCGTAACCCGAGCCCCGCCCAATGGGGCCGAGCGCGCCGTGCTCGCGGGCCGGCCCAGGCTCCAGCGGCCCGGCGGTGCGGACCCGATCCAGGAACGAGGAGGTGTCCAGCAATGCGCGCACGTCACCGTCGATGGCGTGCTCCAACCGGTCGATCTCGACGGTGACCTGGTCCTCGGGTAGGCGGGGCAGCGCGGTGACGCCGCCGGGCACGACGACGCCGCGGCCGAATCGGCTCCCGCAGAGCGCGCCGGCCAGCCGCAGGGTGTGCTCCTTGTGCAGGGCGAACCGGGCGGTGGCCACTGCGAGGCCGGCCGCGTCGGTGAGCTTGCCCAGGACGTCGAGGTGGTTGGCGATACGTTCCAGCTCGGCGTGCAGCACCCGGATCATCGCGGCAGCGACCGGGATGGCAGCGCCGGCGAGGGTTTCCACGGCGTGCGCGAAGGCCAACGCGTGCGCCACCGAGGCGATGCCTTCGACCCGTTCGGCCAGCAACACTCCGTCCTGGACGGTCATGCCTTCGAAGCGCTTCTGCATCCCGCGGTGCTTGTAGTGCGGCCGGATCCGCAGATGCGGGATGTCCTCGCCGGGGGTCTCCACCAGGTACTCGACCGACTCGAACACACCGGAACGCACCGGGCCGTGCGGGATGGTGAACACCCCGGTGCCGTGCAGGTGCACCGACAGTGCCCGCTCGTCGGGCTCGATCCGGTCCGGCTGGCCGACCGCTCCGGGGTGCGGCAACCGGCCGGCGCCCTCGCGATGCGGCAGCACCAACGGGTCCAGCCGGGGGTGCCCATCGGGCACCAGCCCGACCAGGTCGTGGATCGCCCGCTCATACCAGAACGCCGCAGGCAGCTGCGGCGTCAGCGCCGAATAGTGCGTGACGCCCGCCGGCAGCGCCGCGCTCAGTGGGGTGATGCCACCGTCGTGTGCGACGAGCGCGGTCAGCCCGGTTCCGCTGGCAGGGTCGCCGCGGCCGAGCAGCGCGGCGAACCGCTGCCCGCCGGCCAGCCGCATGTGCACCGCCTGGTGCAGGGCACCAACCGGATCCTGTGCGAGGTCTCGGACCACGGACCGGCTCACAACGCACCTCCCAGTTCAGCGGCCCCCCGGGCGATCAGCGCGGTGAGCGCGTCCGGTGGGCGCAGACCCAACACCAGCAGCGCTACCACCCCGATGACCATGGGCACCACCATCCAGGCGCTCGGCTCGCCACGCGGTGCGCTCGCGGCTCCCGGGCCGTCCTTCTGCGGCACGAACAGCATCCGGGTGGTGGCAATCGACAGCCCGAGGAACGCCAGCGTGACCAGCGCGACCATCGCTGCCGCGGGAGCGAAGTGGGACGAGCGCAGGCCCCCGGCGACGATCAGGAACTCGCTGCGGAACAGCCCGAACGGGGGTAGTGCAGACAGCGCGAGGATCGCGAGCAGGAACAGCGGGGCCGTCCACGGCAGGCGGTCGAAGCCGCCCCTGATCAGCCCGAGGTCCTTGGTGCGGTACGCGCGGACCATTACGCCGGCGCCGAAGAACGCGTTGCCCTTGGCGGCGGCGTGTCCCAGCACGTGCAGCAGCACCCCGGCGAAGGCCAGCGGTGAGCCGAAGGAGACCCCGATGGCCAGGATGCCCATGTGCTCGACGCTCGAGTAGGCCAACAATCGCTTGAGGTTGCGCTGCTCGACCAGGTACAGCGCCGCCAGCAGCAGCGAGAGCATGCCGAACACGAGCAGTACCCCGCGGGGGAAACCGCTGCCCAGGGTGGCGGCGGCGATCTGGTAGAAGCGCAGCACGGCGTAGAAGCTGACGGCGAGCAGCGACCCGGACAGCATGGCCGAGACTGGTGTGGGCGCCTCGGAATGCGCGTCGGGCAGCCAGGTGTGCACCGGGAAAAGCCCGACCTTGGTGCCGAACCCGACGACTGCGAGCACGAACGCGAGCTGCACGGCGGGGTGTGGCAGCGCCGACCCAGCGCGCAGCAGCGGGGCGAAGGCCAGGTCGTAGGACGGTCCGAGCACGGCCGCCCCCGCGTAGTACATGACGATCGTGGCCAGCAACGCGATCCCCAGCCCGGCCGAGGCGATGAGCACGTATTTCCACGCCGCCTCGGCGCCCTGCCGGGTGCCGTCCAGCGCGACCAGCAACGCGGAGATCACCGTGGTGATCTCCACCGCGATCCACAGCAGCGCGAGGCCGTTCATCAACGGCGCACACAGCATGGACCAGGCGAACAGGTTCAGGCCGACCCAGAACAGCCGCGAATATCGGGTGAAATCCGCGCGCTCTCGCTCGCCGCGCAGGTAGCCGACCGAATACACGGCGGCCGTGGCGTAGAGGAACGCGGTGCCCAGGCCGAAGACCACCGAGATCGCGTCGACCCGGAGGAAATCCAGCGCGACCGGCCCCGCAGCCGCGGCGGGCACCAGCGCCAAGGCGAGCCCGAGGCACACCACGCCGGCCGTAACGGAGACGGCGGGCGCCGTCCACCGTCCAGGCAGCAGCGACAGCAGCGCCGCGAGCAGCGGTAGCACGACCAGCGCGACGAGTACGGCTGTCATGTCCTCACCCCTGCAGCTCGGTGAGCGCTTCGGTGGACAGCGATTCCGACTGCTCGTGATGCACCCGGATCAGCACGCCGAACACCACGACGGCGACCAGCAGGTCGAACAGGAACGCCACCTCGAGGATCAGCGGCAGGCTCGCGGCGACCACCAGGCTGGCCAGCGACACCCCGTTCTCCAGGGCGAAGAACCCGATCGCCTGGGAGGCGACGTCCCGCCGGACGATCATCAGCACGAACGACACCAGGATGATGGCCACCGCGACCGCGAGCGCGGCGGACGGCAGCACCGGGCTACCCAGCTGAAACCGGGCGCTGGCGAAGAACCCGAAGGCAGCGACCCCCACCGCGAGCAAGACCATGCTCGCCACCCCTAGGGCGCGGCTGCCGGCGATCTCCTGGTTGGTCCGGCGCAGCAGGCGCAGCATGACCAGCGGCACGGCGACCACCTTGAGCAGCACCGAGAACGCCGCCAACCCGTAGAGTTCGGGCACGTCGCGGGCGAAGGCCACCACGACCGCGAGCAGTGAGATCACCACTGACTGCGTCGCGTAGAGCCTGATCTGCGAACGCAGCAGGGTGGCTTGCAGCATGCCGAACTCGATGACCAGCATGAGCACGGCCAGCGCGGTGGTCACTCCGGCGTAGCTGGACGGCGGTGCGGCGACACCCTCGGCGAGCACTCCCATCAGCCACCCCCGAAGTACAGCGTGATCACCGACAGGACGGCCAGCATGAACGCGGCCGCCACGAACTCGGTGATTTTGAACAGGCGCAGCTTCGCGAACGAGTCGTCGATCACCGCGATACCCACGCCGAGCAGCGCCGCCTTGCCGAGCAGCGCGAGGATCGCCAGTCCCACGGCGACCACGGTGCCCTCCGACGCCAGCCCCCACGGTGCGACCACCACGTTGATCAAGATGATGAACAGGATGAGCTGTTTCATCGCCGAGCCCCAGCGCAGTAACGCGAGGTAGGGGCCGGAGTGTTCGAAGGGTCGAGCCTCCTCGATCATCCCGAACTCGTTGGTGCCGGTGTGCGTCTCGACCGGGATCCGCCCGGTTTCGTAGAGGATCACCATGAACAGCGCGGCGGCGGCCAGCAGGTGCGCCGGGCGGACGATCTGGTCAGCCGAGGCCCGGACCGTCTTGGCCATCGCGTAGGGCAGGTCGGTGCCGGTGATCAGCGCGACGGTGAACACCACGAACAGCACCACCGGCTCGGTGATCGCGGCAAATGTCTTGGCGCGGCTGGCCCCCAACTGGGCATACGGCGATCCGGTGCCGGCCGCGGCGATGGCGATGACGAAGCTGGCCAGCGCGAGGATGAACCCGCCGCCCAGGATGTCACCCAGGTAGCCGAACGGCAGTGGGAACGTGGTGAGCACCGGGATGAGCAACGGCACGGTCAGGTAGCAGGTCATCGCGACCAGCGGCGCCGCGAGGAACACCCAGCTCGACCCGATCGGCGCCAGCGCCTCCTTGCGGAACAGCTTGGCGATGTCGTAGTAGGGCTGCAGCACGCGCGGCCCGCGCCGACCCTGCAACCGGGCCTCCACCCGGGCGATCACGCCGTTGATCCCGGGCGCACCGACCAGCACCGTCAGCACCTGCAGCGCCTGCACCACGGGGATAGGAAGCGTCATCGCCGCCCCGGACCTCCTCTACCGTCGACCAACGCGGTTGCGCCGGATGATGCGGTAGAGACCGTTAGCGGCCCGGGTGGTCCGCGGTTTCGGCGAGCCTCATCGCCGTGCGTTCAGTGTGACGGCTGACCGCAAACCCACGCAAGTGCGCGGGCTGGCCTACCTGGGCACCCACGGAGTACGCGCTAGAACGGACGGCGGGCTAGGCGCAGATCGCTGCGATGTGACTCGTCGGTGGCCGCGGTCAGCGCGGGCACCATTTCGCTGGTGACGACGCCGTGCTCGGTGGTGAGCTCGTCGACGATGTCGAAGGAGGTCGCGATCCGATCCGGCGCGTCGATGATGATCGTCACCACCGGTACCCGGCGGCCCAGCTGCAGCAATCGATCACCGTGTGGGGGAGTCTCGTCGTGGAAACCCCACATCCCGCGCAGCGTGGTGGCACCCCGGGCGCCGGAGGCCCGCAGCCGTCGCACCAGCGCTCGGTGCACCGGTTGCCCGTCGCGCAACGCCCGTTCTGAGGTGTAGACCATCAATTTCTGCCACACCGCCATCCCGCGCTCGTCGGTGGCCGGCAGGACGGGCGGGCGCTCGATGAGCGCTCCGTCGCGCTTGCACACCCGGACCCGCTCCAGCGTGATCAGCGGTCGCCGCAGCAGGCCGCCGAGCTCGGGCAGAACTCGGGCTATGCGCTCACCCGAGCCGACCGCGATGATCATCATCGGCACGTCGGCGTTGCGCCCGAAGAATCGGGCGCGGGTCCGCTGACCGTGAGCCGTCCCGTCAACGCCCAACAGAACGGTGGCGCCCGCAATGCCGCGACGGTGCAGTAGGTCGCAGACCGCGACGAAGGCGGGCACCCGGTAGACGCGTTCCTGCCGGCCGACGTAGACGGTCAGCTTGGTGGCCTCGTGCGGCTCCTCGGGCAGTCGTACCGGATCGATGTCGCCGGGCAGCATCCGTGCCCGCTCCAGGGTTACCAGCCCGCGGTGCTCGATCGCCTGCAGGTCATCGAGCAGCGCTTCGATCCTGGACCGGGTGTCCACGGCGACCGAGACGAGCGGCAGGTCCTCGGACAGGGTGAGTAGCCGGTCGGTCCGCAGATGATGCTTGAGTCCGAACCCCTCCGCACCGCGAAGCAGGATGCTGGTAGCGATCTCCCGCTGCCCGAACAGTTCCAGTTGGATATCGGCGAGAAATGCTCGGCCGCTCCGGTGCCGCTCACCGAAATAGGTGGTCAGCTTCAGGCAGTCCTCGATCACAGGTGGCTCCCGAGCAGCCGACCGAGCGCGGCCGCGGCGACGCCGGCGACCAGGCTCACCACGATGTTCGCCGCCAGGTTCGGGACCTGGCGATCTTCGCCAAGGCGTTGGGTCTCGAACATCCAGGTCGAGAAGGTCGTGTAGGAACCCACTGCGGCGGTACCGGCCAGCAGGGCTCTGTCGTGGCTCAGCGCCAGACCTGTGATCAGGCCCAGCAGCACCGCGCCGGAAAGGTTGACCACCAACGTGCCGTACGGGAAGGCGCGGCCCGTCCGGGAGGCGATCGCACCGTCGACGACGAAGCGCAGCACCGACCCTGCGCCGCCGATCAGGGCCGCCCCAACCCACAATACGACGATCATGTCCGGAGCCGAACCCGTCGCACCATGGCGGTGGCAAGATGGATCGCGGCATAGCCACCGACAACGCTCGCCGAGGCGTATCCAACGGCGAGCCCGAACTGGCGGGCGTCAATCATCCTGAGCAACTCCACCTGCATCGTCGAGAACGTGGTGAGCCCGCCGCACAGACCGGTACCCAGTAGCGGGCGCCGGTAGCTGGACAGCGGCAACCGCTCCTGCAGGCGAGTGGCGAAGTAGCCCAGCAAGAACGCCCCAACAAGGTTCACTGCGAAGGTGACCCACGGCCAACTCGATGCCGCCTGGGGATAGGCCTCGCTCAACAGTCCACGACACAGGGCGCCGATGCCTCCGCCGGCGAAGACCGCCGCCACCTCCCGCCGGTCCGGTGTAGGCATCACGGTCGCCGATTCAAACACGATGGTCCACCGCGGCCGGCGTCGACACCGGCCTGTTCGCCGTTCGCTGGTCGACGAGTTGCTGGTGGTAGCCCGGGACGGTCGTCGTCCCTACCGTCCCGGGCTACCACACCCCCCGCGGGACCCCCACACGAGCCAACCCCTACCGTCTGTCGCTCAATACGGCGGCGGGATCACCCAATAAAACATACCAGCGAGTGTGTTTGCGCCGCCACTTGAAAACTGTATGCAGCCTAGAGCGCTTGAGGCGGGTAGCTTTCACAGCGTCATGTCCAGCACCGGTCGGCCACGACCCGGAGCCGGCGACAGCGATGCCAGCGCAGGCCGGGCCGCGCTGCAGCCGCGGGCCCGGGCGACTCGGCTGGCGATCCTGACCGCCGCTGCCGAGCACTTCGCTCGTGACGGGTACCACGCAACCTCCTTGGACAGCGTGCTGGCCGACAGCGGTGGAACCAAGGGGGCGCTGTACTTCCACTTCGCCTCCAAGGATGCGCTGGCGCGGGCGGTTGTCGCCGAGATGGTGCAGGGATGGAGAGATCTTCGCGGGCATATCGGTCATTCCGGGCTTGATCCGCTCTCGGTGCTGTTAGCGCTGGTCGACGAGGTGATCACGCGTCTCATCGAGGATCCGATCGCCCGCGGTGGTACGCGGTTGCTCCACGACCTGCCCAGGCGCACTCAAGACGCCGGCGAGCACTACGGGTGCGGCGAACGCGACACTCTGGACTTGTTGACCCAGGCCGCGCAAGCCGGCCTGCTCCGGGAAGGGATCGATCCCGCACTGGTCGCCCGGCAGATCGTCGCACTGATTGCCGGCCATCGGCAGATCTGCGTCGCCGCGGAGGATCGCCACAACCTCCGGTTGCGGGTCGATGAGGCTTGGACACTCCTGCTCCCGACGGTCGCCACCGACGCGTGGTTGGCCACTTGGCGCGCCGCAGCACCTTGATAGGTCCAATGCGGAGAAATATCGGGTGTGTCGCGGCGTGTTGTGGAACAAGTTGCGGTAAACATTGCCCGGAATTACTTAAAGTCGGTGCCCGAACAGCAGGTAGTGACCGGCTGATTAGAGGGCCCCGGCGTCACGGGGGCAACGTGACGCCGGGGCCGTGGACCCGATCCGCCCGGGCGCGGTCGGACAGATCGGGGGTTCATTGCGGCAGGGTTGGTCAACCTGGGATCAGCTAAAGCCGACCCGTGGGACCGGTCGCCGAAAACGGCGACCCACCCGGGCGTCGCGAGATCAGTCTGGTGATGCGGAGGGCTGCTCGGCGGGCGACCGTGGGAGG
>JALYTS010000097.1 GCA_030854185.1 Actinomycetota bacterium | reverse complement strand
CTTCGACCTCCACCGCTGGACACCCCGCACCCAGCACTTAGGTCATACACCCAACGAACATCAACATCATCCCTGACCAGCAGCAACGGCAACCAAGATCGAATTATCCCGGAAACTCGGGCTAGGGATGCCATGCCCGTGGTGAAAATCTCCTGACAGTCCGGGCAGCGCAGCGGAAGGGATGGTTCGTCTAGCCGGGTCGCGACCGCTAGGAGGTAATGCCCGCAGCGAGTTTTGAGCACGCCGGGTGGGTGGTCGTGGTGGTCATCAACGGCGTGGTCGTGCCGGTCCAACACGCTTAAACCCCCTTGATGCTCATCCGAGCCATTCCCCGATGGCGTCGAACAATTCGGCGGCGGCTTTCTCATCGAAAACAATCACGCATCCGCCGGTGACGTGCGGGTCCATTACTATTTGCCCGTCACGTTTGCTGATAACCAAATTGGTGAAACCTATTGGGCCGCCGTGCACCGTACAATGACACATGATCACCCGCCGGTTCGGATCACGCTTACCCGCGCGGCCCGGCTGGTCACCGGCACCGGCGGTCACCGCTGCACCCCGGTTACCACGCTGGCGCTGAACAGCGACACGTGCACGCCGCACCACAAGGTGCACGGCCACCGGCGGCGACCCCAACGTTTCGGGCATGCCGGGCACCGCCCGAAACGGGGCGGTTGGTGCGGCAACAGCACCGCGCGCAACGCGTCTACGACTACCGGGTCGTTGCCCGCGCGTTCCAGTTCAGCTAGCCGGTTCCACACTGAGCGGACCGGATCACCATGCCGGGGCAGGCCCGCTAGGAAACGTTGCGTGGTTTCCGGCAGGCCGGCGCCCCGTGGGCGGGTGGTGGTCATCGCCCGGCGGGATTGACGAGCGACTGAATCTCACGCCTACGTCTCTGCAGCTCCTCTACGAAGAGATCATTTTCCGCGTTGGCGCCCCGATCGGCGTTGACCATGAACAACTCGACCAGCGCCTGCGCAGGGGTGAGGACAAGGTCAGCGGGGGAGATTTCGGCCATCTCTCGAACGCACCTTCCTGGAGGCTGAGGCGCCGCCCGGTCCGGGTCCGTCGGGGCGGCGCACGGACCGGGGCGGCAGACGCCAGCCGTGCTGACGTCTCATCCCGAATGCTAACCGATGTGACGTCACTAGATTACCCGGTGCGGAAGATGACTTGCCATCGCTACCAGGTATGCTGCGTGACCATGTCTTCTGGTCCCACCATCCGGCGCCGTCAGCTTGGCGGCGCACTGCGTCGGCTACGCGCGGACGCGCACGAGACCCGCGAGGAAACGGCCTTCCTCCTGGGGTGCTCGCCGACGAAGGTCACCTACCTGGAATCGGGCCGCAACGTCATCGGCAAGACAGAGTTGATCGTGCTACTCCAGCACTACGGGGCAGAGGACAAGCTCCAAACGCTGGAGGAGTTGCGCCAAGAGGCCGGAAGGCGTGGCTGGTGGTCCCAGTACGGGCTCCCTGAGTGGCTGGCTGGTTACGTCGGCCTGGAGGCCGAGGCGGTCTCGTTGCGCTGCCTGGAGCTGGAGAACATCCCCGGTTTGCTGCAAACCGACCAGTACATGCGGACGCTCTACACGCTCGCCGGCCGACTGTCGGCCAAGGAAGTGAACCGACGCGTTCCCGCGCGCCTGAAACGCCAAGAGCGGCTTACCGGGGACAACCCGCTACAGATGACTGCTGTGGTGTCGCAGGCGGCTCTGGAGCGCTGCGCACGGGATGAGCGGGTCGCGGGTAAGCAGTTGGCGCTGCTAATCGACCGTGCGAAGTGGCCGAACGTCGAACTACGGGTGCTGCCGTTTGATCGCGGCTTGCACGCTGGCACGGACGGGCCGTTCTCGCTGCTCAGCTTCCGCGACGAAGAACTACTGCCCGACGTCGCGTACCAGGAGTACGCCGTGGGTGGGCACGTCATCGATGACGAGTCGGTCGTGTCCCAGCTGGTTAGGCTGTTCAGCGAACTGCGCAGCCAGTCTCTCGATGCAGACGAGAGCCTGGCCATGATCGCGCAGCTCGCCGAACACCACATCCAGTAACCAGTAGTGCGAAGAGGGAGGCGTCGACGATGGATGACCTAGCTCCCGCCTGGCGGAAGTCTACCTTCAGCAACAGCCAGGGTGCATGCGTTGAGGTCGCCGACCTACCCGGCGGTGGCCGTGGCGTCCGAGACTCCAAGAACCCGGCCGGCGCGGTGTTGATGTTCACCGGGCCGGAGTGGTCCGCGTTCACTGCCGGTGTGCGTGCCGGCGAGTTCGACTAACCGATTCAGACATTCTCGACGAGAACATCTGTTCCACCAACAACGAAACGGCCCCGCCCGACACTGCACCTACCTGTGCACCCGGGCGGGGCCGTTCCCGGCGGGGTGGACACTGGCGCTATGGATCACGAGGGCGTGGTGACGTTGCTCACCGTGATCCTCCCCGACCAGCCGAAGCTGGACGGGGCGAACTGCATCGGCAAGCACCGGCTGTACGACCGGGTAGCGGGTCACGGCCACCAGCACCAGCGCCAGGAGCGGGCCCGCCTAGCGGAGGCCACGCGTGTCTGCGGAGGCTGCCCCGTCCGGCCGCAGAGCCCGTGCCCCACTACCAGCGCGACCGTCGTCCTCGCGGTGGGTGTGCGGCGAACTTCTGCGCGGGTGCGCACCTCGACCCCGCCGCCATCCGGCGAACACCCTGCCGCTTGACGGCCACGGGCACGATCACTTGATGATCTCAGTTGGGGCACATTGGGGGCACGGGACGTTCACAAACGAACCCAACGGACCACCAACGACTGAAGGGGAACGTGCAGGTCAGAGCATATCGACGTCCTGACCTGCACTCCCTTACCCCGTGTTGGCAGTCCTTGAAGAGCCACCAACGTGCTCTGTGGCTAGGGCGGCGGGCAGGGCGATTTCGAGGGCGGCCATCAAGGCGTCGGGGGTGGGAGCGCGCTCGGGGTCCAGCAGCCACTGGACTTGCAGGCCGTCGTAGACCGCGATGAGGAACGAGGCGACCTGGCGCGCGGTGGCGTCGGAAAGACCGTCGACCGAGGAGCGCACCATGTCGGCCACCGTGGCGCGCAGCCGCTCGTAGCACTCAGCGAGCTGAGTCCGCAGCTCCGGCACCCGCTCCGACTGGGCCAGCGCCTCGACGAAGGCCACCATCAGCGGGCGGTACTGCTCGAACGTGGTCACCAGCGCCACCCAGCACGCTCGCACCCGCTGCAACGGGGTGGCACTGGGATCGGCGAACACGATCCGGGTGATCTGCTCGATGTATTCGTCGAAGCACTGCTGCATCGCTCCGTTGAGCAGCGCCTCCTTGGACCCGAAGTGGTAGCCGATGGAGGCCAGATTGGTGCCCGAGGCGGCCACCAGATCCCGGGCCGTGGTGCGCGCGTAGCCCCGCTCCAGCAGGCAGCGCCGAGCGGCCTCGAGCAGCGCCTCCCGGTGTCCCATATTCCGGATACTACCGATGCTAGACAAACGTATGTATATTCCCAGCGAATGGTGAACACGCCTCCCCTGTGCCCGCCACTGCCAGCCCTCCTCCATGCGGCCGGATCCTGGCTCCCAGCATCAACCTGGTGCACCACAGCAACCGCCACTACCCCGACCCGGACGAGTTCCAGCCACAGCAGCGCCAAGGCGCGATGGTGACCGTGCGTCGCCGCCGCACCGTCGCCGACCACGTCACGACCGGCTGATCGAACGCAGCCACGGCGGACCCCAACGCCGCAGCGAGCCGGCAGTTTCGCCGTACACGAACGCGGCGAGACGGCTCTCCAGGGCCGCCTTGCGCGTTATGGCAGGCTGATCGCCTTAGCACGGACGGTAACTGTGGAGGGACGCCATGGGTCGTGTCGGGATTGCGGTGGCTACGGGAGCAGTAATGATCGGGGTACTCGGCGGTTGCGGGCAAGGGTCGGCTACGGCGCCCGGTTCCAACCCGGGTGGCACGGCGGGGGCGCCGGGACGGGCGCCGGCACCGGCCGCACCGACCGTCCACACGATCAGCGTCAAGGTCCATGGCGGCAAGGCCACCGGCGACACCGGCCAGGTGATGGTTCCACTGGGTACTCCGGTCGTCATCTCGGTGAGCAGCGACGTGGCCGACCAGGTCCACGTGCAGGGTTACGAGCGCACGATCAAGGTCCCGGCGGGCAGCACCGCGTCGGTCGCCTTCACCGCGAACAAGCCGGGCACCTTCGACGTGGGATTGGACAACACCAAGCTTCAACTGCTTCAACTGCAAGTGGGCTGACACTCCTGGCGCTGCCGGTGGTGATGACCGTGGTGATGACCGTGGTGATGACCGGGCCCACTACGGGCACTGGTCGTCGCGCTGTCGGGCGGTGATCGTGGTTTGGGTGCCTCAGACGACAGATCATGTCGCTGACGACACAGAGACGGTGATCAACCGGTGGCACAGGCGGTCCGCCTATGATCCCGAGGATGACCAGTGATCCCCACGGCCGCAGCAGCGATGAGGCGCTGGCTATCGCGGCGCAGCGCGCAGCGAGCACCGGTACCCGCAACCTTCCCGACTTCACCGACCTACCGATACCCGGTGACACCGCGAACCTACGCGAAGGGCCGCAGCTGCACCCCCAGTGCCTGGCGCTGCTGCCACTGGTCGGAGTCTGGCGCGGCGAAGGGGAGATCGTCTACCCGACGATCGACGG
This sequence comes from Actinomycetota bacterium, assembly GCA_030854185.1. Classification (GTDB taxonomy): domain Bacteria; phylum Actinomycetota; class Actinomycetes; order Mycobacteriales; family Pseudonocardiaceae. The sequence goes on along the minus strand of JALYTS010000097.1, from coordinate 12,893 downwards.
GCCCTACCGCTTCGGCCAGCAGGTGGTTATCTGCCACGACGGCCGACCGTTTCTGCGGTACGAGTCCCGGGCGTGGCTGCTCGACGACGCCGGAGCGGTGATCCGACCAGCTGCCCGGGAGACCGGGTTCTGGCGACCGCAAGCCGACGACACCATCGAGCTGCTCGCCGCGCACGGCACCGGCATCGTGGAGCTGTACTACGGACGGCCGCGCAGCCAGACCTCGTGGGAGCTGGCCACCGACGCGGTGGTGCGGAGTTCCTCGGCCAAAGAGGTCCTCGGCGCGCACCGGCTCTACGGCATCGTCGAGGGCGGCGACCTCGCCTACGTCGAGCAACGCGCGATGGTCGGGCAACCCATGCAGCCGCACGTCTCGGTCCTGCTGCACCGCGTGATCGGCTGAGACCAGGGCGGGTCCGAACAGCAGTCAGCCCCCGGGATCACCGCAGGAAGCGACGAGCCCAAGCGGGACCATTGCTCGGGCGCCCCGGGGGCCGGGTGACTGCCTTGGATTCGCTTGCCGCCTCTCACAGTCCGTCGTTGCGGACAACGCCGTCCTGCTGGAGGTGGCCTTCCACGGCCGTCGGCGGCACTAGCTTGCAGCCACCTCACGAGTCCTATAGCCGTTCAACCTTGGACCACCTCCTTTCACGTGTACTGCCACGCTATCCGCGCCACGGCGGGTTCGGCAACGTCAATGCGACAGCCCCGCTGCAGGGCGGCGCGCGGCGCTACCATCGTGGTTGTGGACACCAGCCTGCGCCGTACGTTGCACGATCGCGGCATGCGAATGACACCCCAGCGCCAACTCGTGCTCGACGCGGTGCGGGAATTGCAGCACGCCACACCCGAACGGATCTGCGAGCACGTCCAACACGTCGCACCCGCGGTGAACATCACCACCATCTACCGCACCCTGGACCTGTTGGAAGGCCTCGACCTGGTCTGGCACACCCATCTCGGGCACGGAGCGCCGAGCTACTCCACCCAGGCACATGAGCATGTGCACCTGGTGTGCCACAGGTGCGGAGAGGTTACCGAGATCCCTCCTGATGAGCTGATGGACCTCACTGCGCGACTACGAGACAAGTTCGGGTTCGTGCTGAACCCCAGCCACCTCGCGCTGTCCGGACGGTGCGTGAGTTGCCTTCCACCCGTCGAGAACTCGTGACGTCACCACTGCTGGAACTGCCGGGCGCGGTGCCGCCACCGGACGGGTCCCCGGATGAAGGCGTCGCCTGGCACCACGGTGACCCGTTGGGGGAGCAACGCGCCGCCGACCGCGACGTCGCGGTCGTGGACCGGTCGCATCGTGGAGTGCTCGCAGTCCCCGGCGAGGACCGGTTGAACTGGCTACACACCATCACCTCCCAGCACCTGCTCACGCTCGGTGAGGGTGAGCACACCGAGGCCCTCGTCCTGGACCTGAGGGGACACGTCGAGCATCACGCCGTGGTGTCCCAGGTGCGGGACACGGTGTGGCTGGACACTGAACCAGGCCGGGCGCAGGGGCTGCTGGCCTATCTGAACTCGATGGTGTTCTGGTCGAAGGTGACACCCCGGGATGCGACGCCGGAGCTTGCCGTGCTCTCGCTGCTGGGCCCCGGCGCCGGCGATGTGCTCTCGCGAGCAGGCGAGCTGGGTGGGTTCGTGCGCGTCGAGGCGGGTCGGACGGACCTGCTGGTGCCCCGAGACGAGCTCACCAACGCTTGGCGCCGGCTTGTCGATGCCGGCGCCGTACCGGCCGGCAGCTGGGCTTACGAGGCGATCCGGGCGGCGGCACTGCGGCCGCGATTGGGCATCGATACCGATGAGCGCACCATCCCGCACGAGGTCGGCTGGATCGGTCCCGCGGTGCACCTGGACAAGGGGTGCTACCGCGGCCAGGAAACCGTTGCGCGGGTGTCCAATCTTGGCCGCCCGCCGCGGCGGATGGTGCTGCTACACCTGGAGTCACCGGATACTCTGCCGGTCACCGGAGACCCGGTAACCGCCGGCGAGCGGGTAGTGGGCCGGGTCGGCACCGTCGCCACCCACTACGAACTAGGCGCCATCGCCTTGGCCCTGCTCAAACGCTCAGTAGACCCCACCACCCCCCTGCAAGCCGGCCAAGCCGCCGCCGCGGTAGACCCCAACTCAATCCCCCCCGACACCGGTGAACCCCCCGGTCGCGCAGCACTGCGCCGCCTCAGGTCTTGAAGGTGCCAGGTATGGTCGGCGTGACCGAGGTTCGCCGTGGGGGCCGTCGGCGCATTGATCGGGTGCTGGCGCCCGGCTTCAGTACCGGGTTGGGCGCGTTGGGGCTCGCGGAGGTGCGCGCGCGCCGGGACGACGCGGCCCAGGAGGAGACCGACCTGTCCTACCTGCGGCGGCTGTTGCACGCCCGGATCGACCTCGTGCGCGCCGAACAACGCCGCCGCCGTGAGGGTGGCACCGCCCCCGTCGTCGACGAGCTGGCCCGCATCCTGGCGGTGAATGCGGTGGGCCCGGCAACGGGTTCGGGCCGCCACCAGACGCTGGAGCCCTCCCGGGCCGAAGCGCACCGCCGCCGGGTCGAGGCGCTGGTCGCCGACGTGGACCTCTCCGACGTCGGGACACTGTCAGCCGAGCAGCTCGAAGGTGCACTGGCCACCTACCGCACGGAGGAGACGTCGGTGTCTGCGCGCCGACGCGAGGTGCAGCAGGTCGTGGACACCTTCAACGCGGAGATCGGCTCCCGGTACGCCAACGGGACTGCCTCGGTGGACGAACTGCTCGCCGAGCAACGCCGGCTCGCCCACTGAGGATGTGACATTGGGGGCAGCGACATTGTGGGATGGGACACTCCCCCGCAGTGGCGCGGCCACGTCGCACTGGACCCACCCAACCCTGTACTGTGGTGCCTAACGGATGTTGTCGAGATAACGAGGCCGCCGAGTCCCCCGGATGGCTTCGTCCCTGCGTGCGAGGGGGTCGAGCCATGGGGCGCGGCCGTGCGAAGGCCAAGCAGACGAAGGTGGCACGGGAACTCAAGTACAGCTCCCCCGCCACGGACTATGCGGCTCTCCAACGAGAGCTGTCGAGCGACAACGGTGACAGCCACCACGCCGGCGAGGGTGACCGCGCCGACGACGCTGTCACCGATGAGGCTGTCACCGACGAGTACGGTGAGTACAGCCGCTGAGTCCGCGTGGCGATCGCGCGAGCCCAACGGAAGCGCACCAGCTGCGGGTCAGAACCGTGGGTGATCCCCGCGGAGCACCGCGCGGACGCCGTCTTTCGAGTCAACTGACTCAGGCGTGACGTCGCGGGACTTGCGCACCTCGCCGAGTACCCACGCGGGCACATGCCGGGCCGTCAGCACGGCCAGCGCGCGGTCGACCTCAGCCGGGTCGACCACCGCGACCATGCCGACGCCCATGTTGAACGTGCGCTCCATCTCCGCGCGCTCCACCCGGCCCCGGCGCGCGATCAGCGCGAACTCCGCGGCCGGCGTCCAGCTACCGCGCTCCAGCACGGCGACCAGCCCGCGCGGCATCACCCGGGACAGGTTCGCCGCCAGGCCACCGCCGGTAACGTGCGCGAAGGTGCGCACCTCGGCCTCGGCGACCAACGCCAGACAGTCCTTGGCGTAGATCCGGGTTGGTTCGAGCAACTGCTCCCCCAGCGGGCGACCGAACTCCTCGACATGCCCCTCGAGAGGCATTCTGGCCGCGTTCAGCAGCACGTGCCGGACCAGCGAGTAGCCGTTGGAATGCAACCCCGACGAGGCCATCGCCACCACTACGTCACCGGGACGCACCCGATCAGGTCCCAGGATGGCGTCGGCCTCCACCACACCCACCCCGGTCGCGGCCAGGTCGTAGTCGCCATCGGTCCTCATTCCGGGGTGCTCGGCGGTTTCCCCGCCCAGCAGTGCGCAACCGGCCTGGACGCATCCGTCGGCGATTCCCCGGACGAGTTGCGCGATCAACTCCGGCACCACCTTGCCGACGGCGATGTAGTCCTGCAGGAACAGTGGCTCGGCTCCGCATACCACCAGGTCGTCGACCACCATCGCGACCAGGTCGATGCCGATGGTGTGGTGGACGTCCATCGCCTGCGCTATGGCGATCTTGGTGCCGACGCCGTCGGTGGAACTGGCCAGGACGGGCTCGCGCCAGCGGTCGGGCTTGAGCTTGAACAGACCGGCGAAGCCGCCGACAGCGCCCAGCACCTCCGGGCGGCGAGCCCGCTCGGCGTGCGGCTTCAGCGCGTTGACGGCCTGCGCCCCGGCAGCGATGTCCACCCCGGCCGCGGCGTAGGTGGAGTGCGGGCTGTCAATCTCGGTCATGGCAGGCGCTCCGTCGGCCCCACGCGCGCCACCGGCTCGGTGTCGCCGGCGACTCCCCTCGCCAGCGCGTCGAGGTCGTCGAGCAGGTGCTTGCCGATGGACTCGCTGGGTGGCAGCGGGATCGGGTAGCGACCGTCGAAGCAGGCCGTGCACAACCGGGTGCCCGGCTGCTCGGAAGCAGCGATGAGATTGTCGAGACTGACGTAACCGAGACTGTCGGCGCCGATGGCGCGCCGTACACCCTCGACGTCGGCGCCGTTGGCGATCAGCTCGGCACGGGAGGCGAAGTCGATACCGTAGAAGCACGGCCAGCGCACCGGTGGACTGGCGATCCGGACGTGTATTTCGATCGCCCCGGCTTCGCGCAGCATCCGGACCAGTGCGCCCTGGGTGTTACCGCGCACGATGGAGTCGTCCACCACCACCAGGCGCTTGCCTCGGATGACGTCGCGCAGCGGGTTGAGCTTCAACCGGATGCCCAGTTGGCGGATCGTCTGCGAGGGCTGGATGAAGGTGCGCCCGACGTAAGAGTTCTTCACCAACCCCGAGCCGTACGGGATGCCTGAGCCCTGCGCGTAACCGATCGCCGCCGGCGTACCGGATTCCGGCACCGGGATGACCAGGTCGGCATCGGCCGGGTGCTCGATCGCCAGCCTGCGGCCGATCTCCACCCGGGTGGCGTGCACCCCACGCCCGGCGATCGTGGTGTCCGGGCGGGCCAGGTAGACGTACTCGAACACACAGCCCTTGGGATCGGGGTTGGCGAACCGGGAGCTGCGCAAGCCGCTCGCGTCGATGGCGAGTAGCTCGCCCGGCTCGACCTCCCGCACGAAGCTGGCGCCGACGATGTCCAGCGCCGCGGTCTCACTGGCGAGCACCCAGCCGCGTTCCAACCTGCCCAGCACCAGCGGCCGGACGCCCTGTGGATCTCGCGCCGCGTAGAGCGTGCTCTCGTCGCAGAAGACCAGCGAGAAGGCGCCGCGCAGCTGCGGCAGCAGGCGCTGGGCGGCGTTCTCGATGCCGGTGTCCGCCGCGCCGGTGGCCAGCAGTCCGGTGATCAGGTCCGAGTCGGTGGTCGCCCCGTTGCGGATGGGTGCGCCGACCTTGCGGGCCTGCGCCAGTAGCTCGGCGGTGTTGACCAGGTTGCCGTTGTGCCCCAGCGCCAGACCCGACCCAGTAGCGGTAGTACGAAACGTCGGCTGGGCGTTCTCCCAGATGGAGGCGCCGGTGGTGGAGTAACGGCAGTGCCCGATCGCGATATGCCCGGACAGACTGGACAGCACCTGCTCGTCGAACACCTGGCTGACCAGACCGAGGTCTTTGAACACCAGCACCTGCGAGCCGTCGGACACCGCGATGCCGGCGGCCTCTTGACCACGGTGCTGCAGCGCGTACAACCCGAAGTAGGCGAGCTTGGCGACCTCCTCGCCGGGAGCCCAGACCCCGAACACACCGCACTCCTCGTGCGGTCCCTCGTAGTCGTCTGCACCGTGATCGTTCGGGCACTGGTGGTCGGGCTCATGCCGGGGCGTTTCGTTGCCCACCTGCGACTCCAGGGTGCTGACGAGAATCGAGCTGCCGGACTCCTGCGCCTTCTACTCTAGTGCCTCCTGGTCCAGGGGACCCCGCGCGCGAATCAAGGCCGCCGTCCGACCAGGGCCAGCAGGCGGGTCTGGGGATCGGCGTCAGGACTCACCCTCACCGGGGGGGCGAACAAACCGCTGCCCGCCAACTGCTCGACCTGCGGCTCGATGAACGCCAGCACGTCGCTCACCAAGTCCGGATCGAGCCGCTCGTCAGCCTTGATCCCCCGGGCCAGGTCCCAGGCGTGCACGGTCAGGTCCATAGTCATCTCTTGGCAGTAACCCTGGGCCGGACGGCGCCCGTAGGACAGCTCGACCGACCGCCGCAGGACACTCGGCGCCGCGAACGCCTCCAGCGACGCGGCCGCGGCGCTCGCCCAGGCCGCCACCGGATCGTCGCCGAGCTGATCACCGTCGAAGCGGTCCCCGATGTCCTCCATGGTGGCCCCCTCGAGCAACAGCGGCGCCCACAGCTGCTCAGTCACCAGGTGGTTCACCAGCGCCCGGACGTCCCACTCGGTGCACGGCGTCGGGTCGGCCCACTGCTCCGCCCGCACCGCCCGCACCCGCCGATCGAACTCCCCAATCCCGCACCGAAACCCCGACACCGTCATGTCCTCCATCGTGCCAGGGGTAAGTAGGGAGAGAGATCTGCGCGGGGGCCGGAGGCCGTCGCGCGGCCGTCGGCTAGGGCTTGCGGCCAGGTCAGGCGGCCGGTGGCCAGCTGCAGCCAGGTTCTCGGGTCCGTTTCTATGACGTTGGGTGGGGTGCCGCGGGTGTGTCTCGGACCGGCGACGCACTGCACGGCGGCGAACGGTGGCACCCGCACCTCCACCGTGGCGCCGGGAGCCACCTGCGCCAGCGCACGAACGCTCAACCGGACCGCCCGCGCCAGCTCATCCCGCGCCGGCTCCGTTCCGTCCCCGTCCAACCACCCCCCCATTCCTCCGAGCACCCGCCCGCGCTCTTCCACGTCAACCTCCCCCGCGTTCTGGATGCAGACTGCGGTAATTCAGCACCCAATTGACGCAGTCTGCATCCAGAACGCGGTAAGGGCGGGGTCAGGGGTTGAAGAGGGTAGGGAGGGTGGCGGTCCAGGCGGTGCGGAGTTCGTCGAGAGGGAAGGTGGCTAGGTGGACGATCTCCAGGTCGGGCGTGGAGTGGACGGCGCCGAGGCGGGTCACCAGGACCCCGTGGTCCGTGCACAGCTGGCCGAGACGATCCGTAGCGGACCCGGGCACGCCGAGCAGGACACGCGCGGAGGACTCGGCGAACAGGGCGACGAACGGATCGAGCCGCGCCGACAGCGTCACCCGAGCTCCGACTCCACCGAGCAAGCAGGCCTCCACCAAAGCCTGCGCCAGGCCACCGTCGGACAGATCGTGCGCTGCGCTCACCAGCCCGTCCCGGGATGCTGCGGCGAGCACCGCACCGATCGCCTGCTCGCGAGCCAGGTCTACGGCGGGCGGGCGACCACCGAGGTACCCGTGCACCTCATGCGCCCACTGGCTGCCACCGAACTCGTCACGAGTGTCACCGAGCAGCCAGACCTCGTCGCCAGCACCGCCAAAGCCGGTGGGGATCCGCCGGCGCACGTCGTCGATCACGCCGAGCACCCCGATCACCGGGGTGGGCAGGATCGCGGTGTCGCCGGTCTGGTTGTAGAAACTCACGTTGCCCCCGGTGACCGGGATGCCCAGTTCGGCGCAACCGTCGGCCAGCCCCCGGACGGCCTGCTCGAACTGCCACATCACGCCGGGATCGGTGGGGGCGCCGAAGTTGAGGCAGTTGGTCACCGCCAGCGGGGTGGCGCCGGTGACCGCGACATTGCGGTAGGCCTCGGCCAACGCCAGCTGGGCACCGGCGTAGGGATCCAGCGCGCAGTACCGGGCATTGCAGTCGGTGGCCACCGCCACGCCGCGCTGGGTGACCTCGTCGATGCGCACCATGCCCGCGTCGCTGGGTTGGGCGAGCACGGTGGCGCCCCGCACGTACCGGTCGTACTGGTCGGTCACCCACCCCCGCGAGCACAGCCCGGGGCTGGCCACCATCCGCAGCACCGCCGCGCGCAGGCCCTCCGGTGTGGACGGCCGCACCAACTCGTCCGGAGTGGACCGCTCCAGAGCGTCCTGAGTGGACGGACGTTGCACCGGGCGGTGGTAGATCGGACCGTCGTGCGCGACGGTGCGAGGCGGCACGTCCAGCAGGGTCTCCCCGCACCAGGTGATCACCAGACGATCGCCGTCGGTGACCTCGCCGATCACCGTGGCGGTGACCTCCCACTTCGCGCAGACCGCCAGGAAGGCGTCCACATCGCAGGGACGCACCACCGCGCACATCCGCTCCTGGGACTCGCTGCACAGGATCTCGGCCGGCGTCATCCCCTGCGCCCGAAGCGGCACCGCGTCGAGATCGATCTGCATGCCGCCGTCACCGGCGCTGGCCAGTTCGCTGGTCGCACAGGCCAACCCCGCGCCACCGAGATCCTGGATACCGGTCACGAGACCGGCGTCGAAGAGTTCCAGGCAGCATTCGATCAGCACCTTCTCGGTGAACGGATCACCCACCTGAACGCTGGGCAGCTTGGCTCGACCACGGCCGCGGTCGCCGTCTCCGCCGCTGAAGCTTTCGCTCGCCAGCACCGAGACCCCGCCGATGCCGTCGAGCCCGGTGCGCGCACCGAAGAGAACGATCTTGTTGCCGGTGCCGCTGGCGCGCGCCAGGTGCAGGTCAGCCACCCGCATCACGCCCACACATAACGCGTTGACCAGTGGGTTCCCCGCATAGGAAGGGTCGAAGACGAGCTCGCCGCCGATGTTGGGTAGGCCCAGGCAATTGCCGTAGCCCCCGATCCCGGCGACCACGGCCGGCAGCACCCGTGCGGTGTCCGCGGCGTCGGCAGGACCGAACCGCAGCGAGTCGGCCACCGCGATCGGCCGGGCACCCATCGCCATGATGTCGCGCACGATCCCGCCGACCCCGGTCGCCGCCCCCTGGTAGGGCTCCACATAGGACGGATGGTTATGTGACTCGATTTTGAAGGTCACCGCCCAGCCGTCGCCTACCTCGACGACTCCGGCGTTGTCCCCGATCCCGGCGAGCATCCGCGCCCGCATCGCCTCGGTGGTCGTCTCCCCGAAATAGCCCAGATGCACCTTGGAGGACTTGTAGGAGCAGTGCTCGCTCCACATCACCGAGTACATCGCCAGCTCGGCGGCAGTCGGCCGGCGCCCGAGGATCTCCCTGATCCGCGCGTACTCGCCATCGGCGAGCCCCAGCTCCCGGTACGGCTGCGCCTGCTCCGGCGTGGCAGCCGCATGCTGCACGGAATCAACGGACACCCTCGCCGCATCAACGGACACCCTCGCAGCGTACGGGCCACCCCGCGATCTCCATCGGGAGCCGGATCGCGCTCCGGGACGGCCGGGATAGACTCCCGCGAGAGGAGGCGACTGTGACCGATTCGTTGCTCGTAATGCCGTCTGGGGGCTGGACGGTTGAGGACCTCGACGCGCTCCCCGAAAGCCACCACCGGCACGAGTTGACGGACGGAGCGCTGACCGTGTCACCCTCACCGTCGAGCCTGCACCAGGCCGTCGCTATGCGTCTTGGCGTCCGACTGGAGGCGGTCGTACCCGAACCGCTCGTCGTGACCCAGGCCGTGGAGATCCGGTTCGGCCGGCAGCTGACCCGCATCCCCGACGTCCTGGTGGTGCGCAGTGAACAGCCGGGGCGGCACTGGTTCGCGGCGTCGGAGGTGCTGGTCGCCGTCGAGATCGAGTCGCCGGGCAGCCATCTGGAGGACCGCGCCACCAAACCTGCGCTCTACGCCCGCTACGGGATCCCGCACTACTGGCGGATCGAGATGGATCCGCCACTGGTCAGCACCTACGGCATCGGGCACGGCGATTCGTACCAGATGACCGGTCCGGACCGGCGCCTGTCCAGGCGCGAGCCGTTCGCGTTGGACATCCTGGTCGCCGACCTCCTGCCGCAGTGGGCCCGGCGCGGGGGAGGTCCCACCGTGCCCGAGCAAGGGTCCTAGGCGCGCACTGAACCGAGCACCGCGTCGACTGCGGAGCGGAACAGATCCAGCCCGTCGGTCGACGGACCGGTGAGCGAGTCGATGGCGTGCTCCGGGTGTGGCATCAGGCCCACCACCCGGCCGTCCGGCGAGGCGATCCCGGCGATGTCGTGCGCAGACCCGTTGGGGCTGCGCCCCAGGTAGCGCAACACCACTCGCCCGTCGTCCTCCAGAGCAGCCAGCGTCGGCGCATCGGCCACGTACCGGCCCTCGATGGACTTCAGCGGCACCACGATCTCAGCGCCAGGGGCATACCGACCCGTCCACGCGCTGGCGCTGGTCTCCACCCGCAGCCGCTGGTCACGGCAGACGAAGTGCAGCCCGGCATTACGCACCAGCGCGCCGGGCAACAATCCCGCCTCGCAGAGAATCTGGAAACCGTTGCAGATGCCCAGCACCGGCGTGCCGCGCCGGGCGGCGTCGACTACCGCGCGCAGCACTGGTTGGTGAGCGGCTATCGCGCCGGCCCGCAGGTAGTCGCCGTAGGAGAATCCGCCGGGCACCACCACGGCGTCCACGCCCTGCAGGTCGTCGTCCGCGTGCCACAGCGCCACCGGCTGCGCCCCTGCGTGGCGCACCGCACGGGCGGCGTCGACGTCGTCGAGCGTGCCCGGGAAGGTGATGACGCCAATACGGCAGGCAGCGCTCGTCCGACTGAGACTTACCGACTTGGGGCTCATAGCCGGCGTACCGTCCAGTTCTCGATCACTGGGTTGGCGAGCAGCTCGCCGGCGACCCGGTGCAGTGTCTCAGCGTCGACGTCATCATCGACGTCTAACTCGAAATGCTTGCCCTGCCGCACGTCGCGCACCCCGTGCAAGCCCATCCGGGTTAAGGCGCGCATGATCGCCTGACCCTGCGGATCGAGGATTTCAGGCTTGGGTACGACGTCGACGACCACTCGCGGCACGGTGCAGAGGCTACCGGTGTTCGACCGCTTCGTGGCACGCTTGTCGGTGGTGCCGCCGGCAGCCACTAAAACCCTGACCCGGCGGTGGCCTCATCCCCCGACCGGACCTGACCGGGTTTGGGGCCACCGCCCGGTGTGCGGCATGTTGCGAGCTAAGCTATCGTCCGGAGGAGCCTCCTGCCTCGAGTGGCGCTGACGTTTCGCAAGCCGCCGTTGTAACGGTCGCCGAAATCGCCGATCCAGCCGCTGTGGGTGTAGTAATAGTAGCTGAAGCGGCCGTAATCCCCTGCGTAACAGTCCCCAGCACTGCAGCCAAAGTTCGAGTAACTGTCACCGCCGCTTCCGCTGTCGACGGCTAGCGTGAAGACGTCCGAAACCCTCATATCGCTCCTTTTCTGGCCGATGGAGGAGCCACGCAAAGCCGAAAAACTCGGACCGGCCTCGGAATCGCCTGCAGCCCCCCATGAGCGCGCGATCGAACACCGCGCTCGGCAGCAATCTCCGAGGTGACCCGAGCTGGACCCCCCTTACTCTCCGTGGTCACGCAACCTCGAAAGTAAGCCATCCGAGTGGCGATTGCAACGATAACTTAACGTGAATGGATTCTCACAGTCAGTGATCCCGTAGGTCGCGGACGCCCTCCGCGGTAGGACACAGCAAAGAGGACGCCGGCCTGTTGTGGCCGGCGTCCTCTGATCGGACAGCTTTTGCGAACTGGTGGGACTACTTCGGTGCAACCACCCCGCTGAGCAGGTCACCGGTGTCACCCAGTACCGGCAACTGTTGCAGGAGGCTGGTCAGCATCGACGGCAGTGGCCCGCCGGTCAGCGCGGGCAACTCCGGCAATCCAAGTGCTGAGATCTGCGGCAGCAGGTCCAGCGTCGGGAGTATCGCCTGAGCCGATGTGGGATCCTGCCGGGCAGACGCCGCAGCCATCTCCCGGAACACGCCTGCGTTGCCCAACCTCAGCAGGATCGGAGAAGTCTCAATCCCGAACGCATTGCCGTTGATCGTGCGCGGGATCCCAGCAACGCCGACGATAGCGCTGATGGACGCGGTGTCGCCCTTGATACCACGGACGGACCTGATGACGTCATCAGCCTCATCGTTGATCAGAACAGCTCGTCCCTTGATGTCGTACACATTGTTCAGGGTCCCGGCGAGCTCACCGTCGATCGAGTGCACGGAAGCATTGATCGTTCCAGTGAGGCCACGAACATTGGCCAAGCCCGGACCGATCGTTCCCACACTCTGGCCGATCTGCTGCACTGAAGCGTTGATCGCCTTCGCCGACTTGTTGATGGGACCGACGGCGTCGTTCACCTGCTTGAGGCTGGTGTCGATACCGCTGGCGGAATCCGCGATGCGCCCGATCGTCGGACTGAGATTCGCAGCGGCATCACGAATCTGATTCGCGCTGTCCGAAACCTTGGCGAGGACCGGCACCGTGTTGAGCTTGCTGTTGATCGGCGTCAACGAAGTGTTGATCTGGCCGACCCGGCTCTCAATGCGGTTAGCCGCCGCCAAGGTGCCGGTCAGGAAGATCACCGCGATGAGCGCCCAGAGGATGACGATGACCAGCATGATCCCTGGGAGAGCTGGCGCCGTTAAGCGTTGTCTTGCCATGAGTCACCTCCTACGGTCGGGCCGGATCGCATCGGAGCGGAGGCAGCAAGGACAACGTCGGCGAGGTGCAGATGTTAGTCAGGTGGCGGTTTACCTCCGCGAGTTGAAGATTGATGGTGCTGGTGTCGTTCTGAGCAGGTTGCAGGATCGAGTTGGCCCGGTCGACCAGCACAGGGATCAAAGCGGTGCCTCGACTGTCTATGTTCTCCGCCGACTCCAGCGTGCCGTCGATCGACTGTGCCAGACCGAGGACGTTAAGGAGCACGCTGGAAGTGTCGACCAACGAGGTGGAGATGGCCGCCGCCGACTGGCCGGCGCCCACCAGCGTGCCCGAGGTATTCACCAGCGATCCTGAGGTGTTGACCAGAGAGTTGGAGG
>JALYTS010000197.1 GCA_030854185.1 Actinomycetota bacterium | reverse complement strand
ACCGATTCCATGCCACTCGAATATGAACATGAGAAGTCCAGCAATCAACCAGGGGATGGCAGCGAACAAAACTACTACGGATAGTAGTGTAATGATGTCACTACCACCCATTCAGGTGGACGAAAACTCTCGATCGAGCTATGGTAACTGCGAACAGTGCGAACATCTCAGTGGTCAGCGATCTAGAAACGTGCCTCGAAGATGCTGCCCTGCACCAACCAGCCGCCCAAAACTGCAATGTCATTTGCGGCCATCTGTGCTCACGCGCCGCCGCCTAGGCAAGGTGATCACGATTTGTGTGCCTACGACGACAGTGGGTGTTACTGTAGGCACACAAACCGTGATCAATCCTTGCTGAGGGAGATCCGGCGGCCAAGCACCGAAGGATGGGCGTTGCAGCACTAAGCAGAATCCCTCAATTCAGTGGCTCGGCGGGTCGGTGCAGATCAACGCCCACGGTCGGTCGTCGACCCGGGTCATGACGAGGGTGGCGCGTTGCGTGCCGCGGAGCTTGAGTTGGCGGTGCAGGTCATCGACGTCGCCGGCCAAGCCACGTCGGCGGATGTCGACCGAGCCGATATCGAGGGCTCGCAGCCGGGCTCTCAGGGCCTTCTGCTCCCAGGGGCGGGAGTCGAGCACCCGCAGGGTGCGCCCGAACGGTGTGTGCAGCGGTTGGTCGCTGGACAGGAACGCGATCTGTGGATCGATCTTCCACGCTCCGAGGCTGCGCGCCAGGTCCTCGACGAGGCCGGCGCGGGTGACGGCAGGGTTCGGGTCGAGCAGGAAAGCGCCTGGATCTCGATGCGCCACCTCCTCACCGGGTATCGGTAGCAGCACATGGCCTTGCGGCAGGATCGTGGCGCGGCTGGTGCCGGCCGCCAATGCCGGTGACCACAACGCGGCCTCCTTCAGATCGCGCCGGTCGGCGATGAACTCCACCTCCCAGCCGTCCGGAACGGCGTCCCGGGCGATCCCCGGGGCCGCCTTGATCCCGACCGCCTCGACCCGGTCCACCAGGCGGGTCGACCACGACAGCGGCGGCTCGCTGTCACCGGTGCGCATCCGGTGGCCCCGGGCACGTCGGGCCGGGTCGACGAACACGGCGTCAACGCTGCTCAGGTCCACGTCGCGGACATCAGCGTGCACGCCGGTGACAGTGTTACCCACCCCGTAGACCTCGGCGTTGAGTGCCGCCATCCGCAGGTGCAGCGGGTCACGATCGACCGCGACGACTTCGCGGCCCGCCGCCAGCGCGATGAGGTCCCCACCGATGCCACAACACAGATCCGCCACCCGCAAGGCACCGGCGAAGCGCGCCGCTCGGTGCGTGGCGATGACCTCGGCTGTCGCCTGCTCCAGCCCAGCACGGGTGAAGTACATCCGCCGCGCCCGGGTGAACTTGGCCTCGGCGCGGCGGCGTAGCTCATGCTGGGCCAGCGCTGCGGTGACCAGCTCAGTCGGGTAGTCGCGGCGCAGCGCGCCACCGACCCGGAGCTCTGTTTCCGGCGTGACCTCCAGCCGGGCCAGCCGATCCAGCAGTTCCCGACCGATCGGTGAAACCAGCAGTTGTAACTGCGACATGGCCTGCTCAGTGTGCCTGGGTCGCATCATGGGCGCGGTAGGGGTGCGGTCCTGCGCCGCCGCGCGGCATCATGGGCACGGTGGTGCGGATCGTGGCGGGAGTGGCGGGCGGGCGGCGGCTGGCCGTGCCCCCGCACGGCACCCGACCGACCTCCGACCGGGTGCGGGAAGCGGTGTTCAGCGCGCTTGTGGCACGTCGGGACCTCGAAGGGGCCCGGGTGCTCGACCTCTACGCCGGCTCCGGCGCGTTGGGGTTGGAGGCGCTGTCCCGCGGGGCGGCGCATGTCCAGTTCGTGGAATCCGATCGGCGTGCGGCCGCAGTGTTGCGCCGCAACGTCGAGGCGCTCGGCCTGGGTGGGCGGGGTGGCACCGCAGCGCAGGTGAGCGCCGCGGATGTGCGTGCGGTGTTGCGCGGCGACCCGGGACAGCCTTACGACGTGGTGCTCGTCGACCCGCCCTACGCGCTCGACGAAGAAGCTCTGGGTGGCGTGTTGAACGCCTTGGTCGGCGGCGGCTGGCTGGCTCCGGCGGCGTTGCTGGTGGTGGAGCGCCCGGCCAAGGCACCCACGCCGGCCTGGCCGGATGGTGTGTTTGCGCTCACGCAGCGGCGGTATGGAGACACCGCGGTGTACTACGGTTGCGCGCCATGAGACGCGCGGTGTGTCCCGGCTCTTATGATCCCGCCACCAATGGGCACCTTGACATCATTGAGCGGGCCGCGAGCCAATTCGACGAGGTCGTCGTCGCGGTGTTGATCAACAAAACCAAGAGTTACCTTTTCGAGGTCTCCGACCGGATGGCGATGCTCAAGGAGATCACCGAGCATCTGCCGAACATCCGCGTTGATTCCTGGCACGGGCTGCTCGTGGACTACTGCACGGTCAACGGGATCGCCACGATCGTCAAGGGGCTGCGCGCGGTCAGTGATTTCGACTACGAGTTGCAGATGGCTCAGCTGAACTATCAGCTGTCCGGAGTGGACACCATGTTCCTGCCTAGCAAACCGCACTACAGCTACTTGTCCAGCTCGGTGGTCAAGGAGGTCGCCACCTACGGCGGCAACGTCGGGCACCTGTTGCCGGCCACGGTGCACCAGCGCCTGATCGACCGGCTCTCCGAGCGACCCTGAGGGGCGGACACGCCGACCAGGCGCACGCTCCCGCATCTGGGTGGTCCGAGCGTTCAGACTGTCAGCTGTGGATGGTGATCGGGAGGAGGGGGCCGTGTACCGGGTTTTCGAGGCGCTCGACGAGCTCGTGACCACTCTCGAAGAAGCGCGTGGAGTGCCGATGACCTCCAGCTGCGTAGTGCCCCGCGGGGATGTGCTGGAACTGCTCGACGACATCCGGGACGCGATCCCTGCTGAGCTCGACGACGCTCAGGACGTGCTGGACCATCGAGACGAGCTGGTCGAGACCGCGCGGCAGGAGTCGCAGCGCCAGCGCGAGGAAGCCCGCACCGAGGCGGATCAGCTGGCCACCGGGGCCCGCGACGAGGCCACGCGTCTGGTCGCCGAGGCCCGCACCAGCGCCGAGTCGATGGTCGCCGAGGCGCAAGCCGAGGCTGACCGCATAGGGGCCACCGGACGGCGGGAGTACCAGGAGCTCACCGGGCGCGCCGAGGCCGAGGCCGAACGGATGACCGCAGCCGGGCGGGCGGCCTACGAGCGGGCAGTCGCCGACGGCCGCGCCGAGCAGGCCCGGCTGGTCGAGCAGACTCAGGTGGTGCAAGCGGCCCGGGCTGAGGCCACGCGAATTCACGACGAGGTGAACGCCGAGGTGCACCGGCTACGCTCCGAATGCGATGGCTACGTCGAGGGAACCCTCGCGGAGTTCGAGGATCTGCTCAACCGCACCCTGCGTGCCATCGGACGGGGCCGCGTACATCACGGTGGGCCGGTCGCCGCGGGGGTCGGCGAGTACCCCAGATGAGCGGTCGGATCTCGGCCAGGGCCTATCCTGAAACTCTCATGCCTCGCAACACCACTCCCGCTCGGCCAGACCCGACCGCTCCCTGGATGATCGATACCCGCGACCTGGGCAGGCGTCCCGGGTCGATGCGCCGCTATCACCGGGATGTGCCGTTGTCAACCGGGATCG
This sequence comes from Actinomycetota bacterium, assembly GCA_030854185.1. Taxonomy (GTDB): domain Bacteria; phylum Actinomycetota; class Actinomycetes; order Mycobacteriales; family Pseudonocardiaceae. The sequence continues at coordinate 1,211 of JALYTS010000197.1, read as the reverse complement.
GGCTGGACGTCATCGAGGTGGCCGCAGGGGACGAGGTGTCCCTGGAGGTGCGGCTCGAGTCGGTCATGGAGGGTGTGCTGGTGTCGGGCACCGCATCGGCGGCGGTCACCGGCCAATGCGCGCGCTGCCTGGATCCGCTGGTCGATCGGCTGGAGGTCGAGCTGATCGAGCTGTTCGCCTACCCGGACACCGCGACCGACAACAGCACGGATCCCGACGAGGTCAGCCGGGTCGTCGACGGCCTCGTCGATCTCGAGCCGGTGGTTCGTGACGCGGTGCTGCTAGCCTTGCCGCAGGCCCCGCTGTGCAGCGGAGACTGCGCTGGCCTGTGCCCGGAATGTGGCGGTAAGCGGGCGGAACTCGGTACGGATCACCGGCATGAGAAGATGGACCCGCGCTGGGCCGCCCTCAAAACAGGACTGAAGCAGCGGTTGCGCGAAAGCGAACAGGAGAACGAGTAACGTGGCTGTCCCCAAGCGCAGGATGTCGCGGTCAAACACCCACTCGAGGCGGTCCCAGTGGAAGGCCACCGCACCGACTCTGGCGGCGTGTTCCAACCGGGCCTGCCGGCAGCCGAAGCCGCCGCACACGGTCTGCCCGCACTGCGGGAAATACGACGGCCGCCAGATCGTCCGGCCGGCCTGACGCCGGGACGCGACGAACTCTTGGGCAACCGGCCTCCGCGGGGCCACCCAGCGGATCTGACCCCGCTACTCACCGCACTCGGCGTCGAGATGGATGCCGAGTTGTTGACTCTCGCTCTGACCCACCGCTCGTACGCCTACGAAAGCGGTGGGCTGGAACCCAATGAGCGCCTGGAGTTCCTCGGCGACGCCGTGCTCGGTGTGGTTGTCACCGACCACTTGTTCCGCACCCACCCCGACCTGCCCGAGGGGCAGCTCGCCAAACTGCGGGCCAGCGTGGTCAACATGCATGCGCTTGCCGGTGTCGCTCGCGGGCTTACCACCAACGGCCTGGGCGAATACGTCCTGCTCGGTCGGGGCGAGGAGCTCACGGGGGGTCGCCACAAGTCCAGCATCCTGGCCGATACCACCGAGGCGCTCATCGGTGCGGTGTACTTACAACACGGCACGGACGTCGCCCGCAAGGTGGTGCACCGGCTGTTCGACCAGCTCATGGTGATGGCTCCACTGCTGGGCGCCGGGCTGGACTGGAAGACCAGCCTCCAGGAACTCACGGCCAGCCGCGAG
>JALYTS010000096.1 GCA_030854185.1 Actinomycetota bacterium | reverse complement strand
GCATCGCAACATCACACAGATCTTGAAACGGCCGTGCAGCGTGGGGTGAGGTTTTCCGGTTCCTGTTCCGCCTCGACGCGACGGCGGAGTACAAGGCGTTCACCTCGCCTCGCGCGCAACTCCTCAACCAAGACCCCCCGTTGCTAAATTGCTGAAGATCCGGCCCGCAATCTGCGCCGCGACCCGGCTCTGCGCTGTGCTGCTGGTGCCATCGTCAGCTGGCCGACGGGCCGGCCCTACTCCCTCGCCATCCTGACGGCGCGCTCCAGGCTGCGGCGGGCCCGGCACGGTAGTTTGCTGAGAACCGTGACGGCCGGGGCGAGGGTGGGTGCGAGATGGCGCGGGCCACGCAGAGCACGAAGGAGTTCGGCGACAAGGGGTTCCTCCGGCGGCTGACGCTGGCCACAGCGTGGGGTGAGGGCCTTGACGGGTTCGACCTTGGGGTGCTCAGCGTGGTGCTGGTGCCGTTGTCGAAGGAGCTCGGGATCTCGCCGGTGTGGGCTGGCCTGATCGGGGCGTCGTCGCTGATCGGCATCTTCTTCGGTGCGCCGATCGCCGGTTTCCTCACCGACCGGTTCGGTCGCAGGCAGCTGTTCCTGATCGACATCTGTCTGTTCGTCGTCCTCGGCGTCCTGCAGGCGTTCGTCGCCGAGGGGTGGCAGTTGTTCGTCGTGCGGCTGCTGTTGGGTATCGCCATCGGGGCCGAGTACTCCATCGGCTCGTCGATGCTCTCGGAGTTCGTGCCGGCGCGCCGGCGTGGCCGCCGGGTGTCCTACATGCTCGTCTTCTGGTACGGCGGCTATCTGTTCTCGGTGGTGGCTGCCTACGCCCTGCTGGGCGGCCTGGGCTGGAGCTGGCGCTGGACGCTGGCCACCAGCGCGATCCCGGCGCTGGTCGTGCTGGCGCTGCGCATCGGGCTGCCCGAGTCGCCGCGCTGGCTGATGCTGCACGGGCGCACTGACGAGGCCCGCGCGATCATCGACCCCTACCTCGGCGGCGAGGAGCACATGGCCGAGGCCGACTACGGTTCGGACACCAAGAACGAGGCCGGCTGGCGGCAGCTGTTCGCTCCGGGGATGCGCTCGCGCACCTTCTTCGTCTGCACCTTCTATATCTGCGTGGTGACGCCGTACTTCGCGATCTTCACGTTCGCCCCGAAGGTGTTCGAGTCGCTGAAGCTGAACGCGATGGCCGGCACGATCTTCGCCAACAGCATCGCGTTCATCGGGGCGATCGTCGGCATGCTGACAATCGAGCTCATCGGGCGCCGCAAACAGTTGATCGGCCCGTTCTGGATCATGGCGGCGGCCTTGCTGGTGATCGGATTGTGGGCCGGTGCGCCGCCGATGGCGCTGGTCGGGGCCTTCGCGGTCTTCGCGTTCTTCAACGCCGTCACCGGCAACCTCACCGCCGTGTACCCGATCGAGGTGTTCCCGACCGACGTGCGGGCCACCGGAGTGGGCATCGCCAACGCGTTCAGCCGGATCGGGGCTGCGGCGGGCACGTTCCTGCTCCCGGTCGGGATCGAGGCCATCGGCCTGCCGTGGTGCATGGTGGCCGGAGCAGCGATGTGTGTGATCGGCGCCGGGGTGTCTCAGCTGCTCGCCCCGGAGACCACCGGCAAGTCGCTGAGCCACACTGTCGTGATTGCCCCGCTCTCGCCGGGGATCGCCCCGGCCTAGGGCTATGCATCGCCGGTAACTTATTGGGCTGAGTTGGATGTCCGCTGAGTGCTCTGTTGTCGCCGAGTTCGGCATGAGGGCTTCCCATTCGCGGCGGACAACCATGGTGTCGAACTCGGCGACGGTAAGGTTAATCACAGACTCAAAGATCCGCGGGACACGCTCTAACGGGTCGGGGCTCTGTGGACGTTTTGTTCACTCGGGACGATCTGAAGTAGGAGCGTCCCGATCGTCCAGCGTGGGTGCGCCGCATTTCGGGCGCCTGCGGCCGAACTGCGACGCAGTGGACAGAATGATGGAGATCCGACGGGACACAGACGGCAACGCCGTGGCGCTCGCGGTGTGGCCATGAGGGCCGCCGACACCGCCGCGCTACGCCTACCAGGAGAATCCCAGCAACGCGAACACCGCCATCGGAATCAGCATCGTGTACAAGCCGGTCTCCGTCGGCATGCCCGCGATTCTGGCGTCTCCCGATCGGCCGCAGGCCACTGAGCACCGGCAACATCCCGGGCTCCGGGCGTATCCCGCTCATACCAGACCAGGGTCCTTCCAGGGTTGCACCCATGAGTTGGCCGGCCAACCTTCTGCGGCGGCCATCAGCGGGAGTGCTGTGGCACCGTCCAGTGATTCGCGGATGATGTCGGCGTGGCCGGCGTGGCGGGCGGTCTCCTCGATCAGACGGAGCAGAACCCACCGCACCGACCACGCCGGGACCCCCAGCCAGGACATCAACTCCTGCGGGACCGGCACCGACTGCCCGAGGTCGGCGATCTCAGCGATGATCGCGTCGGTCTCGTTGCCCGCCAGGCCCTCGTGGAACTTGTCCATTAATTCCTGTGTTCCGGATGCTGCTGATGACGCGACGCGGGTCGCCACAGGGGCGAACTCGATTCGTGGCATGGGCAGCCACCAGCGCCCTGGATCAGAGCCAGGATCACTTGCTGCGGGTCGTGGGTCAGCGGCTCTACGAATCCGCTGTGGTAGGCCTGGCTACATTTCTCGATGAGCCACCCGCCGAGTACAGGCACCGCGAAAACGCCACGTTGGCCGGTGAGTCCTTGGCCGAGGCCGTCCAGTTGGCGCATGAACAACTCCCCTGGCTCCAACATGGCGACCAGGGCCTGCCCCACTGTTGTCCCGGTGCTACCCACCATCGGGGAGTCCCAGAGGGTTTCGGCGTCGGTCGCTTCCCAGTTCTGGCCCGGGTTGGCGGGTGACAGCCGCGGAATCCTGGTCTCGGCCAGAAAGGCCTCACCACCAGCGCCGGTCGCCTCGCGCACCTTCTCGTACAGGGCCTGCCCGCTCAGCGCGCTGCCTGACGCCCCCAGCCCGAAGGCGACCTCGACGTCGTCGATGCCGGCCCGCACCCCAGCCAGCGCGAGCTCCCTGGTCACCCCCTCGTCGACGTGGCCGTCGCCGAAGACGACGCCCCCTCCCTCGACCACGAGCCCGTGAGTGTTGTCCCAGTCATGAAAGGCACGGGCCACCAGATCCCCCACGGAAAGCTCGGGATACCGACCCGTCCTGATCGTGAGCTGCGACAGGGTGCGGTGATAAAGCAACCGGGCGGGTACCAGCCTCATCACCCCACTGAGCTCCCGCAGCGCCGCGGCGGTGTCGGAGGCCACCCGGCGCTGGAGCTGCTCCCAGAAGCTCGGATACCGCGCCTTCCAATACCTGCGGATAGCGGCCACCGGCGTTCGCAGGTGCCCAGCGGCGAACGCATCGGTCAGATAGTGCGCGGCGGCGGCCTCCCGGGCCATCGCACGGGAGATGTCACCGCCGTGACGGCCCAGCCGCCATGCCTCGTCCAGCGCCACCTGGTGGAGGTTGCGATAGGCCACCAGGGCCGAGCCGAAGCCACTGCCGGTGGCGGCGTCTGACCTACCGGGCGTGACGAAGTGGTCGTCGTTGCTCGCCGCCAGGGCCAAGAAGCGATCCCGGACCCGTCGCTCCACATCGCTGTGCGCGGCGCTGGGGTTGAACCGAAAGTCGGCGAACCGCCCACTCGGTTCGAATCGGGGATCGACGAAGACTTCGTCCACGGTCGTCACCTTCAACGCGCAGATGATCTCGTCACGGGTGTCGAGCCGGGTCCCCACCTCCCCCGGTGCGCAGGCCAGGCTGAACAACCTTCCCGACCCACCCGCTTCGGGCCGGGCGGCTTGCCGGTACTCCAGGCCGGAGGTGGGTGAGCCGTGGGGCCGGAAGTAGTCCCCGCTCAATGCGACGACGTCACCGAAGCTGAGCAAAAACCGCTCCTCGGCTGATTCGCCACCAACGTTGACCAGGGCGGCACCGGTGGCGGCATCGCCGACGGCACGATGCTCAAAGGCCCTCACCCCCCGAGCCTAGCTTCGCGCCGTTGACCCCGCCCGCCCTCGCCGGGCCGGACTCGCGCGGCCCGACTCCCCGGCGTGCCGGTGGTGCATTGGTGCGGTGGCGGTGGTGAGGGCGCGGTACTACCGTGGGGTTTCACCCCAGACCCCGGTGGAGCCAGCCGTTCGCGAGCGTTGTGAACGCGTGTCGCCGCACGGCGCGATGAGCCAGGCCGCACTGTGAACGCCCACCTGAGGTTACTTCGTCCCTGACCCACCTCCGTCGACCGAGCAGTGAGGAGATGACTGATTTGAAGGCGATTACCGTGGTGCCCGGTAAGCCTGAGCAGGTGCAGGTCAGCGACCTACCCGATCCGCAACCCGAGTCGGGGACCCTGCTGGTGGCCGGACGGTTGCTGGGCATCTGCGGCACCGATGTCGACATCGTCGACAACGGCTATGGCTGGCCACCGCCGGGGCGGGATCGGTTGGTGATCGGTCACGAGTCGTTGGGCACCGTCGTTGAGGCCCCTACCGGCAGCGGATTCACCGCGGGAGATCTGGTCGCCGGGATCGTGCGCCGTCCTGACCCGGTGCCCTGCGGACCGTGCTCTGCCGGTGAGTGGGACTTCTGTCGCAACGGCCAGTACACCGAGCGCGGCATCAAGGAACTCGACGGGTACGGCGCCCAGCTCTGGCGCGTCGAACCCGACTTCGCCATCCGCCTCGACCCGAGCCTGGGTGACTGCGGGGTGCTGCTCGAACCGGCGTCGGTGCTGGCCAAGGCCTGGGAACAGACTGATCGGATCTTCACCCGCGCCACCTGGCGGCCCACCGTCGCCCTGGTCACCGGCGCCGGCCCGATCGGGCTGTTCGCCGCCCTGCTCGGTGTGCAACGGGGCATGCAGGTCCACGTGCTCGACCGCAGCGACGCCGGACCCAAGGCGCAGCTGGTCGGCGACCTCGGTGCGACGTTTCACACCGGCGACGTCACAACCATCGGCGTCACCCCCGACGTGGTGATCGAATGCACCGGCCACGGACCGCTGGTATTCGAACTCGCCGAGGTCGTCGCCCCCGACGCGGTCATCTGCCTGACCGGGATCTCCTCGGGCACCCGCACCGTGGCCATCGGCCTGGACCAGCTGAACAAGGCGATGGTGCTGGAGAACACGGTGCTGTTCGGTTCGGTCAACGCCGGCCGGCGCCACTACCAACAGGCCGCCGACGCCCTGGCCAAAGCCGACCGCCGCTGGCTGGAGCGCCTGATCACCCGACGGGTCCCGATGAGCGGTTTCGCCGACGCCCTGCACAAAAACGACGACGACGTCAAAGTCGTCGTCGACCTGAACACCTGACCAGCCGACGGGGCGGACGCAGTAATGGAGAAACCGAACCCGGGCCGCTGGGACCACCCCGGCAGCAACGGCACGCATCGGGAGCGGCCCGCCCCCGCCGATCTGCCCGCTCCCGCCCCGTCGAGCGTCTCACCGGCGACGATGCGCAGCTTCCGGACACAGTTGACGCTGGGCGAGGATATTGTTGATCCGCTCACCTGGGCCGGGTCGGTACCGCAGGCCCAAGGTATCGCCCCCCGGCTGCGGGTCGGGCGCAGCCGTTGGTTCAACCTGCTGTGGCTGCTCCCGATCGGGTTCGTGATCCTGATCGTCGCGGTGGCCGCCGCGAAGGGCCTGCGCAACATGCCGTCGGTGCAGCAGTTCATCCAGCACTACCCCGGCACCGTCTATCCACCCAACGCGCAGGCCAACGCCGGCTTTCCGGCGTGGGTGGGCTGGCAGCATTTCCTCAACCTGTTCTTCCTGATCTTCATCATCCGATCGGGGGTGCAGATCCTCTCCGATCACCCCCGGCTGTACTGGACCCGGCACAGCACCCCGGGCCGGGACTGGTTCCGCATCCAGAAACCCGTACCCGCCAACCCGCTGTGGACGGCGAAGAAGGACTCCATCAGCCTGCCCGGTCAGGTCGGCCTGCCGGGGATCCGGCACTCCATCGGGCTGGCCCGCTGGTGGCACCTGGGCACCGACACCCTGTGGTTGCTCAACGGCGTGGTCTTCTACGTCTTGCTGTTCGCCACCGGGCAGTGGCGCCACGTGATACCCACCAGCTGGGCGGTGTTCCCCAACGCGCTGTCGGTGATGATCCAGTACCTGTCGCTGAACTGGCCAACCGAGAACGGGTGGGTGGCCTACAACGGCATGCAGCTGATCGCCTACTTCATCACGATCTTCGTGGCCGCCCCGCTCGCGCTGATCACCGGGCTGGGCATGTCACCAGCGTTGTCCACCCGGTTCAAACCGATCAGCAAGGTGTTCTCCATCCAGCTGGCCCGCTCCCTGCACTTCCTCGTGCTCTGCTACTTCCTGGTGTTCATCGTCTTCCACGTCGCGCTGGTGTTCATGACCGGCGTGCTGAACAACCTCAACCACATGTACGCCGCGCGCAACACCGACAGCTGGGTCGGCTTCTGGGTCTTCGCCGCCTCGATGGTGGTGGTCATCGTCGGCTGGGTCGCCGCGACCCCGTTCACCCTGCGACACCCCCGGGTGGTGCAACGGGTCGGGTTCGCGCTGATCGGCCCGGCGCAGCGCCTGTTCGAGCACCTCGACACCACCCCCGGCGAGTACACCGAGCGCGACATCTCGCCCTACTTCTGGCACAACGGCCAATACCCCGACTCACCGGAGTACACCGCGTTGCTCGCGGGCAACTTCGCCGACTACCGGCTGCGGATCAACGGCCTGGTCGCCCACCCCGTCGACCTCGACCTGGTCCAGCTGCGGGCGCTGCCCTACCAGGAGCAGATCACCCAACACTTCTGCATTCAGGGCTGGTCGGGCATCGCCAAATGGGGTGGGGTGTCGATGCGGACCATCATGGACCTGGTCACACCACAACCCGAGGCGAAGTGGGTCGTGTTCTACTCCCTCGGTGACGGCCCGGATCAGGGCATCTACTACGACGCACACCCCATCGAGCAGATGAGCTACCACCTCACGATGTTGGCCTACGACATGAACGGTGCACCGCTGTCCTTCGGCCACGGCGCCCCGCTTCGGCTGCGCAACGAAACCCAACTCGGCTTCAAACAAATCAAGTGGATCAAGGGTGTGGAATTCGTCGCGGACTTCTCCGAGATCGGCGGCGGCTACGGCGGCTACAACCAGGACCACGAGTTCTTCGGCTACCGACAATCCATCTGAACCTCAGCTATCGCGCCGAAGGAGAGGCTCGGACGGGTCAGCAATCCAGCGCGCATGCCGCCCCGTTGCGGAGTACCGTTGGTATCACCGAGGGTCTTTCGCACGCTGGCTTCCACGCCGGCCTCGCCCCTGGCGATCAGCGGTTGGCCCCGGTGCGGGGCCTGGATCGAGGCTCCCATGGGCCCTTTTTGACCTCAGACTCGAGCTTGCAGGATTGCCAGCTGAATGCTAGGCCGTCTGGCCAAGCTCGACGGCTACCGCACCCCTGAACACGGCAACCGGTGGTGGCCGGGATTTACTCAATCTTTGAGGAACACAATGAACATGGGGATTCTGATCATCGTTCTCGCCCTCGTCGTCCTACTGGGAGTGGCGCTCGCGCTTAAGATCATCAAGCAGTATGAGCAGGGTGTGCTGTTCCGGCTGGGTCGGGTGCTGGGCATACGCGAACCAGGACTGCGGATGATCATTCCGTTCGTCGACGTACTGCATCGGGTGTCGCTGCGGATCATCACGATGCCGATCCAATCCCAGGGCATCATCACCCGCGACAACGTCAGTGTCGACGTCTCGGCAGTGGCGTATTTCCGGGTGGTCGACGCAGTGAAGTCGGTCGTCGCGATCGAAAACGTTTACGCCGCGATCGACCAGATCGCCCAGACCACGTTGCGGAAGGTCGTCGGTCAACACACCCTCGATGAAACGCTGTCCGAAACCGACCGCATCAACCTCGACATCCGCGAAATCCTCGACGTCAGCACCGTCGACTGGGGCGTGGAAGTGACCCTGGTCGAACTGAAAGACATCCAACTACCGGACAGCATGAAACGGGCCATGGCCCGCCAAGCCGAGGCCGAACGGGAGAAGCGCGCGAAGATCATCAACGCCGAGGGCGAGTCACTGGCCGCCGCCGCCCTGGGGGACGCCTCGGACATCATGATGGCCCACCCGCTCGCGCTGCAGCTCCGTAACCTACAGAGCCTGGTCGAGATCGGCGTCGACAAGAACACCACCGTCGTGTTCCCCGCGCCCCTGATGAGCACCATCGGGGAACTCGGCTCCTTCCTCGCCCGCGAAACCGCCGCCGCGAACCCACCGACGCCGGTCGCCACCGCCAGCAAGCCGACGCGCGTGGACCTGGCGGCAACAAACGGCGCACCCGAATCCAACTAGCACACACGGTCCGCTCACCTGGAATCTACGAAGGGCAGGCTCGAATGAAGCAGTTGGACCCCGCAAGCACCCCAGGCGCCCGAGTCCCCCTGAGCAGCGACGGACCCGACGGCGAGGAGGTCGCGGCCACGAACATCGTCGTGAGCGGTCACAACGTCGAGGTGCCCGAGCACTACCGGGCGCACGTGGCGGAGAAGATGGCCCACCTCGAGCGCTACGACGACACGATCGACCACTTCGCCGTCGAGCTATCCCATGAGAACAACCACCGGCAGTCCAAACTCTGCCAGCGGGTCGAGATCACCGGCACGGGCAGCGGCCCAGCCGTGCGGGCCGAAGCCCGCGGACCGGACTTCTACGCCGCCCTGGCCGCCGCGCTCGGCAAGCTCAAAACCCAGCTACACCGCAGCCACGACCGCCGCCAGGTCCACCACGGCCACCGAACCCCCACCTCGGTCGCCGAGGCCACCAGCACACTTCCGGTCACAGACCTATCGACACCAACCACGGCCCGGCCCTAAGGCCAGCGGCCCCCGCACCTTCCAGAAATGAGAAAGAGGTCCCGACATGATGTGGTGGTACGGCAGCGGAATGAGCAGTTGGGGTTACGCCCTGATGACTCTAGGCATGGTGCTCTTCTGGGCCCTGGTCATTTTCGGGGTGGTCGCCCTGGTCCGGTACGTGGCTCGCAACGACCGGTCGACGGCCGTCCGGCCCTCCCCGGAACAGATGCTGGCCGAGCGATTCGCTCGCGGCGAGATCGACGAGCAGGAGTACCACCAGCGCCTGGATGCCCTGCATGGCCGGCACCGACCGACCGTCACGCCTTGAGTCGCCCCGGTCCGGGTCGCGGACGCGGGTGCCGAAGCCAGACGATCTCGGCCGAAGGCTCAGATCCGGGCCGCCGGCGCCTTCTGATCGGCAGATGAGGAGTTCCGATGACGCCGAGCGCAGGCGGCGACGTGGATCGGGCCGTGCCGCATTTCGCGCCCGGCATGCTTGCCGAGCTCGATGAACCGGTGCGCCGCTACTTCGCCCCACGCCATCCGCGACGGCACGCCTTCGGCTTTCGGCGGTCGTCAGCCTGACGATGCGCGCACCACCGTGCTGCCCGACCGGGGTGTCACCTGGCACGCCGAGTGCCCCGAGGTCATCGTGGCCGACTTCTATCCGTTCCCCGAGCGACCGCAGGTCTGGGTACGCATCGATGAACACGGCGCGGTGCACAGTTTGAATGACGGGTCCGGCCCCACTCCGGCTAGCCCGAAGAACTCCTGCCGGGAGCGCGCGTCGGGTCGGGGTGGCGCAACAGTTCGATGGCGACGGGATCACCGGCGCGGTGCTGTCGGCCCGCGGCAATCAGGAGCAGGCCGTCCGCGCGCATGAGCGCGCTGAGCGCTCCGGCTCCTCGGTGGGACGGGTCGGCGATGGGTACGGGATCGTCGGGGCGGTCTGGTTCTCGTACCGTGACGAGGAGGTACCGCTCCACGTCGGCCGGGGCCAGGTCGACGGCGACCCGCGCGGTGATGGTGGGACGTCTGGGTGGGCGGCGGTTGTGTAGGCCGGCCAGCATCGGCAGGGCGAACAGGTCGACGGTCATGGCGGCGGAGATCGGGTATCCGGGTACCCCGATGACCGGCACGGGGCGCTCGGTGTGCAGGACGCCGAGGACCACGGGGTGGCCGGGTTTGACCGCGACCCCGTGCACGATGACCTCGCCGAGGGTGCGCAGCACGGCGGCGGTGTGGTCGCCGCGGCCTGCGCTGGACCCGGCGATGATCAGCACGAGGTCGGCCTCGGTCGCCGCGTCGCGGGCCGCTGTGGCGATGCGACTCGGCTGGTCGGGCTGGATCGCCCAGGTCCGAACATCGCATCCGGCGTCGTGCAGGATGCCGGTGAGCAGGAGCGAGTTGGTCTCGAGCACCTCGCCGCGGGCGAGGTCTGCGCCGATTGGGCGGATCTCGTCACCGGTCGGGATGACCGCGACCAGGGGCCGGGCGTGCACCGTCAGCTCGATGTGGCCGGCACTCGCGGCGGTCGCGACGTCCACGGGCCGGAGCAGGTGGTGTGCGCTGAGGAGGGGTTCGCCGGCACGCACGTCCTCGCCGACGGCTCGGACGTGGCGTCCCGCCGCGGTGGGGGTGAGGATCTCGACCGCCCCGTCGAGACGACGCTGGACGTGTTCTCGCATGACGACGGTGTCCCGGCCGGCGGGCAGCGGGTCCCCCGTGTCGATCAGGTCGAAGCGGTCCGGCGGCAGGACGACGGGACGATACGGGTGGCCGGCGTCCGGGCCCACATCGAGCGCGTGAACGGCGATGCCGTCCATCGCGGCGACCGGGTGTGCGGGAACTGACCACCGTGCGTGCACTGGCCGGGCGGTGACCCGTCCGACGGCCTCGGCGATCGCGACCTGTTCGGCCGGGAGCGACGTCGCGCAGCCGGCCTGGGCGCACGCCGCGAGCCAGGCGGCCTGCGCGGCCTTGACTCCGGGCCCTCTCTCCTCAGCCATGCACCGGGGAGGTCGCGGCGATGCGTCTGGCACCTGCGTAGACGTTCATCGTCTCGCCGCGCAGGAACCCGACGAGGGTGACCCCGGCTTCGACGGCCAGGTCCACGGCGAGCGACGAGGGTGCGGACACGGCCGCCAGGGCTGGCACGCCCGCCATCACGGCCTTTTGGACCAGCTCGAACGACGCACGGCCGGAGACCATCAGCACGGTCCCGGCGGCGGGCACCTGCCCGTTGAGCAGCGCCCAGCCGAGGACCTTGTCCACGGCGTTGTGCCGGCCCACGTCCTCCCGGGCGATCAGCAGCTCCCCGGTATCGGTGAACAAGCCGGCCGCGTGCAGCCCGCCGGTGGAGTCGAACACCCGCTGGGCCTGGCGCAGCGTGTCGGGTAGCCCGGTGAGCAGCGAGTGCGACAGGGTCATCGGGTCACCGGCGGGCGAGAAGCGGGTTTTGAGCCGCACCGCGTCCAGCGAGGCTTTCCCGCATGTCCCGCAGGACGAGGTCGTGTAGAAGCTGCGCTCGACCCCGGTGTCCGGCGGGTCCACCCCGGGGGCCAGCACGATGTCGAGGACGTTGTAGGTGTTGTGGCCGTGGTCGTCGAAGGAGTCGCAGTAGCGGGCCGTGGCGATGTCGGCGGCCGAGCCGAGGACGCCCTCGGTGAGCAGGAACCCGTGCGCGAGTTCGACGTCGTGCCCCGGCGTGCGCATAGTGACGGTCAGCGCCCTGCCGTCCACCCGCAGCTCCAGTGGTTCCTCGACGGCGAGGCTGTCCAGCCAGCGACGGTCCCCGTCACTGCCGAACCGCAGTACCTGTCGGCGTACCGTCAAGCGGCCCATCGGCTACCGCCTTCCAGGGGACCGACCTACGATAATCGTGTCTGCACCAGACTGACATAGATCAGACTGGCACTTGTGACGGAGGAGACCAGCGATGCGCCGTCCACGACACGTCCGGATCACCGAGCCGCTGGTTCGGGAGCGCGGGGTGTTGCGTCCGGCGAGCTGGGACGAGGCGCTGGACCGGGCGGCGGCGGGGTTGCGAGGGGTGCCGGGTGAGGCGTTCGGCATGTTCAGCTGCTCGAAGGCCACCAACGAGATGAACTACACCGCGCAGAAGTTCGCGCGGGTGGTGATGGGCAGCAACAACATCGACAGCTGCAACCGAACTTGACACGCTCCCTCAGTCGTCGGTCTGACGACTGTGTTCGGTGCCGGTGGTGGCACCAGCTCCTACATCGAGGCCGAGCAGGCCGACCTGATCGTGCTGTGGGGCTCCAACGCACGCGAGACGCACCCGATCTTCTTCCATCATGTGTTGCAGGGCATCAAGGCCGGCGCCCGGATGTACACCGTCGACCCGCGCCGTACCAGCACTGCACAGTGGGCTGACGGTTGGCTCGGGCTGGACGTGGGCACCGACATCGCACTGGCCAACGCGATCGGCCGGGAGATCATCACCGCCGGGCTGGAGAACCGGGCCTTCATCGACCGGGCGACCACCGGGTTCGAGGACTACCGGCGTACGGTCGAGCCGTACACTCTGGCCCGCGCCGAGGAGATCACCAAGGTGCCGGCTGAGCTGATCCGCGGGCTGGCGCACGCCTACGGCCGGGCCGATCGGGCGCAGCTGTGTTGGACGTTGGGCATCACCGAGCACCACAATGCCGCCGACTACGTGTTCGCGCTGATCAACCTGGCGCTGCTGACCGGGCACGTCGGGCGGTTCGGCTCGGGGCTGTGCCCGCTACGCGGGCAGAACAACGTCCAGGGCGGCGGGGACATGGGCGCGATCCCGGCGAAGCTGCCGGGCGGGTACGACCTGGCCGACGACGCGGCGCGGGCCCGCTATGAGGCTGCCTGGGGTGCCAGGATCTCACCCGAGCCCGGGATGCACCTGTCGCAGATGTTCGAGGCGATGGAGCGTCGGGAGCTACGGGCGCTGTACTGCACCGGGGAGAACCCGGCAGAGTCCGAGGCGAACGCCAAGCACGCCAGGCAGATGCTCACTGGGCTGGACCATCTGGTGGTACAGGACATCTTCCGCACCGCGACGGCCGAGCTGGCCGACGTCGTGTTGCCGGCCGCCGCTGACTGGTGTGAGTACGAGGGCACCGTGACCAACAGCGAGCGGCGCGTGCAGCGGGTCCGCAAAGCGATCGACCCACCGGGGCAGGCCTGGCCCGACACCCACATCATGTGTGCGATCGCCGAGCGGATGGGCCACGACTGGGGCCGGCCGACCGCCGAGCAGGTCTGGGACGAGCTGCGGTCGCTGTCGCTGAACTGGCACGCTGGGATGAGCTACCCGCGGCTGGACGCGCTGGGCGGGCTTCAGTGGCCCTGCCCAGCCGAGGACCACCCGGGCACGCCGCTGATGCACACCCGGCTGTGGGCGGCCGACCCGGCTACCCGCGGCCCGGCCGCGCCGTTCATACCGGTAGAGCACGTGCCGCCGGTGGATGAGCTGACCGAGGAATTCCCGATCCGGCTGACCACGGTCCGCCTGCTGGACGCCTTCAACTCCGGGGTGCAGACCGGTGGATATGTCTCGCCGCTGCGCCGTCGCGAGGCGCTGCGGATCGACGCGGCCGACGCTGACCGGCTGGGCATCGCCGACGGGGAGCGGGTCCGGGTGGTGTCCCGGCGCGGCGCGGTGCAGGCGCCGGTGGCCTTCGACCCGAGCCTGCGACCCGGGCTGGCGTCGTTCACCCCACACTTCTCCGAGCAGGTGGACACCAACCTGATCACCAACGACGCGTGGGACCCCAAGTCCGGCACCTCGGAGTTCAAGGCCACCGCGGTCCGGATCGAGAAACTCGCCGACGCAACGGCCCCGGCACCGCGCCCGATCGCCGCGCAGTAGGGACAGCCGGACACACATGGATCTTCGGCTCTCTTCCGCCACCCCCACCCCGCAGGAGCGGGAGGCCGTCGACTCCGCCCTGGACTCCTTGCTGGATGCCTTATTGGGCGGCGGCCGGGGGCTGGGCGCAGCCGGCGACCGCAGCGCGCACTTCTCCGACGCCGGGCACGCCGCCCGCGGGCGGCGGCATCTGCTGCTGCCGGTGCTGCACGCGGTCTCAGACGCGGTCGGCCGGCTCAGCGCGGGAGCGTTGAACCACGTCGCGCTGCGGCTTTCAGTGCCGCCTGCCGACGTCTACGGCGTGGCCACGTTCTACGCCATGTTCTCCACCGAGCCCAGGGCCCCGCGGGTGGTGCACGTGTGCGACGACATCGCCTGCGGCCCCTACGGTGGCGAGGAGATCGCGGCGTCACTGGCCGAGACCCTCGGTGCCGAGGCGGCGGGCGAGGAGGTCTGTTGGGTGCGCAGCCCCTGCCTGGGGCTGTGCGAGCGGGCCCCCGCGGTGCTGTTCCAACTGGCCGGTGAACCCGACTTCAGCCGCGCCCCCGCACAGGCCGCTGAGGTGCTGGACGCGGCACTGGGCCGGGCCGACTCGGCCGCCGCCACCGACGCCGGGCAGGCCGACCTCGCGTTCGCCGACACCCGCCGCTCGGCACCCCAGACAGGCACCGCGCTGGAACACACGCTGGGTACCGGCTCGACCCCGGGTGAGCCGCCGCGGACCAGCGAGCTGCGGCTGCTGCGTCGGATCGGCGTCGTCGACCCGACCAGCCTGGACGACTACCGCGCACACGGCGGCTACACGGCCCTGCGTCGCGCCGTCGACCTCGGCCCGACTCGCGTGATCGCCGAGGTCACCGACTCCTCGCTCACCGGCCGCGGCGGAGCGGCGTTTCCGACCGGTGTGAAGTGGGACGGGGTAGCCAAGGCGCCGGAGCGTCCGCACTACCTCGTGTGCAACGCCGATGAGTCCGAACCCGGCACGTTCAAGGACCGGGTGCTCATGGAAAGCGACCCGTTCGGGTTGATCGAGGCCATGACGATCGCCGGGTACACCACCGGCTGCGAGCGCGGCTACCTCTACATTCGCGGCGAGTACCCGCTGGCGACCCGGCGCTTGCAGAACGCGATCGAAGCGGCGCGGCGGCGCGGCTACCTGGGTCCGGACGTGATGGGCGAGGATTTCGCGTTCGACATTGAGCTGCGTCGAGGCGCCGGGGCCTACATCTGCGGTGAGGAGACGGCGCTGCTGAACTCCATCGAGGGCTACCGCGGCGAACCGCGCAACAAACCGCCGTTCCCGTCGGTCAAGGGCCTGTTCGGCAAACCCACAGTGATCAACAATGTGGAGACGCTGTACAACGTGCTCGAGGTGCTCGCCGAGGGCGGGCCGGGGTTCGCCGCGATCGGTGGGGGGCGCTCGACCGGGTCGAAGCTGTTCTGCGTCTGCGGCGCGGTGGCCGTGCCCGGTGTCTACGAGGTCCGGTTCGGCGCCACCCTGCGCGAGCTGCTGACCCTGGCCGGTGGCACCACCGGGGAGCTGCGCACGATCCTGCTCGGCGGGGCGGCCGGTAGCTTCGTGATGCCCGACCAGCTCGACGTGGTGCTCACCCTGGAGGGCTCCCGGGAGATCGGCGCGACGCTGGGCTCCGGGGTGGTGCTCGCGTTCGACACCACCGCCGACCTGACCGGCACGCTGCGCCGGATCGCGGCGTTTTTCCGCGACGAGTCCTGCGGACAGTGCGTGCCCTGCCGGGTGGGCACCGTCCGCCAGGAGGAAGCGCTCGCCCGGCTGGCCCGCGGCGCGCCCCTGGGCTCCCGGAAGACCGAGCTCGCGCTGCTCACCGACCTGGCCCGGGTCATGCAGGACGCGTCGATCTGCGGCCTCGGGCACACCGCCCCGGCCGCGGTGCAGTCCGCGCTTGAGCTCGGCCTGCTCGACGCGATGGGGTCCACTGACGGCCCCCGCAACGGGAAGGCGCACGGCTGATGCCCATCTCCAGCACCGTGATGCTCGGCCAGATCCGGCGGATGATGACCGTGACGCTCGACGGCGTCGAGGTCCGGGTGCCGGAGGGCTTCACGATTCTCGACGCGCTGAACGAACACCGCAGCGAGCTCCCGTGCCGCGCCAGCGGCGCGTCGGACACCCCGACGCTGTGCTGGGCGCCGAACCTGAACCCGATCAACGCGTGCCGGGTGTGCGTGGTCGAGGTCGAGAGCTCCCGAGTGCTGGTGCCCTCGTGCGCCCGAACCGTCGAGGACGACATGGTCGTCAGGACCGACTCGGAGAAGGTGCGGCACAGCCGACGGATGGTGCTGGAGCTACTGGCCTCCTCGGTTGACATGTCCCAAGCAAACGCCGATAGCCACCGCTGGATGGCCGAATACGGCGTCGACGCCGGCCGCTACGGACCGCCCGCCCCACCCGCCGCCGAGGGAGACCGCGACACCCGCCACCCCGGGCACCACCACCCCCCCGACGGCACGACCGCGGAGACCGTCGCGCAGCCGATCAAGATCGACAACGATCTCTATGTGCGCGACTACTCCCGGTGCATCATGTGCTACAAATGCGTGAAGGCCTGCGGGGCCGACGCCCAGTTCACCTTCGCGATCTCCGCCGCTGGGCGCGGGTTCGACGCCCGGATCGCCACCGAGTTCAACAATGTGCTGCCCGACTCGGCCTGCGTCTACTGTGGCAACTGCATCGGCGTGTGCCCCACCGGGGCCCTCAAATCAGTGCGCGAGCACGAACTCCGCGAGGCCGACGACTGGCACCCCCACGAGGAGACCGTCACCACCACGATCTGCTCGTTCTGCGGCGTCGGCTGCAACCTGGAACTGCACGTCCAACAGGGCAACATCGTCAACGTCACCTCGCCGGCCGACCACAGCGTCGCCCACGGCCACCTGTGCATCAAAGGCCGCTTCGGATTCCAACACGTGCAAAATCTACCCAAGCCCCAGTGATCGTTTGGTTCAAGACAGGTGCGTTGGTTCAGGATGGCCGTCTGGGCGCGCACGGTGGCGGCGTAGGCGGCGGTGACCACGTCCGGTGGGGCCAGCTGCTGATCACCACGCCCCGTGCCATGGGGTTGTTTCCGGCGAGGCATCATGGAAAGCGGGGCCGCGCATCAGGTGCCCTCGGCCGAGACCGCGCAGCAGACTGGCCAGGATCTCGCGAAGAAGCTCGGCGTCGCGCCAACGCGGGAAGCGCATCGTCGCCGGAGCCGGCGCGGATATCGACGTCCTGGTCGGCACGAACACCGAGGAGGGGCGGCTGTCCCTGGTGCCCACTGGCGCGCTCAGCAAGATCACCGACGAGGTCCTGGCCCAAGCCCTGGCGGACTACGGACTCCCGGTCGAATCGGCCCTGACCGTCTACCGCGCTGCACACCCCGGCGCGAGCACGGGCGACCCGCTAGCGCTCCTGCAGGGCGACTGGTACTACCGCATCCCCGCCATCCGGCTGGCCGAAGCGCGCGCCGAGTTGGCCTCGGTCACCTACATGTACGAGTTCGCCCGGCGCTCCCCGCAGTACCACGGGCTCCTCGGTGCCTGCCACGCGCTCGAGATCCCCTTCGTTCTTGACATCTGGACGACGCGAAGATGCACCTACTGACCGGGCCAAATCCCCCACAACAACTCGCCAGCACCGTGCACACCGCGTGGGCTGACTTCGCCACGAAAGGACACATCGACTGGCCCAGGTAAGGCCCAGGTACGACCTCAACCACAGGTCAACCATGCGCTTCAACTTCCGACCTGGGCGACCTGCACGGCCGTTTCAAGATCTGTGTGATGTTGCGATGC
>JALYTS010000095.1 GCA_030854185.1 Actinomycetota bacterium | reverse complement strand
GGCCCGGGCAGCATCGGCTCAGCGGCCGCCACCCGCGGCGCCGGCGAGGCCGGAAGCGGGCAACCCTTCGGTGGCGCCCCCGGCCGGCAAGGCGAGCGGGACCGCGAACACCAGCGCAAGTACCTCATCCCCGAGGACTCGAACGCGATCGTCGGAGAGCTGCCGCCCACCGCGCCACCGGTGATCGGCGCAGACTACTGAGCCGATGGTGGGTGTCAGCGTTGCTCGGGCAGTGACACGGCTGCGGCGTCGAATGCGCCGCGGGGCGCAATCCGCTCGACGGCATGGATCGTGGCTGGTCCGTCTGAGCCGTCGTAGCGGGCTCGGTAGTAACAGATCCGATACTCGCCGATGCGCAGCCTAAACCAGCCGGGCGCCGCGCCAGCAATGGTCTTGATGTCGAGGTTGGGAGCATCCTCAGCGAGCCGGCGCAGTCCAGCGACGATGCGATTGCGCTCGGGACCGGGGCCGATACGCTTGAGATCTTTTCTTGCTGCTCGTTCGATCCGGACCTCAGGCACTCGCCGAGTCCGGGTTGTCGTCGGCATCCAGTTCGGCGACCACGTCATCAAGGGACGCCCCGTATTCACCGCGGGCGAAGCGCTCCTCGGCGGCCTTGCGTCCGGCCACGAACTCCGGGGAGTGGGCAAGCACGTAGTCATAGAACTCTTCGGCGTCGATCGCGGAGAGCACCGCGACCGGGCGCCCCCGTCGCGTCACGATGACCGGCTGCCCACCCTGCCACCTCCGATGTAGGTACCAGCGAGGTACTACGCAAGAGGGTACCCGATGACTGACGGCGGTTCTCAGCGTCGCTCGGCCCAGTCGCGTAGCCGTGCTTCGATAATGGCGGCGTCCATCCGATCGGTGATGCCCCAGCGCCGGTAGGCGTTGTTGAGCTTGACGGTGAGTTTGTCGACCAGTACGTGACCGGGTTCGGAGGCATAGCTGGGGTCGACGAAGGCCTGAGAGTAGCGAACGGTGTCGACAATGGCGGATTTTATCTGCTCGTGGGCGAGGTAGATGTCCAGGTCATGTTCCCAACCTGCGATGTGCTCCGGTCGCAGCGCCGCCTGCCAGAGCTGCAGAACGTGGTCGCGTTCGGCGGCCGTGTAGCCCATCTTGTGGAAATGGACGGCGAGGTCGTAAACGGGGTCGCCCCACAGGGCGAGTTCCCAGTCCAGGAAGTAACTCGCCCCATCCTTGATGATCATGTTCTTGCGATGGATGTCGGAGTGGACGCACACCAGTGGCCGCCGGGCGAGCGAGACCCAGGCCGCTTCGACATACCGGAGAGGGTCGGCGGGAAAGCCGAAAGCCAGGAATTGCGGGCCGTACTGGTCCCGATAGGTCGCGTAGACCTGCTCGGTCAGCTCGGACAGGCGCCGACCGAAGGTGACCGTGTCGTCACCGTGCGGCCAGTCCGCAGGGATGGCTGGGAGCTCATCGCCCGGGATGGTGGTGAGTTCGGTGAGAAGCCGTACGACATCGGCAGGAACATGCGACGGGACGGGGACACCGCGGGGAGCAATCGTATTAAGGACTGATCCGTCAATGAATTCGTGGATTTGGTAGCGGGGCTCGTCACTGGCGTGCAGCAGGCGGGGAGCGTGGCGGATATAGGGGGTGATCGCGGGGAGAATCTCTTCTTCGCGCCAAAGCCGCAGGTCCATGGTATCGGCACCGTGGATGGGAATGCGGACGTTGACAGCGCCGCTGGGGGTATCGACACGGACGTTCTTGTTGTAATAACCAGCGGCCGCTCCCAGCTTCGCCGCGCCGGTGGCATAGAGGTCCTGCCACGGCAGGGTCACCCCCCCCCGGAGCATTGCGGTGATCAATTCTGCAGCGCGTTGTTGGAGGTTAGTGATCGAATCGAGAGGTTCGATCCGAGCCCGCGCAGCATCGGCGGCTTGGGTGATGTGGAGGTCGGCGAGGCCAAGGTGGTCGAGTGCCTGGGCGGCCAGGACGATCAGGCTCGGGTAGACCTCGGCGGCGACGAACTCATCCACCGCCCAGGTGAGGGAGGCGATGGCCCGGTCGGGGTGGTCTTGGCGGGCGTGCAGGAAACCGCGGAAGAACTCGGCGCGGGCCAGCCCGGACCGGTACCGGGCGCGCTTGAGGTAGGTGCAGGCGGTTTCGAATGAGGCGGCGGCATCGGATTCGTCACCCAGGCGCATCTGGGCGATCGCGATCGCAGTGTGGGTCTTACCGAGCTCGTGCAGGGCGCCCAACTCATGCTGGGCCTCCAGCGCGGCTGGTGCGGCGGCGAGCGCGATCGGAGGATCGGTCCATGCGGACAGCTCAACCTGGTTGGTGGCGATGTTGGCCAACCCTACGACAGAGCCCAACCGCTGGTAGCAGTCGCGAGCCCGGTGCAAGGTGGCAGCGGCGGCATCGAAGTCCAGGTGAAACCGGTAGCCGAGATGCATCAGCCGCAGGACGTCGCCCTGGAGCTCCAACTCGCCAGGGTCACCAGAATCGAGGATTTCGCGGCACAGCGCAAAGGCGGTGGCGAAGCGGCCCTGCCACATGTGGATATCGGCAACCCACACACCGGCGGTGTGCCGGGCCGGACCGCCGTGGTGGCGCCAGACGGCGTCGTAAAGCCGTCCAGCTGCAGTGGTATCCCCGGAAATGCGACGGGCGTGCGCCGCGGCGATCGCCAGCCGGGCGTCAGCTCGCCGTTCCAGATCCGGCCAGGATCCTGCGGCGGCGATGAGGCTGGCGGTGGGAGCGTCGCCCATGAGGATCGCAGCCTCCGCCGCCAGGCACTGAGAGGTGATAAACAGCTCCGGGTGCGCTCCGCCTTCGAGGTATTCCTGCAGGTCGATGGCCATCCCGTCGGCGGCCTGCTTGCCGCCATAGCGGACCGCCCGGTCGGCGTAGCCCAGGATCTCGTCAGCTGGCATCGAACCTGCCCGCACCCCGTGGTATACGGCCTCCCGGAATCCGCGAACATCAGCGACGGTCCCGTCCTGGAGGGTGCGGCGGTCCCAGAGCTTGCGCAGCAGCACGTGCGCATCGCCGACCACCTGCGGCGACAACCGTTCCCTCAGCGCAGCAGCCATGAGCTGATGCAACCGGCACTCGCCGTCCCCGGCTGGATAGACGAAGGAGTAGGCCGTCAGCGATTCCCAGGTCATCCGATCCGACGGCAGCTCGAACGCACCAGCCAGCGCCTTGAAGATTTCGAAGTCGAAGATGCGGGCGATGCTCAGCAATTCCAGGCCCCGCACCTCGGTGACGGCAACGTGCTGCAGAAAACGCTGCAGGATCTCCTCCGACGACACCACCGTCACGTCCTTGCAACCCGATGATGCACCGGTGTCGATCGCCAGATGCAGGTAGAACGGCAGGCCCTCGCTGGCGCGAGCGATCGCCCGCTGCTCGGCCGCATCCACGATGCCCGCCTCAGTCAGCAGTTCCAGGCGCGCCGCGGCCGGCAGCCCGCCCACCGGACAGTCCCGGATCACCTGAGCCCATTCGGTGTCGTGGGTCTGCCAGCGCAGCGGTTCCCGGCTCGCGACCACCACGAGACCCATGCCGAGCTGGCTGATCAGATCGCGCAGCCAGACGTCAGCGGCACCGGCCCGCCCGGTCCGAACCGGGGTGGGAACCAGTGCCTCGTAGGCATCCACGAAAACCACGAACGGCCGTCCCAGACTCGCAGCCCGCAGATCCTCAGCGAACAAGTAGGTCACCGCGTCGAGCACCTCGGTGTTCTCCAGCTCGTCGAGCATCCGGAGCACCTCGTCGGCCTGCACCGCCCGCTTGCGCCGCATCCACGAGGTCGCCCGTTCGGCGAGCTTGAGCAACCCGATCGCCGTCGCGAACACCGGCACGCCCGCGGCATCATCCAAGATCGTGGTCAGGACTTCGCTCTCGGCCAGGAACGGCAGATCTCGGCGGGTGATCCGCAGGTTCGGGTGCAGACGCTGCCACAACACCGCATAGGCGATGTCGAACCGGTCGAAGGACACCTTCTGGCGGCCGAACTCGGTGCGCAGTACGGCTAACGCATTTTCCTGTTGCCGCATCGCCGGGACCTGCAGGTCCAAGACCGCCGTACGGCACCCGTCGGACGCGGCGGCCCGGTTGCGCAGCTCGCGCAACAGCCGGGACTTGCCGATACCACCCACGCCGACGACATTGAGCACCCGCGGCCGATCAGCTACCCGGCTCAGCTCGTCGGTGAAGGCCGCAAGCGCGCTCTCCCGGTTCACGAAGCGCCTCTCCAGCGCAGCGACGCGCCGGAAACGGGGGCTCAGCGGCATGCCGGAAGACGCTAGCCTTATCCGCTGCGTGCGGCCACGTCGGCGCCCCGTGACGTCATGCTGTTCTCACCTGTCTGGTTCTATGGTCGGGCCGATCACGACATCTTCGCTGGGGGAATCAGTTGACTCGATCTTGGTGGCGTTTTGGTGTGCTCGCGACGGCGCTGGCGTTGGCCGTGACAGCGTGCGCGGGCGCGCCGCCGGCGACGCTGGGATCCGGGTTGCGGTTACCCGGATACGACCGTCAGGTGCGCCCCCAGGATGACCTGTTCACCTTCGCCAACGGTCAGTGGCTGCGCACCACCCAGATCCCGGCCGACCGAACCCGTTACGGCGCCTTCGACATGGTGGCCGACCAGACCGAACAGCACCTTCGCGCGATCGTCGAGGACAGCGCGGCCCGGCACGGCGCCGCCGGCTCGCCGGACCAGCAGATCGGCGACTTCTACGCGAGCTTCCTGGACACCGCCCGGCTCGACGCTCTCGGGGGCGCTCCGCTGAAGGCGTCGCTGGACCGCATTGATGCCGTCGCCAGCCCCGCGGACGTCGTCCGGTACCTCGGCGCGAGTGCCCCGGACGGCACTCCCGGCCCCATCTCGCTGTCCATCGACCAGGACGCCCGCAACACCTCTGCGTACATCACCTACGTCGCGCAAAGCGGCCTCACGTTGCCCAACCGGGACTACTACCTCAAAACAGGCCCGCAGTTCGTGACGGCTCGCGACCAGCTCCGGGCCTACGCCGCGCGCCTGCTGGGTCTGGCCGGCGTCGCCGATCCGGACACCGCGGCCGGCCAGGCGGTCACGGTGGAGAACCGTCTGGCTCAGGTCCAATGGTCCGCCGTGCAAGACCGCGACGCGACGGCGGCCTACAACAAGTTCACCGTCGCCGATGCCACTGCGCGCACACCGGGCCTGGACTGGAAGACCTACCTCGACGCGGCGGGCGTGCACGCCGGCGATTTCGTCGTCAGCGAGCCCAGTTTCTTCACCGCCCTGGGCGCCGCCCTGACCAGCGTGCCACTGGCAGACTGGAAGTCGTACCTGAAGTTCAAGGTCATCGACGACCTCTCGCCTGACCTGAGCAACGACTTCACCACGGCGCGCTTCGAGTTCCACGGCCGCGATCTGGCTGGGCAGCAGGAAAATCGACCACGCTGGAAGCGAGGGGTCGCGGCGGTCGACGGCGCAATGGGAGATCTACTCGGCCAGCGATATGTGCAACGGTACTTTCCGCCTGCGGCCAAGCAGCGGATCGACGCCCTGGTCGGCACGCTGATCAACGCCTACCACACGTCCATCGACGGCCTGGACTGGATGAGCGACGCGACCAAGGTGCAGGCCAAGGACAAACTCAGCAAGCTCGCCGTGAAGATCGGTTATCCGAGCAAGTGGAAGGACTACTCGAAGCTGCGGGTCGCCCGTGACGATCTGGTGGGCAACGTGATCCGCTCGTCCCAGGTCGAATACCAGCGCAACGTCGACAAACTCGGCAAGCCGGTAGACCGCGACGAGTGGTCGACCACGCCACAGACCGTCAACGCCTATTATGACCCGACACGGAACGACATCACGTTCCCGGCCGCAATCCTGCAGCCGCCGTTCTTCGATCCGAAGGCTGATGACGCAGTCAACTACGGTGGGATCGGTGCGGTGATCGGTCACGAGATCAGCCACGCGTTCGACGACCAGGGTCGCAAGTTCGACGGGACCGGCAACCTCCGGGACTGGTGGACCCCGCAGGACGTGCAGCGCTTCACAGCCCGGACCACCGCCCTTGCCGCGCAGTATTCAGCCTACCAGCCGCTGCCCGGCGAACACATCAATGGCGAGCTGACGCTGGGCGAGAACATCGCCGACCTGTCCGGTCTCACCGTGGCTCACCGCGCCTACCAGCTCTCGCTCGGCGGTCGACCGGCTGCTGTGATGGACGGATTCACCGGCGAGCAACGCTTCTTCCTGGGCTGGGCGCAGGTGTGGCGCGGCAAGACCAGGGACAAGGAACTGCGGGCGGAGCTGCTGAGCGATCCGCACAGTCCCACTGAGTTCCGCGCCAACGGCGTCGTCAGCAACCTGCCCGAGTACTACCAGGCCTTCGGCGTCAAGCAAGGCGACAAACTCTTCCGCCCCGCTGACCAACGCGTCAAGATCTGGTAATCGCTCCAAACAAAGCAGCGCCGCTGAGCCAGCGGGCGGCCGGCCAGCGCGAGCAGCCCGATGCCGGCGAGGCAGGCCAGCCCGCCGGAGACGACCGACACCCGCGGGGTGAACGCGGTCGCCACGGCGCCTGATTCGAGGTCCCCGAGACGCGGACCGCCCACGACCACCACGATGAACACGGCTTGCAGGCGACCCTGCATCCCGGCTGGCGTGGCGACCTGCAGGATCGTCGAGCGGTAGACCGCGCTGACGGTGTCCGCCGCGCCGGCGAAGGCGAGCATCACCAGCCCCAGCCACAACGTCGAGGTCAGCCCGAACAGCGTGATCGCCAGGCCCCATACCCCGATCGACAGCACCACGCCGAGCCCGTGGCGGTGTACCCGACCGATGGCCCCACCCAGCAGGGTCACGATCACCGCAACCGCCGGCACCTACGGCCACCCCGGCCAGCGGCGGCCCGACGATGATCGCGAGCTGGGTCGTTCCGTAGGCCAACGTGTTGGCCGCCGGCAGCTTCTCGGTCCGCACCAGCTGCGGGATGATCGCGCGCCGGGTGGGCGAGTCGACCGCCGCGAACGCCGATTGCACGGCAACGCACGCGAACAGGACGCCGACCCGGTTGATCGCCAGCACGGCTTGGACCAGCAGGACCCTCCGGAACGCGACGGACTCGCGCAGTGGCGTGATATCCGAGGCGACCGCCCGGACGGCGCGGCCGAGCAGCGCGGCCAACGTCATGGGGCCATAACGCTACTGGGTCGACGTTACTGAGTCGACCGTGGCCGGGGGGTCGAGGGCGTGACGAGCCCGGTCTGGTAGGCGGCGGCTACCGCTTGCGCTTTCTCCCGGACGTTGAGTTTCGCCATCACCCGGGCGAGGTGGGTTTTCACGGTGGCTTCGCTGATGAACAGCTGTTCAGCGACGTCGGCGTTGGACAGGCCGCGGGCCAGATGGGTGAGCACCTCCCGCTCGCGACGGGTCAGCTGAGCCATCTCCGCTGGGGTGGGAGTGTCCTGCTCGGGTCGGGCGGCGAAGTCGTCGATGAGCCGGCGGGTGACGGCGGGATCCAACCACGCCTCGCCGGCGACGACCGCACGGATCGCAGTGGCGATCTCGGCAGGAGCGGCATCTTTGAGCAGGAAACCCGAGGCTCCGGCGCGCAGCGCGGCGTGGACGTAGTCATCGAGGTGAAAGGTCGTGAGGATGATCACCCGGACGAGCTCGCCGCTCTGCGCGGTCAGGCCCTCCTCGATCACCACGCGGGTCGCGACGACACCGTCAGTTCCCGGCATGCGAACATCCATCAGGACCACGTCCGGGCGCTGGGCGCGGATCTGGACGAGGGCATCCTGCCCGTCGACGGCTTCCGCGACGACATCGATGTCTTGTTCCGCGTTGACCAGCATGCTGATGCCCGCTCGGACGAGCGGCTGGTCATCGGCTATCACAACTCTGATCACACTGGCACTTTCCCTTGATCCCCGCGGCTCTGGCTGGAGCCGCGCGTAACCGACGAGACCACAGGTGTCGAGAACGGGATGGTGGCCGTCAACCGGTACCCACCCTTGCAGGGTCCAGCCTCGAGGTCACCACCGGCCGCGTGGGCTCGTTCGCGCAGGCCCACCAGTCCGCGACCGCCGGACAGCGCTTGCGCGTGAGTCGTGGAACCATGCACCGCAGGAAGGTTCATGTCATTCTCGATCTGGATGAGCAGACTCTGGGGTTTCCAGACAAGCCCCAGGCGCGGTTTCGCGTCCTTGCCGGCGTGTTTGAGAACGTTGACCAAGCCTTCCTGCACGATCCGGTATGCGGTCAGGTCCAGGCTCGAGTCCAGCTCCCGCCGTGTTCCGGTATCCTGCAAGGATACCGGCATCCCGGTGTCGCGTAATGAGCTGAGGAGATCGGGCAGATCCGCCAGTCCGGGCTGCGGCTTGAGCCCGTCGATGCCCAGCGCGTCGCTAGCCGGATCGCTGTCCGCCAAGACCCCGAGAAGGCGTCGCAGTTCGGCCATCGCCTGTTTACCCGCGGTCTCGATGTGTCCCAGCGACCGGGTAACCTGAGCGAAGTCGGTTTCTGCGACTCGGGCCGCCCCGGCGGCCTGCAGCACGATCACAGTCACCGCGTGGGAGACGATGTCGTGCAGTTCTCGGGCGATTCTTCGCCGCTCCGCAGCCAACACGTCGGCTTCCCGGGCCGATTCTCGCTCGCCTTCCAGGTATTGAATACGTCGACGGGTGGCCTGCGTCACGCGACCAAAACCCCACGCCCAGCAGGCCGCGACGGCGAAAAATATTCCGTTGTTCACGAATACGCTCATTGCGGCTGCGTGGTCAGGATAAGCCCTGAATGCCGCGTCGGCGGCGAGTCCGTTGGGAATGAAGGAGATCAGCAAGGCCGGCAATGAGAGCTTTATGCCGCGATGGGCAGAGACTGCGTACAGCGCAACCGGAACACCTACCGCAGGGATGTAATGAGGCATGATCGGCCATGAGACCACGGTAAGTACACATTCTGTGGCGAAGACAGTCATCGGCGCGCTGTCTCGCCAGACGAGAGGTACGAGCATGACCAGGCCGAACAACCACTCGAGCACCAGCCATGGGCTGGTCGGTACCCGCCCTAGCTGAGGCCAGGCGGAAAAACTAATGCAGTTAAAAGTAAAAAGCGCCGAAATGAGGAGCACGTCCTGTTTCACCGACAGTGGCGTAGGGATGCTCCGTGGTATCCAGCCCGGTGACATCCAACCCGGAATCCTCATACGGACTTCCTTACGTTACAGCCACGTGTTGACGGCGCTATTCGGATGGGAACCCGAAGGAGAAGAATCCGAATGAGCGGGACCCGGCGGGCTGGGACACAGACCGGGTGCGTCGCCACAGGCGAGGACAGTGCGATCAGACGGGCCCGAGGCATGACTGTTCGTGGACACCAGAGTAACCCCGGCGATGGCCATGAGAAGTGCCGTGACAGCTACCATGATGCGTCCAGGTAATTTTTTCGTAAGGACCTGGGGGGCATCGGTCGCGGGCGGCGCCTGAATGGCGGTCATCGTGGTCTCCATCTTCCGTGGCACGGCATGCGTCAGTCCCCAAATCAATGCGCCGGTAACGTTACTCCCGTCCTGGACGCAGGCAACCCCTCACGGTTGGTGAACCACAGATGTAGGAACCGTCCCAGGGTACCTCATTTGATGTAGTGACACTGCATGACCCGAGGTACGTCGACGACGATCTGGCGCAGGAGGGATGATGTGGAACGTGCCTGCCGCGCCAACGCCGCTACGGATCGGTCCTTACCGGGTCGACCCGCCGGTCGTGCTCGCACCGATGGCCGGGATCACCAACGTGGCGTTCCGACGGCTGTGCCGCGAATCTACGATGTCACAGCACGGCGCCGGGTTGTACGTCTGCGAGATGATCACCAGTCGGGCCCTGGTGGAGCGGCACCCCGGCACCTTTCGAATGATCAGTTTCGACGCTGCGGAGCGGCCCCGCTCGATGCAGCTCTACGGGGTCGATCCAGCGACGGTCCGCAAGGCCGTGGAGCTGATCCGCGACGACGACCTCGCTGATCACGTCGATCTCAACTTCGGCTGCCCGGTCCCGAAGGTCACCCGCCGGGGCGGCGGCGCCGCGCTGCCCTACAAGCGGGCGCTGTTCGGCGAGA
Source organism: Actinomycetota bacterium (assembly GCA_030854185.1). Taxonomy (GTDB): domain Bacteria; phylum Actinomycetota; class Actinomycetes; order Mycobacteriales; family Pseudonocardiaceae. The sequence continues at coordinate 7,544 of JALYTS010000095.1, read as the reverse complement.
TCGTCCGCAGCGCCGTCGAGGCCGCCGGGCACCTGCCCGTCACGGTGAAGTTCCGGATCGGCATCGACGACGAGCACCGCACGTTCCTCGACGCCGGCCGGATCGCGCAGGACGCCGGCGTGGCCGCCGTCGCGCTGCACGCACGCACCGCCGCGCAGCGCTACTCGGGCACCGCCGACTGGGATGCCATCGCCGCGCTCAAGCAGGCCGTCACGTCGATCCCGGTGCTGGGCAACGGGGATATCTTCGCCGCCGCTGACGCTATCCGGATGATCGAGCACACCGGCTGCGACGGGGTTGTCGTAGGCCGCGGCTGCCTGGGACGGCCGTGGCTGTTCGCCGAGCTGGCAGCCGCCTTCAGCGCCACCCGCGCCCCGACGCCACCGAACCTGGGACAGGTCGCGGCCACCCTGCGCCGGCACGCCGGGCTGCTCGCTGAGCACCTCGGAACCGACAAGGGCCTGCGTGACCTGCGCAAACATGTTTCCTGGTACTTGCACGGCTTCCCGGTCGGCGGGGATGTGCGGCGCGCGCTGGGCATGGTGTCCAGCTTCACCGAACTGGACGACGCGCTGGCCCGGCTGGACCCCGATGCCCCGTTCCCACCCGACGCGGACGGCCCCCGGGGGTGCCAGGGCTCACCCGGCCGCGTGGTGCTACCCCATGGCTGGCTGGACGATCCGATGGATCTCGCAGTCCCGGCAGGCGCCGAATTTCCCAATTCCGGCGGGTGAGCGCGCTCGACAGGCCACGCGGCCCCGTTTGCATTCACGAAGTCGATACTGTCACCTGCGGTTCACCTGACCGCTGAGGCTCCGGCAGCGTCGCCCCCGTACCCTCGGGCAATGCGGGAGACCTTCCGAGCCGAGCTGAACAGCCTGACCGACGACCTGGCCAGGGCCGCTCGAATGGCCGGGCAGATGATGACCAACGCCTCGTCCTCGCTGAGCCAAGCAGACCTGGGCCTCGCCGAGATGGTGATCTCAGGTGAAGGCGAGATGAAGGCGCTGTGCGGCGACATGGACCAGCGCTGCGTCAAGCTGCTCGTCCTGCAGGCACCGGTGGCCACCGACCTGCGAATGGTGGTCGCGGCCATGCACGCGGTGGGCGACGTCGAGCGGATGGGCAACCTCGCGCAGCACATCGCCAAGATCGCGCGCATGAAGCACCCGACGGTGCCGATCCCGGACGAGGTCCGCCCGGTGTTCGCCCGGATGAGCGTGCTCGCCACCGGCCTGGCCCGCGACGCCGCGGCGGCGATCGAGAACCAGGACCCGCTGTCCGCCCACCGGCTGGCCCAAGCCGACGACGAGGTGGACGCGTTGCGCCGCCGGATCTTTCACATCCTGTTCTCCGAGGACTGGTCGCACGGGGTCGAACCGGCCGTGGACGCCGCGCTGGTCGGCCGCTACTACGAGCGCTTCGCCGACCATGCCGTCGCGATCGCCCGCCAGGTCAGCTTCCTTGTCACTGGCCACCCTGCGGCCAGCGACCCGTGAGTGGCGATGTGAGCTATCACTCGCATCGCCACTCACGGGTCGCGCAGCGACAAGAATTCAACGTCCGTGTGGTGGTGGGTGAAGCCGAGCTTGTGGTAGGTGTGCAGGGCAGCGGTGTTGTCGGACTCGACGTAGAGCATCGCCTGGCGCACTCCCCGGTCGCGCAGATGCGCGAGCCCAGCGACGGTCAGGGCGCCGCCCAGTCCGGTGCCCTGGGCGTCGGGATCCACCGCGAGTACGTAGATCTCGCCGAGGCCGTTGGGGTGCACCTTGGTCCAGTGGAAGCCGAGCAGGCGGCCGGCCGCGTCCACCGCCAGCAGGAATCCTTTCGGGTCGAACCACGGCTGGGCCTCGCGCACCACGAGCTCGCCGATATCCCACCGTCGCTGCTCGGGATGCCAGTCGAACGCCCGGTCGTTGACCCGCACCACCGCCGCCTCGTCCTCGCCCGGCTCGAAAGCGCGCAGCGCCAACCCCGCGGCCAGGGCTCGGCGCGCGATCGGATCGGCCAGCCCCCGGCGCAACTGCAACAGTTCCCGCTGGCGGGTCAACCCAGCTCGCTGCGCCAGTCGCAGCGCCGCTGGATGCTCGCCGTGCGCCCACACCCACAGCGGCCCGCGGTCCCGATCCAGTAGCGCGGCGAGCAGTGCACCACCCACTCCGCGGCGCCGGTGGGCTGGATGCACCGCGAACTCGGCAGCGCGACGGTCAAAGCGTTCGTCGAGGCTCCCGTATCCGGTCAACGCGCCGGTATCGTCGTGGGCCAGCAGGTGCACGAAGCCGGCCCCGGGACGGTGCAGCCGCAGCACCGCCGCCTCGGAGAGGGGTTCGACCCCATCCGCGGCCGCGACGGCGGCCAGCAGGCCCGTCGCAGCGGTGGTCTGCCCGTCGGAGGGTTGACCGAGCCACGTCAGCGCCAGGGTCAACTCTGCTGCACCGAAAGCGCCGGCGCCTGCTGAGGACCGGCCCGATCTGAATCGCTGTCCACCGCCTCGGCGTCATGCTCAGCGGCGCGCTCCTGCTCAGCCCGTTCCCGGGAACTCATGCTGCGGACCGGGCGGACGAACTTGTAGCCGACGTTGCGCACAGTACCGATGAGCTGCTCGTGCTCTGGACCGAGTTTGGCCCGCAGCCGCCGCACGTGGACGTCGACCGTGCGGGTGCCGCCGAAGAAGTCATAGCCCCACACCTCCTGCAGCAACTGCGCCCGGGTGAACACCCGGCCGGCATGCTGCGCGAGGTACTTCAGTAGCTCGAACTCCTTGTAGGTGAGGTCCAGCGGCCGGCCGCGCAGCCGGGCGGTGTAGGTGGCCTCGTCGATCACCAGCTCGCCGAGCACCAGCGAGCTGCCGCCACCCACGGCGGATTCGGTGGCGCGCCGAGCCACCAGCAGCCGCAGCCGGGCGTCGACCTCAGCCGGGCCGGCGGTGGGCAGCAGGATCTCGTCGGAGCCCCAGTCCGCGGACAACGTCACCAGGCCGCCCTCACTGATCACGACCACTACCGGCACATCCAGCCCGGTGGATCCCAGCAACCGGCACAGGCTTCGCGAACCCGCGAGGTCCGTGCGGGCGTCGACCAGCACCGCATCGTACGGTCCGGCGTCGAGCAGGGCGGCGACCTCTGGGGCCGCCGACCGCACGCCGTGCCCTAACAGACACAGCGCGGGCAGCATCGAGGGCGGGTCAGGATCCGCGGTGAGCAACAGAAGCTCCATGCCGGCTCCGTCCTAGGCGTTGGAGGCCAGCGGTGTCACCAACCCGGTGTAACCAGCCCGTCAAGCCCCATGGGCGGAGGGCCACGGTGGGCCGCGATCGACCGCCCGTCCTGGGAGAGAATACCGTGCCGATCCCAGGGACCATACGAAATAGCCAGATTGGTAGGGCTGCGTGCGAAAGTTGATCATTGCGGTGCTGGTCATCGTGGCGCTGGCCGTGGCGGCCGACTTCGGCGCCGCGGCAGCTGCCGAGTACACAGTGGCCAAACAGATGCGCCAACAACTGCACCTGGCCAGCGACCCGTCCGTGCGAATCAACGGCTTCCCGTTCCTGACTCAGGCCGTGGCCGGCCACTACACCGCCATCGACGTACAGGCATCAGGGGTGTCCGCAGATCCGCTGCACGACCTCGACGTGGCGGCGACGCTGCACGACGTCGATGCACCACTGACCGAGGTGATCTCCGGCGACCTGCATTCGGTGCGGGCGGCGAGGGTGGACGGCCAGGTCCGGATCAAGGACACCGACCTCGGGCGGGCCATCGGGATTGAAGATCTCCGGATCCAGCAGCCCTCCGATCAGGAGATCAAAGACCTACTCCCGCCGGGTACGCCCACCAGCGATTCTCCCCGGGGAACCCGCGCGCCGATCAAGATGGTGGCGACCACCGACCTCGCCGGCCAGCGCACCGAGGTCGTTGCGTTCGGCGTGATCGCACTCACCAGTGGGCTGGTGCGGATCACCACCAGCGATGTGCGGGTGACCGGAATCGGTGCGGTCGGCCTGCCCCGGGCAGCTCGCCAGACGCTGCTCAGCACGTTGAGCACCGATGTCAAGACCGGCGGGCTGCCATTCGCCGTCACTCCCACCAGGATCTGGGTGGAGACCGGCTCGATAGTCGTGGAAGGCACCGCGAACAACGTCTCACTGCGCCAAGCCGGCGTCGCGGTCGGCCTACGCCACTTCACGCCAGCGCTGGGGAGACGTCCGGTCCGGCAATCGGGCCGGGAATCATGGTCGGCGCAGACGCGGAGTCTCCGGTAGTCTCGGCTGCGTGCATTCGCTGCTCACCAAGCGCCGGGCGGTCGATTTCTGCCGGCTGCACAGCAGCCTCTGTCCGAGCACCTGACCGGGCGGGTGATCTGCGTCACTTCCGCGGCCGTTGCGTGCGCGCGGCCGGCGAGCATCCCCAGACAATCCCCCGACAATCCACTGTGCAACGCCAACCCCTGGGTAACGCCAACTCAAGAACGAGGAGCTGTCGCATGAGCCGCGAAGACGTCCTGGTCACGCCCGACTGGGCAGAGCAGAACCTGGACACCAAGGGAATTGTCTTCGTCGAGGTCGACGAGGACACCACCGCCTACGACGTAGGGCACATCCCCGGTGCAGTGAGAGTCAACTGGAAGACCGAGCTGCAGGACCCAGTGATCCGCGACTTCGTGGACAAGGGCGCCTTCGAGAAGCTGCTTTCGGACAAGGGCATCAGCAACGACGACACCGTGGTGCTCTACGGCGGCAACAACAACTGGTTCGCCGCCTACGCCTACTGGTACTTCAAGCTCTACGGGCACCGCGACGTCAAGCTGCTCGACGGTGGCCGCAAGAAGTGGGAGCTCGACGGCCGCACGCTGAACACCGACGAGGTGAGCCGCCCGGCCACCAGCTACACCGCCCAGGAGCAGGACACCACGATCCGGGCGTTCCGCCAGGAGGCCGTCGACGCGATCGACACCAAGAACCTGGTCGACGTCCGCTCACCCGACGAGTTCTCCGGCAAGATCATGGCCCCGGCGCACCTGCCGCAGGAGCAGGCGCAACGACCGGGCCACATCCCCAGCGCGCTGAACGTGCCGTGGTCCAAGGCCGCCAACGAGGACGGCACCTTCAAGACCGACGCCGACCTGCAAGCGCTGTACGCGGCGGCGGGGCTCGATGAGAGCAAGTCGACCATCGCGTACTGCCGGATCGGTGAGCGCTCCAGCCACACCTGGTTCGTCCTGCACGAGTTGCTGGGCTACTCCGACGTCAAGAACTACGACGGTTCGTGGACTGAGTACGGTTCGCTGGTCGGCGCACCGATCGAGCTCGGCAGCAGGGCCTGATCGCCATGTGCGGTGCACCGCAGCAGACCCAGGAATTGCCGGCGGGAACGGATCTGAGCAAGCACACCGTGCTGACCGGCACGGTACGGGCAGCCGGCGAGCCCGTCGGAGGTGCCTTCGTGCGGTTGCTCGACGGCACCGGGGAGTTCACCGCCGAGGTGGTGACCTCGGCCTCTGGGCAGTTCCGGTTCTTCGCCGCCCCCGGCGACTGGACCATCCGCGCCCTCCACCAATCCGGTACCGGCGAAGCACTCGTGTCCGCTAACGGTCCCGGCCTGTTCAACGTCGACGTCACCGTGTAACCCAGGTTGCTGGTTCTTCAAGGGCCACCAACCCCGGTACGGGACGTCTCAAAACGCCAACCCCCGACAGCGCGCTGGCGGGGGTTGGCGGCCGTTATGACCAACTTTCCTGGTTGGTGGTTCTTGAAGCACCACCAACTGAGCACCGTAACCGCTGTTCACAGCATGATCGTTGATCTCTGGGGCACCGTGGGGGCACAAGAATCGGCCGCCGCGCCGTAAGCGGTGTCGATGGCCTTGCGCATCCGGTCCTCACTGTTGGCCATCAAGTGACCGTGGACGGCGAGTACCAACGTCGCGTTGTCGTGGCCCAGCCACTCAGCGACGGCCACCACGGACTCCCCGGCGGCGAGTAGCACGCTGGCGAGGTGTTGCCGCATTGCGTGGGTGGTGGTGCCGGTCGGCAGTCCGGCCCGGCGTACAGCCACCCCGAATATCCGGCGCCCGTAGTAGTCCTGGTCCAGCACGGTGCCCCCGGCGGTATGGAACAGCAAACCCGATGCGCTGCGGGAGCATCCGGCGTTGCTCGGGCAGGTGCACTCGATGTCTGGGCCTGCCGGGTACTGCGCCAGGTGCGCGGCCAGCGCGTCAGCGACCATCGCGGGTAGCGGGATGGTCCGGCGTAAGGCTGCCGACTTCAGTTGCACCAGTTCGCGGGTCGCGCTGTGGGATTGGTGCTCGACACGCACCGTCCGACGCAAGAAGTCAAGATCACTGAGCCGCAACCCGAGTAGCTCACCGATCCGCATCCCCAACCCGCCCTTACATTGCAGGGTCGTTCGCTAGTGGGTTCGATACCGACGATCTTGCATGCGGCGTGCCGATTGCGGCCGTCGAGTAGCCGGCGGGCCGCCGTAGGCGTCAGTCGGTCCGTCCCATTGCAAAACCAAATCTGCAATGACTCAGACTCAGATAAGATCCGGTTCAACATCGATCGTGTATTCATATCCGTACTGGCTCACCAGGTTTGACAGGTGAGCAATGATATTGTTATCCAGCTCTTCCGAAACCGTTATTACGATCACGCCTTCCCCTCGGTAGGCCGCATCCGATGCACGAACGTTTCCGCTAAGAGTCTCTCTAATGGCAGCGAACAAATCACTAGTTCTCTGCTGAAAGTTCAAACGTGACTCTGCGAGCTGTTCGCGCATCACCGCAACCTGCTCCCTGGCTTCTACGGCACTTTGCTTCGCCGACCACGCCTGCCAGATAGTAGCAACTACCGCCAACAGCGAAATGATTACCGCACCTAGTGGAATGGCGTCGACATTCAAAGATTTCCCCCTTCGCTACCGGGACGTCCGCAGGTCGCCGAGCGTCCGAAGCCGAGAGCCTAGATCCGGCCTGCCCGGTCGGCTAATGCGATCAGGCCGTTCCCGCATCTGGGCATCCGACAGCCTGGTCGCCTCATCAGCGAGCGCGATGACCTGGCGCAGCACCGACCCGTGCAGCGCTGAGCAGGTCGACGGTTGCGGCGAGCTGCTCGAAATAGGGGGCGGGCCGTGGATTGACGCAGGCGACCGCCGAGGTCGTCTCGCACTCCGTGCACCGCCAGGCCGCTACCGGCGGGGTACTTCTGGTCGGCTGCACCCCGCTGGTAGCCCCGCAGCCGGGGCGCAGGCGCCGTCTCAGTCTCGGCGGGTACTACGGGTGCCAACTTCATCGCCGATTACCTCTCTCCAAATTTGTGGAACCGACCGGCCGCAGGGAGCTGGTGATCGGGGCACGGCTCAACCGGCGGCCGGCCGGGGATCTAGCCCCAGTTTCCGGGCTAGTTGGATCTTGATGATTTAATCTTGACGTGTATGTGGGTTTGACCTGCGTGGATCCGGCGTGTCGAAGCGCATTCGATCTTGTCATGGTGTATGACCTAAAGGGTGGCGAGCCTGTACAAGAAGTCCGTCAACGGGAAGCCGTACT